>JAFGBL010000040.1 GCA_016933115.1 Bacteroidales bacterium | reverse complement strand
TGATTTTGGCAGGTACGGTTTGATCGATTAATTCATCAAGTGAAGCTACACCGATTTTTTTCAGCATTTCATCTTGTTCGTGCTTACGGGGGCCGTTGTGCCGGTTAATAAAGTTGTCGCTAATCATCTACTCAAATTAAAAAAAGATTAAAAACAAATTTTTCAGAATCGGGGCAAATTTATAAATCTTAATTGATTAAAAAAGAATTCTAAAAATATTGTAAGAAAAATAACAGTAAGTTTTTCCCGGACCGGTTTTGAGTTGATCTGAAGTACCAATAGAATTTAAATTTTTGGGTACCCCACCCAGGAGTTAAAAGCAGGTAATTTTGACGAAGACATTTATTCACGCGTTCCCCAAATAAAAGGGTGATCGAGGTTTAGCAGTGGTATTATTTCTTTGTAGGTTAAAAAAAGTTCGGTTGTTCCCGCTGAGTATGGGGCGATGGCATAACGATTATAAAAGAATCCAATACCGTCGTTGTTCACATAAAAATTATCATTGTACGAAATGCTTTCCTCAAAAAAACCGGCTTCTTTCAAGTTTTCCTCCGCTTTGATTCCGTTTAAGTTTCTAAGTTTCTTTTCCAGCATACTGTTGAGGTTAATGTCAAACCCGGGCCGAAAAATGTCACTTAACTCAACCCTTCGGTTTTCCTTTGTATTTATTACAATGAATTCGGTAAACACGATACCATGTGCCCCGCCGGTGTAGGCATACTTTTCAATTTTGAGCGAAAGCAGGTTATTTTCGTTATAATTCACGTCCATGCTCACTTTTTTATCCCAGTTGAATAAAGCTGAAGGGTTGTAATTTTCGATGCCTTCCATGGCATTTTTATAGGAAGTGAAAAAATCGAATTTCATGTCCTCCAGCAAAACATTTGGAGATGATAAAAATACGATCTCATCCAGTAAAAAAGTGGTTAAAATAACGTCGAATGTATCTTTCAGAGGGGTTCCCCGCCCCAGGTCAGGATAAAGCAATATTATATCAATTTTGGCTCGGGGCGGTTTACCGTATATCCTCGATTCTGTTTTTATGGTATAGTAATCGGTCAAGGTATAACATTTCATCGGAATGCTCCCTTTGGAGTAATCTTCAGAAATAACAAACGGTATGGGTTTTTCTTTTTCATTTTGTTTCCATGTTCCCGAAATGTTTCCCTTTCTATCAAAAGTGCCCTCAAACCGCGATTCGGTATTTGAAAACTCTGACAATATTATTTTACTGCCGGAACTTTCCCCTGTAATCGGAATGGTTTTTCCGTAGTGTAAAATCTGTTCATTACCGGGTTCAGGAAAAAAGTAATAGTAAAATCCGTTAAGTATTCCGTCTTTAGCCTGGAGGTCGAATGTAATGTTCATGGAAGTATCAAGGATTCCCGAAAAATGTTTGTAGTATGGATCTTTGGGGGGATGTTGTGTTCTCCCGGCCAGGCTGATGCAAATACCAGTAATCAGCAAACCATATTTAATCGAGGAAGTCATTTTTTCCTATTTTTTTGCAATATTAATGATCTAAACATAAGATAATATCCGGATGAAAAATATTTATCATCTGATTTTTTAACACTTAAATACAACCAGAATCTAAAGGATTTGCGAATCCAGGGATAAAAATAATATGGAAATTCCGTTGGAAGCGGAATATAAACCGGTTAATTCAATTGAAGTGATTGAATGATATTTTGAATCCTATCCGTTAATTTTTGATTTATCAAGTCGAAGTTCGAAACATCCGAAAGATTATCCCTTACCCCGAAATAAAATTTTATTTTGGGCTCTGTCCCCGAAGGCCGGATGGATATTTTACTCCCGTCTTCCAGGAAAAACTGCAGAACGTTTGATTTGGGTAAATCGATTGGTTTTTCTTCACCGGTGTTGATATCTTTTTCCCTCGACACCTGGTAATCTTTCACTTTGACCAGCTTTGAATGATTGATCAATTTGGGAGGGTTCAAGCGGTAACCATCCATCATTTTTTTGATTTCCTCTTCACCTTCTTTGCCTTTTTTTACCACAGAAATCAAATGTTCTTTATAAAAATCAAATTCAGTATAAATTTCCGGGAGCAAACCGTAAAGTGTCTTCCCCTGACTGGCGGCCCAGGCAGCCGTCTCGGCTATCATGCAACAAGAAATGACAGCATCTTTATCGCGAACAAAATCCCCGACCAGGTAACCATAACTTTCTTCTCCACCCCCGATAAACGTCTTTTTACCTTCGAGTCGCCTGATGATTTCTGCGATGTATTTGAACCCGGTAAGGGTGTCAAAGATATCGACATTATAGCGATTGGCAATATCTTTCAGAATTTCAGAGGTAACAACAGTTTTAACAATGTATTCATTCCCGGTCAGTTTTCCATTCTCTTTCCATTTTCTCAAAAGATAATAGATTAAAATGGATGCAGTTTGATTTCCATTCAAAAGAACAAAATCACCCTTGTGATCCTTTACTGCAATTCCAACCCGGTCGGCATCGGGATCGGTAGCCATCACCAGGTTGGCATTTACCTCCTTGGCTTTTTGAATGGCCATGCTCAATGCAGCCGGTTCTTCGGGATTGGGTGATTTAACGGTCGGGAAATTGCCATCAGCTATATCCTGTTCAGGTACGTTATAAATATTTTCGAAACCGAAAGCTTTTAAGCAACGCGGCACAATATGTACACCGGTTCCGTGAATAGGGGTATAGACAATTTTATAATCCTTCTGCTGTTGAATGATTTGCGCTGAAAGGGATAAAGCTTTGACTTTTTCCACATAAACTTTGTCGATTTCTTCACCTATTTGGATCACAAGTTCATCGTTTCGGTCAAATTTAACTTCATCAATATTTTTTATTCTCATCACTTCATCGATAACATTTTTATCGTGAGGAGCAATCAACTGTCCGCCGTCTTCCCAATAAGCCTTATAGCCGTTGTATTCAGGAGGGTTGTGTGATGCCGTGATTACCACACCAGCCTGGCAGTCCAGATGACGGATGGCAAATGACAATACAGGCGTAGGGCGTAGGTCATCGAACAAATAAACCTTGATCCCGTTGGCTGAAAATACATCAGCAGTGGTATTGGCAAAAAAAGTATTGTTGATCCGCGAATCGTGCGCTATGGCTACCTTTAATTGACTCTTTCCAGGAAACATTTTCTTCAAATAATTGGATAATCCCTGGGTGGCCATTCCCACAGTATATTTATTCATTCTGTTGGTTCCAACGCCCATGATTCCCCTCAAACCACCGGTTCCGAATTCAAGATCCCTGTAAAATGCCTCTGTCAGTTCTTTGGGATTTTCATCGATCAATTCTCTGATTTTTTGCTTGGTTTGTTCATCATAGTTGCCATCGAGCCAGGTTTGAGCCCGCTGTAAAATATTACTATCAATTATTGGTTCGCTCATTGTAAATAGTTTTAAATCGGGTTAACAGCCCGCAAATTTATTGAAAATAAAGATTGAAATAATAAATTAAAAATTGGTGATTGCCGGCAGATTTATATAGTTTGATTTTTAAGTATTTCAAGGCATTTTTTAAGGCTATCTTCCCAATTGGGTATCGTTAATGCGAACTTTTTCATAATTTTTTCCTGGCTCATCGCACTGTAGGAAGGACGCGGAGCAGGTGCATTATATTCTTCAGTAGAAATAGGATAAACCTGACAGTCGATTCCGGCCAGGCTGACAATGGCAATTGCAAAATCAAACCACGAAATGATTCCGCGATTAGAGTAGTGGAAAATCTCGTTGGTGTGCGGCTTGTATTTTGTGTCGAGCATGGTTAACAATGCTTTTGCCAGGTCGGTTGCATAGGTGGGAGAGCCAATCTGGTCATGCACAACTTTCAGGAATTCGCGTTCTTTCGCATAATGCAAAATCGTTTTTACAAAATTTTTACCGAATTCAGAATAAAGCCATGAGGTTCTTATCACAATCGATTTGTTCGAATATTTCATAACCTCCTGCTCACCACGGTATTTAGAAGCAGCATAAATGCCATTGGGTTTTGGAATATCGGTTTCGATATATGGCTCTTTTTTACTGCCGTCAAAAATAAAATCAGTGGATATCTGAATAAGTACAATTCCATACCTGGTTGCCATACGGGCAAGGTTACCGGGCGCCTCCACATTTAGGATATGGGCGATTTCAGGCTCTTCCTCAGCTTTGTCTACAGCCGTATAAGCTGCACAATTAATGATGTAGTTAAAATGTCTGTCTGAAAAAATTTGCTCCAACCGCTTATGATCCGTAATATCCAGGTTGTGGATATCTGTCCAGGTGAATTCCATATGATTATACTCTGGGGCAAGTTTTTGCAGCGATTTCCCCAACTGACCTTCACTTCCGGTAACCAGTATCTTCATGATGAATCAGATTATTTTTTTAAAATATTCGATGGTTTTCTTCAGCCCTTCTTCCAGATGGATATTCGGTTCCCAATTGAGTTCTTTTCTGGCGAGTTGAATATCGGGTTGCCTTTGCAAGGGATCATCGGCCGGCAGGGGTTTAAATATAATTTTCGATCCGGAGGCGGTTAAGGCGATAATTTTCCTGGCCAGATCAAGTATGGTAAACTCGTTGGGATTTCCCATGTTCAAAGGACCTGTAAAATCGTCCCTTGAATTCATAAAAGCGATCATGCCATCTATTAATTCATCTACATAACAAAAACTTCTTGTTTGCTTACCGTCACCATAGATTGTTATATCCTGGTTTCGGAGTGCCTGAACTATAAAATTGGAAATGACCCTCCCATCATTCAGGTCCATACGAGGCCCATAGGTGTTAAAAATTCTAAGTACCTTTATTTTAACATGGTTCTGCCGGTGGTAATTGAAAAACAATGATTCGGCACACCGTTTACCTTCGTCATAACATGACCTTAAGCCAATGGGATTGACATTACCCCAATACTCCTCCTTTTGAGGGTGGATTTCCGGATCTCCATAAACCTCGCTTGTTGAGGCCTGCAATATTTTAGCCCTTAACCTTTTGGCAAGGCCAAGCAAATTGATGGCTCCCATCACGGAGGTTTTAATCGTTTTGATGGCATTGTACTGGTAATGAATGGGCGAAGCCGGGCAGGCCAGATTGTAGATCTGGTCGGCCTCGATAAAAATAGGCATTGTAATATCATGTCGGATAACCTCGAAATAAGGGTTGTCCATCAGATGGATGATATTGGCTTTTTTACCTGTGAAATAATTATCCACACATATTACATCATTGCCATCATTGAGCAACTTTTCGCACAGGTGCGATCCCAGGAATCCTGCACCTCCGGTTACTAAAATTCTTTTACCCATAATTACTGTTATTTATGATTTAAAGTCAATTCATGAAAAATTAAATGCGTTGATGATAAAATAATAGCCCATAATAAATGAAATGGCCAGTTTCATTGCTGTTCCTGCCAAAAATCCAAGGAATGAGCCGAATCCTGATTTCAAAGCTACATTACTGTTCTTCCCTGCGATCAATTCGCCGATAACCGCACCGAAAAATGGACCTACAATTAAACCCAGGGGCGGAAAAAAGAAAATCCCAACGAATAATCCGATGGTTGCCCCCCATAGGCCATATTTGGATCCTCCCAGTTTTTTGGTACCCCAAATGGGAACCACATAATCCAGAAGTGTAACGAAGGCAGTTATGAGAGCCCAGATAACAAGAAAACGTACTGTGAAAGGCGGATCAT
Source organism: Bacteroidales bacterium (assembly GCA_016933115.1). Classification (GTDB taxonomy): domain Bacteria; phylum Bacteroidota; class Bacteroidia; order Bacteroidales; family JAADJA01; genus JAADJA01. Next base: position 37,362 of record JAFGBL010000040.1, on the reverse strand, counting down.
CCTTAAGTTGTAAAATAAGCAAGGAGAGCCAGCTTAAAGCCTGACCCGGAATTACCGGGAGCACGCAACCTACGATTCCTACCAGTAAAATTATCAGGCCGATGATCGCCCATAAAATGTCAATGTTCATTAATACTCGGGTTTATCAATTAATTTTTTCCAATTGGTAAATACATCAATGGCTTCTTGTTCAAGTATTTGTTCGGCAGGTATCTTACGTTTACCGTTTGGCAATTCAATTTCACGATAAATATGCGAATCATCAAAACCGGCGCTTTCTGCATCGTTTCTGCTTGCCGCAAAGTAGATTTTTTTGGGCCTTGCCCAGTAAATGGCACCCAGGCACATGGGGCAAGGTTCACAACTGGTATAAATTTCACAATCATCGAGTTGGTAATCCTCCAGGTATTTGCATGCTTCTCTAATGGCAATAATTTCTGCATGTGCAGTTGGATCATTGTGCGAAACCACCTGGTTTATACCTTTGCCGATTATTTTGCCATTTTTTACAACCAGCGCTCCGAATGGGCCGCCATTTTTTGATTTCAAATTTTCTTTGGCCAGTTCAATAGCAGCCTTCATGAATTTAATTTTCTCCTGCATAGGATTTCGTGGTTTGGTTGCAAATTTACCACTTTCCTTTTATGGTGGGATATTTTAATGCGGCATTTAATTGTTTGAGAAATCTGCTTCTTGGAATATTGACGGCTCCAAGACTTTTCAGGTGCTCCGTTTCTACCTGGGCATCTATAAATTGGAAATCCCATTCCACCAACTTTTTTGTCAGGTAATAAAGTGCCATTTTCGAAGCATCCCTTTTTTTATGGAACATCGATTCGCCGAAAAATGCCTTTCCCAGGGAAAGTCCATACAATCCCCCGACAAGTTCTTCTTTATCAAAAACTTCAACCGAATGGGCATATCCCAATTCGTGCAATTGAATGTAAGCCTGCTTCATTTCTTGTGTTATCCATGTTCCCGGTTGTCCTTTTCTTTCGGCCAGTGAACAATTATGGATCACTTCATTAAAACAAGTATCAAATTTAATCCTGTAATCCATGTTTCGAATGCTATTATTTAGGCTTTTACTTGTTTTGAACCTGTCGGGATATAAAACCATCCTCGGATCGGGTGACCACCAAAGGATGGGGTCACCTTCCGAGTACCAGGGGAAAATGCCCAGCGAATAGGCAAGCAGAATTCTATTTGAACTCAAATCACCTCCAACGGCAAGCAACCCGTCCCTTTCAGCATGGCGCGGGTCGGGAAATAATAATTTATCTGATAGCGCGTAGACTGGCACTTTATTCGGGATTATTTTTTTTGATATGGTACTTGATTTCAACACCATTTTGCGCTGTACCTGAATTGTCCAGAATATTTTCCTTATCATTGTCCGTATCCTCATTTTCCCACTCGTAAATTTTTCTTTGCGGGCCTTGTTTCCGGTAATAGAAGGCAAGGATCAATCCAATGACCAATCCCCAGAAATGCGATTCCCATGAAATATTCTGTTCAGGAAATAATTCGGGGAAAATACCCCAAACCATGCTGCCGTAAAGAAAAGTGACCAACATGGTAATGGCCAGCAGATTTACAGCTTTCCTAAATATTCCACTAAAAAATAGAAATGACGCCAATCCATAAATAACTCCACTGGCGCCGATGTGATAAGCTTCCCTGGCACCGGCCCAGACTGCCAAACCGGTTAGAAAATAAATAATAAAAAAAACGCGAAAGGAAATTTCCTTGTAAAAATAGAAAAGGGTGCTGCCCAGAACAAATAAAGGAATTGTATTGGCGAACAAATGCTTCAAATTTTCATGTATCAACGGGCTGGTAAGGATTCCAATCAATCCGAATGCATGGCGGGGATAAACTCCCAACACCCCCAAATCAAGATGTGATATCATTTCCCCAATTCTAATTACCCACAGAAGGAGAATTAAAGCTGAAGGGAAAATGAGACTCTGTAAAATTTTTTTACGTTCGCTGTGCATACTGATTTTGCCGGATCAAAAGTTGTACCATGCGAATTTAGCGATAATTTGACAGTATGCCTTAAACGACGTAAAAAATATATCCAATTTTTTAATTCAAAAATTATTGGATACTTTTACCCTTTAAATTGATAAACCTTAAAAAGAAATCTTCATGAACAGGTACTCGAGTATTTTTGTTCTCCTCGTTTTCGTTTTTTGCAATACAGGAATTTCACAAATTATCATTGACAATAGTGACATGCCTGAAGCAGGTGATACGATTAGAACGAGTTCAGCCATTGATTTGGGAATGATTGATTTCGAGCAAACCGGGGCTGGTTTCACCTGGGATTTTTCGGCGCTTTATCCGATTTCCCAATCGGTGGATACTTTTGTAACAGTTCAACAAACCCCCTGGATTTATCAATTGATTTTTCTCACGTCGGCCAACCAGGCTAAAAAACTTAGGGAATATGATCAATTTCCGGGTTTCCAGGTAACTGACGGTTACGAATATTATAAAAACAATAATTCCGATTATCGTTTTGTGGGTGTAGGAGTGACATTAAACGGCATCCCTTTGCCTAACAAATTCGACAGTCCTGATATAATCTATCAATTTCCTGTAGCATATGAAGATGAGGATTCTTCGATGAGTTCCTATGAGTTCGACATTCCCGGAATAGGATATTCAGGTGGATGGAAAAAGCGGATTAATTATGCTGACGGCTGGGGCACTTTGATAACACCTTATGGCAGCTTCGAAACGCTTCGGATAAGATCGGATATTATCCAATTTGATAGCATTTACATAGATTCTTTGGGTTTTGGCATCCCGGTTTATCGCAATTATATAGAATTTAAATGGTTGGGAAAAGATCATGGTTTACCCCTTTGTACAGTGCATGATGATGGTTTATTACCCACTTTCACATACATTGATTCGGTTCGGACTTTATTTGTAGGACAGGAACTTCCATTAACAGAGCATTTTGAGGTAAATGTTCATCCGAACCCTGTAAAGGAAAATTTAATCCTGGAGATAAAAAATCCTCCAAGTGATTTGGCCAACATTTCAATCCATGCCCTGGATGGAGCCGTTGTGAAGAATGAAAATTTTCATTTGATGACAGGCAAAATGAAAAGGTTAGATTTGGATATAAGCCGTACAGGCCTCCGAAGAGGCCTGTACGTTATCAGGATTAATTTCAAACACAGCGGGGGTTGTATTAGGAAGATCGTCAAGTTATAAAAATAGTTCTGTTAATCCTGATTTTATTTTTAATTTATAATCAGCTTCCCCGAAATAGCTGAATTCCCGGTTTTCAGGGTATAGAAATATATCCCCGACGGCAGGTTCGAAACATCAGCCCTGTAATTATAAGTTCCGGCAATCTGGTTTTCATTCACAAGTGTTGATACTACCTGCCCGTTCAGGTTGAAAATTAAAATTTCAACCTGCCCGTTTTCCGGCAAAATATAACTGAAAGTTGTATTATTACTTGCAGGATTCGGATTAACATTCAGAAGATTATTGTCTGAATGAACGGTTGCGGATTTTTCAACAAAATGTTCCTTGTATCCTGGCAGGGCGACAACAACGTTCCCACTCATGGTGCGTAACGGCATTTGGTCAATTTTAAAGGAATTCAACAAGATGACATCATGTAATTCGGGATACAATGCTTTAAAGCGGAGTTTAATTAGCGTATTGGATTCCAGTAATGCCAAACCGGTATTTTTTATCGAAATCTTTAATTTACCGGGAGAATATCCGGTGACAATTTCCCATTTTTCGAATGCAGTGCCGACTAAATCTACTTTCAAAAATTCCGATAATTCAGGATTGTATTTAATATCCATAACTACTCTTTGAAAATCTGTGCCTGGATTGTGGCAGAAATTTACCGGGACTTCAAATAATGCACCCTCAACGGCATGGATGTCGGGAATATATGGAAAACTTGAACTGCACCAACAGCTTCCCATCAAATAACCATCGTTTCCATTTTGCGAAAGGTCGCAGGCAAATTGATTACAACCATCATCAAATTTCCAATACCCTATCAAACCTTCCTCGGTTCCTTCCAAAGGCAATGTCCTGAACTCAGCGATCTGTTCATCTGTCCGGACAATATTCCACAACCTTAAATTATCGATTGACCCTTTAAAAGCTTCGGTATTGGTCAACCCATCCTTTCCAATGAAAAGGGGTGTTTCTTCTGCATACAGCAATGTGAATACGTTACTTTTGTTATCAGGTATGCCATCGATGAAGAGTTTTAAGATGATTCCGTCCCAGGTTACTGCAACGTGATGCCATTCGTTAGCTTTGATTATTTGATTGGATACAAGCGTGATATCGGCCAACTCTATACCTACTCTATAGGTGTCACCATAGGGTTTGGCAAACAGTTTATAGCCCTTTCCCGGTAAGCCTTTTGTGATGATCGTATTCTTTCCGTTTGCATAACCGGGTTCAAGGTTTATCCAGGTTTCAGCTGAAAACTCGTGCAACAGGTTTAACGAAGCATCATCCATTACAAATACCTGTGAGTTATTGCCATCAAAGGTTAGTGCCGGTCCTGTGGGGCAATTACAGGCAAATACATCGGCACTGGGTTTGGTTTCGCCGTACTTCATGTAGTAAGCCGTAACCCTGTAAACATTTTTACCAGCGGGTGGATTTGCATCATAATAATATGAATGGGTAACAAAATTATCATTCAATTTTACTTCGTTGCGATAAATATTATACCCTTTTAAATAACCTTGTTGCAGGGTCGGATGCCACGTGAGCAGATTGTTTTCAAATTCCTTGTAAATTTTTAGATAAGTCGGTATCCTGGAATCCTTTACTTCAATCGGGTTTTGATTACTCCTTTTTACATTCAAACCGTTTACATTATCACCAATCATATAATCGATATAATAATTTCCACATTTAGCAGAGCTTTTCATCCCCGGATAAGCGACATATGCACCCTTTTCCGAAATTGGTTTATTTCCGATACCTACCCACCAGGAATACCCATTTGGAGCCGGTTCAATCTCATGCATTTCCAATGACAGGGATGCAGAATAATTAATTAATCCGGCTGGTGTTTTACAATCGTGATCCAGGTGATAGTAGATGAAATGGTTATCCATTGTAAAATCCTTAGGCAACAAAAGACCTACATATGGAGTGCATTTTTTGTTATCAAGGTTATTAATGTATACGCACAATTCGCTAAACATATATGTATCGGATTGCACGTCGTTTTGTTGTGTTACATAAATAAAATCGTAACAGGAAGTAAGCAAAAGCAGGCAGGATATAAAAAGCCATCCTTTTGCGATTAATAATTTGAGTGTTTTCATAACAACCTCCATTTTTTGTTTTGGTTAAAATTGAGTTTTGTGATAGATAAATTGGTTATTAATAACAGATCTCTGTTTTCTAAAGGCAATAGATGTACCAAAACATAACTTTTATCAATGAAATATTGGAATTGATCGGAAGTGCTTTAAGAAAAGCTATTTTACAATCAAAAAATTGTTAGAATAAAATACCATCCGTAATCTGGGTGGTTAATATCATATCAACTGTCGTATTCTGCTATAGCAACATGCAATTTTGCAACAGTTCAATTTAACAAAGATATTTTGAGAAAGGAGATTCATTGAACGTTTTTTCATTGATCACGCCAATGTTGTATTTCTTTTTTTTTCGAATTAGCGTATCGCGCGAAATTCCAAGCAATCGAGAAGCTACAGTATTGTTGTTGTTACTTTGAAACAGGGCAAAAATAATCAGTTTCATTTCGTTTTCATCGATGTTCAAATTGCCCGTAGTTTTCATAGATGTGATTTTTTTTGGATAGTTTTGAAATTCAAAATAGGTTTTATTTATTTCTTTTCCCCTTGAAATAATGATGGCTCTTTCAACCATATTTTTGAGCTCTCTGACATTTCCAGGGAAATGATACTTTTTTAAATGATCAATTATATTCGGATTGATTTGGGGGCATTTTTTAAACCGATGAATTGAAAACTGATGGGCAAAATGATCGACCAATGGCCGGATATCCTCAGGTCGCTCGCGCAGTGGTGGAATATTGATCATCATAGTATTTAACCTGTGATAGAGGTCGATCCTGAGCCTTTTTTTGGAAATTAATTCATCAACATTTGAATTGGTAGCCGAAACAATGCGGATATCGACATTGATCTCATTTATTCCTCCAACCGGTTTGATTTTCTTTTCCTCAATAGCCCTCAGTAGCTTGGCTTGCAGTTGAAGTGGCATTTCTGATATTTCATCCAGAAATAATGTTCCATTATCTGCCAGTTCAAAAAATCCTTTTTTATTTTCATTGGCTCCTGTAAATGATCCTTTTCGATGACCAAAAAATTCACTTTCGAGTAGTGAGTCGGGAATAGCCGCACTGTTTACAGGGTAAAATGGCTGGTTGTTCCGGTCACTTGCGAAGTGGATGATGCGGGCTACAATTTCTTTCCCTGTGCCATTTTCGCCGGTAATTAAAATGTTTACATCCTTTTCCCTGGAAGCAAGAATCGCCAGATTTCTGACCTGAACCATACCTTGACTGGTGCCAATAAAGCCGGATGGAATTTTTTCAATCAGATGATTTGATAAAAGTGAGTTATTACTGAAACCGTTGCCGTTGGCCGGATAAACTTCGTTGAACTTTTGCGTTCTTTTTAAAGCACTTAGAAGTTCATGTTCTGAAAATGGTTTTTTCAAATAATCCACAGCCCCGAGCCTAAGGGCTTTGATTACCGTATCCATATCGCCCTTTCCGCTAATAAGGATTACATCCATGCCCGGATACTTTTGTTTTACTAATTTCAATATTTCCAAACCATTTTTTTCCGGTAAAAAAATATCACAAATAAATAAATCATACGGGTGAGATAAAAGGTAATCAAATGCTTCGGAAGGTGTTAGGGCGCAGGTAGTCGAAATATGAAGCCTGGTCAATAAACATTTCAGGTGATTGGCATACAGCCGGTCATCATCGAGGATTAGTGTCTTTAAACCTTCCATGGCATTGGGTCTTTAAATCTTCTAATCTTTTACTTTTAAATTTATCTATCTCAAAGTAAAATTATTTCATATTTCATTTTTAAGTTATACCGTTTTGATATTATCAACTTTTAAGAGATAGAAGGGGACGTTATTCATGCTTTTAAAATCAGCATTAATATAATAAATTCGATGCTGAAAATTGAATACTTGCATCCCACCGGTTTTGGTTCAAAAAAGTGTGTAAATATACTAAAAAAAGGGCTATAAGTCAAGTAAAACTATTATCAACACTAAAATGAAGAACATGCTGATCCTATGATTCAGTAACTACAGTTTATATGCTTATATTCACCTTATTATACAATTAATTCTCACCAGCCCAAGGCAATAGTCAATGATTCTAAATTCACTTGTGGTAAATCAAATTAGCAAAATTTACATTACATTGACGCTTAATCGTTAAGGGCGAGGCAATGTTTGAGTTTAGTGCATATCATATCCTCTGTTCCGGAGCAATACCCGTTGTAACGGCAAATGATTTTTTGGTTGTAATACAATATTGTATATGGCGTATTATTGACAGCCATTGCCCGTTTGAATTCTCCGTTTTTATCTATATAAACTTCGCAATCCCATCCATTTCCATCAACAAAAGGTTTGATGTGATGGGTTTGTCCGATGCAATCGACACAAATACATACCAGCCTGGCATTGACGGTATCCAGTAAATCTTCATGTGCCTCAATCAACGAAGAAATGTGTTTACAACAATCCTTCTCATATGTCTTCCAGAATACAAGGATGATGGGGCTTTCCCCTTTGAATAATTCGGTCGATTGAATGGTTTTTCCATCCAGCGTGAGTAGATCGGCATCAGGGAATACGGATTTTTGCCCGAGGGTTAAAAACAAGAATCCTGTAATTAAAAACACTGTGGTTAAAATTTTCTTTTTCATGGCATTGATTTTTTGATGGTTAATCAGGTCTTAACAAATAATTTATTGGATCATTTGCGAAAACCATTCTAAAAGAAAAAATGATTTTTCGGTTTTGATTGGAGGTAAAATTACATCAGTTCATCCTTTAAAACATGGCAGAAAACCACTACAAAAAAAAACGGCGGAAAACGACTGGATGAAGGGTTTTGTGTTCCGGTTTTAATTTTTAATAAAGAACCGGAACACAAAATCCCGGATTATTAAAGTTTAATTATTTTTTTGGTTTGTGATCTTTCAGTGGTTTTCATTCTCAGGAAATAGATGCCTTCCGGTAAACCATTTGCATCAAAAACTTCCTTATGTTCACCATGCAATTGAAATTCATTAGCCAATATATTGACTAATTGGCCACTAAGATCAAAGATGCTCAAACTCACGAAGGTGGAATTTGGCAAATAATAGGTGATCAATGTTTGATCCGTAAACGGATTCGGATAACTTCGAACTTCAAACTTCAAACTTCGAACTGGAAGTTTTGTCTCCCCGACTGCAATGGCTCCAAATTCATAGGTTCCCATATCAACAAAGGCAATTCCATCGCCGTCTCCATCCCAAATGCGGTAATTGCCAATCAGATCCCAGAGCGGCAGGTTCAGCCCTGTAGTATCAGGTGTTCCGGCATCAATGCATGGGGATCCTACATCAAGCTGATAGGGATGTTCTCCGAAACCCATAAATAGCGGGTAAGATTCAATGTTACCTTCTAACCAGTTTAGAGTACCATTATCATTTGTACTTATCCCATCCTCACCTCCTTGTACATCCGACCATGAAACAGTGGCAATTGAGGCCCCGTAAATTTCCCTAAAATAAACCTCATCGGTGCCCTCATTCCATAAAATGCAATTTATAAGTTCAATATCCGTGTTCTGACAATAAATCCCACCTGCGATTTCAGCATAATTGCCCGTTATTGTTGAATTATAAATATCATAGGTAGCCCCGTTTGTGTATATTCCACCTCCCTGGTCAATAGCGGTATTGTTGATAATGAGGACATTTTTATACGCATGGTTTTTAAATGCATTGTATATTCCACCGCCTTTCATTGAAAAGTTGTTATTGATAATAACATTGTGAAGTTTAGTGTAAGAACTGCTGGAATATATTCCGCCACCTTTGATTTGTGATATATTCGATGCGACCACTGCGTTATCAAGATATAGGTCAGAAGTTGAGTTGAATATTCCACCGCCTTGTTTAGCTGCCTGGTTGTTTGTGACCCATAAACTATCGGCATACATATCTGAATTATTGCCGCAATAAATACCTCCGCCATGGGTTCCTGCAAAATTTTCAGAGACAATCGTATTAAGCAAAAGTAATGTACTGTTTATCCTGTTGTAAATTCCTCCTCCACTGTTGATGGCTTCATTATCCATGATTGAAGAATTCTGCATCTGCGGTTTGGAGTCGCTACTGCAGCAAAAACCTCCGCCAAAATCTGCCTGATTAGCTGAAATCGTAATTCCAATCAAAATCGGACTGGAGTTTTTGCAGTAAAACCCGCCACCATAACCTCCTGAAATGTTATTCTTTATGGCTATATTCATTAATTCAGGACTGGAATTGACCATGTAAATACCACCACCATCACTATTGTGATACCCCCCCCTGACAGAGATATTGGAAACAGTAATTTGATTGCTATTGTAAAACTCAATTACCCGCGACTGACTTTGGGCATTGAGGATGACATCTTCTTCTGCCGAACCTTCCAAATTTACATATTCAGGAATCCTTATAGGGAATGCTTCTCCATTACTGTTTGGACTGTATACACCCTCAAGCAAATGAATGGTATACAGATTGACGCTGTCCTCCGCGATGAGATTTAGGGCATATTGAATATTTTTTAAAGGATCGTCAGCTGTAAGCCCTGAATTGGAATTGTCCCCATTAGGTGATACATATAAGTCCGCATTTACCTGTGGGATCATACAGTGCCAAATGTCAAAACTGAAGTTTTCCAAAGGATAAGCATGGAAGCTTTTTGGATACAATACGGTGAAGGTGTCAACAACCACTTGTATACTGTACTCGGAGTAAAGGTCATTTCCTTCATCAGCGCTGTTTAAATAAATATCGCACCTGTTTAAACTGTCAAACAACGGAGATGAATTATATCCTGAATAAAAACCTCCACCTGAGTATTCAGCAATATTATGGGTTATTTTTACATCTTCAAGGGTTGGATTCGATGAATAACAATAAATTCCACCTCCGTAGGTTGAAGCAGAATTATCCGAAATGAAAACATTTTTCAGATGAGGGTTACTGGAGTATCCAATACATATACCTCCACCGGTTATTGCAGTGTTGTTCTCAATATTGACCTCCTCTAATACCGGGTCGGAAGAGGAACAATACATTCCTCCTCCCTCACTGGCCTGATTTTCCTCGATAGTTACATTCAGCAATTTGGGATGTGTATCGTATGAACAATGAATGCCACCACCAGAATAATTTGCTGTATTGTTAATCATTTTAACATCCTTTATCACCGGGCTTGCATTATAACAAAAAATTCCTCCGCCATCTTGAGCATAATTATTTGATAATATAACATCAGATATAGTTAAATCTGAATTTGTGCAATAAATTCCACCTCCATCACCATATTCATTTGATCCATTGGTAACTATTAAATTGGAAACTTCTGTCTGAACCACATTTTGAACAGACACTACATTGGCAGTTTCCTGAGCATCCAGGACCACATATCCCTGCCAGGTACCTTTTAAATGAACATAATCACCCAGCAATATTGGGAATGTCTCTCCATTGCAGGATGGGCTGTAAACACCCGATAGTAAATTTATTGTATAAAGATTTAGACTATCCTCATCCACGATGGTGTTTGCAAATTCAATGGTTTTAAGCGGGTCATCCGATGACAGGCCCGAATTGCTATTATCTCCATTTGGAGATACATAAAGATCAATATTCGATTGGGGAATCAAACCATGCAGAATATCAAAATTAAAATCAGGCAGGGGATAAGCGTGAAAATTTTTTGGAAACATTACCGTAAACGTATCAACGATCACGTTCAATTCATTTACTGAATAAAGATCATTCCCAACATTTGCCATGTTAGAATAAATATTGCACCGGTTTATGCTGTCGAATACTGTATTTGTATAATTGTTGTAATAAATACCTCCGCCCCTGTCATTGGAAGAATTATTAGCGATTGTTACCTTGCTTAATAATAGATTTGAATTATAGTCGCAGTAAATTCCTCCGCCATCATCAGTTGCCGTATTGTTGGTGATGGCTACATCTATTAATGTCAGATTTGAATTACTTATGAATATTCCTCCACCACTAACGGACATGTTTTCAGAAATAGTCAAATTTTCAATAACGGGATCTGAATAATAGCACATGATGCCGCCTCCGCTATTACTCAAATTATATCCATTCGTAATAGTGACATTGGACAGCGCAGTATTGTAATCATGATCAAATTCAACCACCCTGTATTGGCCTTCTCCATCTAATATAGTTCCGTTTTCAGTTAAACCATAAATGTTGACATAATCGATCATGCAGATTGGAAAAATGTCTTCATTTGCAGTTGGCCCATAAGTTCCATCCATCAGGTAGATTTTATTCGGATGTAGTGCTCCCAATACAATTTTTGAAAATGCAAAATGGATATTTTTCAACGGTTCTTCAGGCGAAAGGCCTGAATTGGAATTATCACCATCAGGCGAAACAAACAGGTCGGCATCCGCTTGTTCCAATTTACCATGCCAAATATCAAATATGAAATTCTCAATTGGGACAGTATGGTATTCATTGGGAATTAATACAGTAAACGTATCAACCCGCACAATAAAAGGATTAATTGAATAAATATCGTTGCCGTTTGACGAGGAATTAAAATAAATATTGCAGCGGTCAGATGTATCGAATTCGGGATATAAACTTCTATTATATATTCCACCACCTGTTTCTGCGAAGTTGTTTATGATACTTACATTTTTAAATTTTGGATTTACATTGTTATCCAGAAATATTCCTCCCCCTGAGGAAGCTGTGTTATTGTAAATTTTTACATTTTCAAAAATAGACGGACTACTGTATCCTGAGATATAAATTCCACCACCTCTGTCAGATGCCTCGTTATTTGTAATATCTGAATTTTTAAACAAAATGGAAGAATTATTAAGATATATCCCGCCTCCGTTGTATGCTGTTCCCCCTGTAATAGTTATGTTTGCAATGATGGTGTTGCTATTAAAGCTGAAGGAAAATACATTTGACAAACCTTCCGCGTCAAGAATGACTTGCCCGGAAGATACACCGGAAATATTGATATAATCCAATGAGAATAAGGGAAAAACTTCTCCATTGGAGGAAGGGCTATAGGTTCCTTCCAACAAATGTATGGTGTGAGCATGAGAAGTATTTGGTAAAATCTTTAAATATGCGAACCATATGTTTTTCAATGGTTCTTGGGGAGTAAGTCCTGAGTTATCATTGCTACCTTCGGGTGAAACAAAAAGATCCCCGTCCACCTGCTCAATTTTTCCATTGAGGATATCAAAACTGAAATTACCGAATGGGTAGGCCTGAAGTTCTGTTGGATAAAGCACCGTGAATGTATCCACAATAACTTCAATATAATTTTCAGAATATAAGTCATAACCCGATTGTGCATAATTCAAATAAATGTTACACCTGTTTATGCTGTCAAACATTATATTGGAATACCAGTCTGAGTATATTCCGCCACCTGCGCCAGACCAGTTGTTTGAAATTGTCACATCCGATAGCAGAGGATTAGAATCAGTGAAATAAAATCCTCCACCATTCTGAGAAGCGATATTGTTTTTTACTATGGTGTTTTGGATTTCCGGATTTGCCGCATAACAATAAATGCCTGCACCATAACTGGCCGTGTTATTATTAATAACCAGTTCATTCAACACTGGGGTAGACATATAACCACAGTAGATGCCCCCACCTTGATATTCTGAACCCCAGCCAATATGAAGGTTGGAGATATGGGGGCTTCGATCTTCGCCAATTGCAAAAATCCTGACTGTTTGATTTCCAGAAATGGCCAGATCAAAATCTCCCGGCCCAAGTATGTTAACATCTTTTTCAATAATGATTTGGTTTTCCAGGGAAATTGTATCCCCTTCTTCCAGGTCAAATGTGATGGTTCCAAAGAAGTCGACATTGTTGATGGCATGGCGCAGAGAGCCCGGCCCGCTGTCATTTTTATTGGTAACAACAAGATTATCCGGTAAACCAACGGTGATTATATGGTCATTGCTTCTTGCATAACCAAGGCCCCCGTAATAATCATTACAATTACTTCCTGCCATATAATCCAGATAAAATGTACCGGGATCATTTCCCGTATGAATGGTTGGATTACATAAATAGGTATCCCCATAATTATAAATTACACTTTCGATTGCCTTGCTCACCCACCAGTAATAGCCTTCGGGTGCCGGATCGAGTGTGTCCATCTCGAGGCTCAAGGAATCGCTGTAGACCAATACTCCAGGAACCGTATCAAACATAAAGCCGATACTATCATCCACAGTCCAATCATCAGGCAACAATATTCCAAAATAAGGGATGTAATTATTCCCATTCCCATCGGTAGTAATTACGCTTACCTCCACTTCAAAAGAACTGTTAAGGTCAGCAGAGTAAGGTTGAATAACGAAATCGAATTGAAAACAGGCAGAAAGCAACGCCAATACTATGATGACGATTGCAGTTTGCATTTTTTTTGTAAAAGCTTTTGGTTTCATGACTTAAAGGTTTTGGCAAAGGGTCAAGGGTTCAGGGCAAAGGGTATTTGGTTTTTGCCCATATTTCCAAGCTCCTTCGAGGTTTATAAATTAATTTATTTGGCTGATTACAAATCTTCAATTTTCATTAATACATTGTTGAATAATATTGATATATACGGTTTGATATCGGGGGAAAGCTAATATAGTACTGATATATACTCTCAGCATGCATGTTAATACACACCCTTCGCAGAGATGAAGAAAGGAAATCATGGCTTTTGATTTCAGTTAATAAGGCGTAAATGTACGAAATTATTCAGGCGAAGTCAAGTAATTTTCTGGTTATGTGCCAGATGTGCTGGTTGCTTCAGCCTAAAGCAAAACAACATCCAGTGTTACGGAAATCTATATATGTTTTGAATAAATAAACCGGGAACAGTTCGAAAATAAGCGTTTATTTAATGATTTTATCCAAAACATCCCTGGCCCCATATTTATAAACCAAAATCGTCAAGACTTTAAGCCTGATATAATCCTCGTGTATAAACCGGTATCCCTTGTTGGGTCCGTCAAATGCACTGGAACTCGAATCCTTCAGTAAAAACCACCAACCATCTTCATTTTCCTTGGATCCAATAATATGCATACAGTGGTCATCGGTTGTAGTACTGTTGTAAATTCTAAATTCCCGGGAATCCTCGTTGATATATTCTGCCGGAATATCAAATGAAGGAATGATGCCGACCTCCTGGTACCGGTCATAGCCCGGTTCGCTGACATCTCCGCAAAAGCTGACAGTATAACCACTTTTAAGGGATTCTTTAAATATCAATAAAAATTCATCCAGGGCCACATTGTAATAATCGTCGTTGTGCCACCAATTGTCAGGTTCAACGAGTTCTCCTTTTTGTCCGTAGGTGGCCGATTTGGTGCACATAAAACTGAAGTAATCATCCGGCTTGATTTGCACGACATCCTTGAGGAAACTATTGGGAGTATATTCCTTTCCATTAAAATTAAATTTATCGGGTGGTTCGAGCATATACTGGTTTAGAATGCTTTTGATTGTCGCTACTACAGTTTCTTCATTCCAGAAATTGGTTTTTTTCACCCAATCGAGGTAGGTTTTCATTTCAGCGAACATCTGCTCATGGTTGTGGAATGTCTGTCCTGCCAGTTTGCCTGAATAAATTTCTTCAGGGATGGCTCCGTATTTTGTCATTAGCTTAGGAACTGCATTTGCTTCTGAACCTTCACCAAAGTACATTTCACCATGGTTTGTAACAAAATACCTGGCTCTTTCAATATATTCGTTATAGACAAAATACATTTCCGATAGTTTGATTTTCTGCCCGGTGGTTCGGTAAACCTCTGATTCGAAAAATGATGTTGATGCAAAACACCAGCATGTGCCCGTTGCTCCCTGCGAAAGGGGCGGTTGGTGCCAGAATTGTTTATAATCCTCGATTTTAACAGGAAAGGTCCGGCCCTCAAAATCAACTGACAGGTAAGTTGAAGGTTTCGATTTTTTTTGATGTTTTTCGAACTGTGTAATTTCTTTTTGAATGGTATTCTGATAGTAACCATCCTGCCTTTCTTTGTAGGCAGCTTTATCATTTTGAGATTTTGATATGAATGAAATACTCAGTAATAATGTCAATGCAATTAAACTTATTTTTTTCTTTTTCATTGTTAGGGAATTAATGATTCAAATTTTCATAAAAGTAATAATTGTTCGGTCAGGTCAAAATTGAAAAATGTGCGTTTGCGTACAAAATTGTCGTTTTGCGAACAGTGTTCGCTACATTTTTACCATTTATTCCAAAGGTAAAGTTCAGTAATATAGTAAGATATGCTATTTGGCATAAATTTAGAAAGGTTTTAAATAACCAATTTAAACATGACAACAAAAATCAAATATAGCCATGAAAACTCTAAAATTTCTAATTTTTACTATTGGGATTATCCTATGCCAGTTGGGATATTCCTTTACTACTGTTAATTTGCCTGTCGAAGGGGTCTACGAAAATCCGGTCGATAATTTATTCGTTTCTACTTCACTAGATAATATCCTACCTGCAGAAATTTCGGAAATTAATGAGATTGTCACACCCAACAATGAAGATACCATCATAATTGACCTCGATGAGGTTGTGATCACCGATGGTTTTCCGCAAGCTGCCGAGCAATGTATAATTCAACAAATAAAATATCCTGATTTTGCACTTAAAGATCAACTGGAAGGGATGGTAGCCTTAAGCCTGGTATTTGACGATTACGGCAAAATTCATGTAATGGAAGTATATTCAAGCAATCCGGAATTTGAAAAATATGTGATTCAAAAACTGGCTGTTTTGCACCTTAAGAATTGTTGCGTTAAGGTAGGTCAGCCTTATAATATCAAATTTACATTTAAACTCTATTAGCACACTATCTGCCCTTATATATTCCTCTTCATGATCATTTTTTCCTCCCGCGCCTTGCGGGAGGTTTTTTTTGTGAGACTCAATTTCTGCAAACGAAATGCAGCGGAAATTGTAAGTCGAACAAATCCGGACCGCACATACTAGCGATCCGAATCTAATTAAGGGAACAAGGAACCCTACAAACGAAGTTCGGCACAATTTGATAGTCGAATGCTGCCAAAAAATGCGCAGACCCTAAATGGCCTGTAGTACTCATTTTGTTGCAGCTACTCAAATATTATTTGATCCGATTAAGTTGATACAGATTTCTCATTTAATTTATATAGATAACTTGTATCTTTATCCCGATGCAAGAAAAAAAATTTGTTGTTTATAAATCCTCTGCCGGCTCGGGTAAGACCCATACACTGGTTAAGGAATACCTCAAACAGGTGTTTGCCGAACCTTCCAATTACCGGAAAATACTGGCCATAACCTTCACAAACAAGGCCGCCAATGAAATGAAACAACGGATCATCAATAACTTAACGGAGATCGCTGAACCGTCAAAATACCAGGGTTCAAATGCAGTAAAATTTATGTTGCCCGACCTTCTGAAGGAAACCGGAATTGATGAAACGACGATTATTCAAAGGGCCTCACAAATCCTGCGTTTGATCCTTCACAATTACTCAGATTTTGCTATTTCGACCATCGACAGCTTCATGCACCGTATCATCCGAAGTTTTGCCTTTGACCTGAAACTGCCCATTAATTTTGAAGTAGAGGTGGATTCGGATGAACTGATTGAAAAGATCATCGATTTGTTGATGGACAAAATTGGTTTTGATGAAGACCTTACCAGAACCCTGATAGAATTTACAAAATCAAAAACGGACGATGAAAAAAGCTGGAATATCGATAAAGAGCTCAAAGAGTTTGCAAAATTTCTGTTGCAGGAAGACAGCCAGAAAAATATTCCAAAACTTAAAAAATTAAATCTGTCTGATTTTTCGGCAATATTTCAAAAGATTAAAAAGTTCAATTCATGGTTCGAGCAAACCATCAAAATTGAGGCTCGAAAAGCTGTTGAACATATTCATGTCAATCGAATTCCCGATGAAGCCTTTTTCCAGGGAACAAGAGGTATTGGAACCTATTTCAAAAACCTGGCTGAAGGCCGAATGGATAAGTTGGATCCGAACAGTTACATTTTAAAAACCGTGGAGGAAGATAAATGGACTTCGGGAAAGGCTGATACCAACCTGATAAAATCCATTGATAATATAAAAGCGGAATTATTAAAGTGTTTTGAATCCATTTTGGAACACAAAAATAAATTTTTTAAAAAATATCTAATCTTCAATGAGATTAAGAAGAACCTTTATCCACTCGCCTTGCTGAATGAGATCGAAAAAGTAATGGATGAGTACAAATCGGATAATAACATTTTACTGATTGCAGAGTTCAACAAAAGAATTGCAGAAATTGTAATGAATGAACCGGTCCCCTTTATTTACGAACGGACAGGCGAAAAATACAAACATTTCCTCCTCGACGAATTCCAGGATACATCTGAGTTGCAATGGCAAAACCTGGTTCCGTTGCTGGATAATTCACTGTCAGAAGGTCATTTTAATATGATCGTGGGGGATGGTAAGCAGGCAATTTACAGGTGGCGCAACGGGGATGTGGAACAGTTCGCCCGATTGCCCGATATATACAGGGACAAAAGCAATACATTGTTTTTGCAAAGGGAACAGAATTTTGCGCAACATTTTCAGGAGAATGTATTGAAGAAGAATTTCCGTTCGAAGAGCCGGATTGTTGAATTCAACAATTCATTTTTTTCTTTTGCAAAAGGGTTCCTCTCAGATTTATACCAGGAAATATACACTGATGTAGAGCAGGAACCGTCCAATAAAGGTGTTGATGGTTATGTCCGGATCAGTTTTATGGAAAAAACTGATAAGGATGAATTTGAAACCCGGACACTCGAAAATATTAAATCCGTAATTAACAATTGCAATACAAATGAATTCAATTACCAGGATATAGCCGTTTTGTGCAGGGATAACAAAAAGGCAAGCAAGGTGGCTGCATTTTTATTGCAGAACGGAATCCAGGTTGTTTCCTTCGAATCTTTGCTCCTTGTGAATTCGCCCGAGGTTAGGTTTATGATTTCAAATTTAAAATACCTGGCCAACCGGGAGGATGCCATTGCCAAAACCGAAATAATCCTTTACCTTCTCCGTAAAAAAGGCAAGGAAGAGCAATTCTACCGGTTGATTCTGAATATTCGGTTTGAGGGAAATTCAGGCAATGATAAAAAAATCTCTTTTTTACAATGGGTCAAATCGGAAGGATTCAATCTCAACCCGGATTACTTAGCATCACTTACACTTTTTGATTTGTGTGAAGAACTGATCAGGATTTACAAGCTGGATCAGACAGCAAATCCCTATTTGCAGTTTTTCCTCGATGCAATGCTGAATATTTCGGGTGAAAATATCTCAGACCCCATTGATGTAATTGACTGGTGGGAGGAGAACAAATCAAAGCTTTCATTGATTGTACCGGAAGGAATGAATGCGGTTTCGGTGATGACCATTCATAAGGCTAAAGGGCTTGAATTTCCGGTGGTTATTTATCCTTTTGCAGTAGAGCAGCACCGGAATACCAAAGCTAAACTTTGGTTGGAGTTAAATGAAATAGAGGAAATTCCGGACCTTCCGGTTGCGTTGGTTAACGCACAAAAGAATCTGCTTGAAACTGATTATGCCGATCAATTCACTGAAGAGAGTGATAAATCCCTTCTTGATATGCTCAATTTACTATATGTGGTTCTGACAAGACCGACCGACAGGTTGTATGTTTTTTCAGTGGTTCCGTCCGATAAGGAAGATGCCAAAACTTCTGTTCCGCAATTGTTAAAATCATACCTGGTTCAAAAAGGTATGTGGGAAGAAGGTAAAATCGATTATGAATTTGGTTCAGAATCAGATAAAACCGGGAGTCAAAAGATTATTTCAAAATCATTTCAACTTGAAAAATTTATATCGAATACATGGAGAAACAGGATTGCACTGAGCTATCGTGCGCCTGAGCACTGGAATGTGGATGAACCGGAGCAAAAACAGGAATGGGGAACACTGATCCACACCATCCTGGCCAAAATAAAAGTAACCGATGACCTTGAACCGGTGCTGCGGCAAATGTGGTCGGATGGTTTAATTTCAAAAGAAGAAAAATTGGTTATCAGCGAGCAACTGATGAATTTTCTGAATAAAACCGAAATCGGGCCGTTTTTTGAAAAAGGGCTTCAGGTTAAAAGCGAAGTCGAGTTGATTTCCAAAAAAGGAGAATCTTTCAGGCCCGACCGTGTAATTTTGGATGGCATTTCAGCGACAATTATAGATTTTAAGACCGGTCAGCAGGAGTCCAAGCACTTTGATCAGGTAAAATATTATAAAAAGCAATTAGAGCAGGTTGGATACAATCCCGTAAAGTGTGTTTTGCTTTACGTATTTTCTGAAAACCCTGTTCATAGGGTAAACGATTGAAATTTTCATGACCGATTTGTTTAAGCAATTTGTAAAAATATTAATACTAAGTTTCACGGTTGTAATAATTAGTGAACCTGGATACCCACAATACGATTCGCTTAAAACGCATAAATGGGATACTGTTTATATCAAGGACCTGTCAGACCGGTTGGCCATTAGAATTTATGGGATCAATAAATTCAGCCAGTTCGATATAAAGGATAACCATGAAGGGGAAACCGTTGAATATTCGCCCAATCAAAGTATGAACCTGGGAGTTGCCGTAAACTACAAATGGTTCGGGCTGGGATTGGCATTTAATTTTCCTTTCATCAATAACGACAACGATATTTATGGTAAAACCAGCCGTTTTGATATTCAAACCTCCATTTTTACCCGAAGCCTCGCCATCGACATTTACGTGCAGCGATACCAGGGCTTTTACATTGAAAACCCGGAAATATACAAAGATGACTGGGAGATGGGGATGCCTTACCCCCAACGGCCCGATATCGGCTCCACAACGATTGGTGGAAGTTGCATTTATACTTTTAAACATAAGAAATACTCGGCTAAAGCTGCATTTATACAAACCGAACTGCAAAAGAAAAGTGCGGGTTCTTTTTTACTGGGCGGATTTTTCTATGCTTTCAGCCTTTCGGGTGATTCGGCGTTTGTTCCTTCTGAATTGGCTGAAACCTACAATCCTGACCTGTTGTTCAATCGCGTCAACGTTATTGGGATTGGGATTTCGTTTGGCTATACCCATACTTTTGTGCTCTGGAAAAAATTTTACTTGTCCTTTACCCTGGTTCCAGGTGT
Organism: Bacteroidales bacterium; assembly: GCA_016933115.1. GTDB lineage: Bacteria > Bacteroidota > Bacteroidia > Bacteroidales > JAADJA01 > JAADJA01. The sequence goes on along the minus strand of JAFGBL010000040.1, from coordinate 16,810 downwards.
TTCGGTTCAAAATTATGAAGTAGGGTACGATGATTTGCGCGAACCTGTAAAAGATTCATTTTTGTCCGGAAGGTTCCTCGGAAGGGCTGCATTCGTTTATAATTCTGAAAGATCGTTCGGTGGGCTGACGGTCAGTAATGATTCCTTCAGCGGAAATACGGGAAAGGATCAAAAAAATTCTATGAATTATGAGGTAGGCGTAGTGAGGCTGTTTTATGGCAGGAGATTCCGAATTAAATAATTCGGGGTTTTGACACGATAAATTTATAAATTAATCAGGTTAAAAGACTTGTTCCCAAAAGGTAAATATATAATCAGGGTTGATGGCAATGGTAAATATCACCCCAAAGATCGCACCCCAAAAGTGAGCGCTGTGGCCAATGTTGTCCGATCCTTTCTTCACCATATAAGCAGAATAAACCAGGTACAAAATGCCAAATATGGGAGCCGGAATGCCTATCGGAATAAAAAACAGAAATATCTTACCGATAGGATATAAAATAATACTTGAAAAAACGATGGCCGAAACTGCCCCAGAGGCTCCAACTGCATTGTAATAAGTGTTGTCCTTATATTTTCCGTAATCGTATAGCGTTGAGAAAGCAATTCCTCCAAGGTATAACAAGCTGTAAAACACGTATCCTTTTATTTGGAATGTTGCCACGAACAATTCCTCTACTATCCTGCCGAAGGAGTAAAATACAAACATATTAATGGCCAGATGAATCCAGTCGGCATGGATAAAGCCATAGGTCAGAAAGCGGTGCCACTGATTGTTCTTGTGGATGGCAAAAGCATTGAACTTGAGCCTGTCAAAAATATCCCGCCTGTTAAATGCAACAAATGAAATAATAACGGTGATTGCGATGTAAAATATCGTCATTCAAATTACAGTTTAATTTCCGGTTCCAATTTCGCCGGTTGAATAATCGAGTTCCGAACCAAATAAGCTGTGGGGTATCAGATATACAGCAAGTAATATAATAGCTGCAGCCAATGCCCATCCTCGTTTTGTCCTGTCTTTTCTCAGCCTTACAAAGGCAATGATCCATGCCGCAAAAGCTACCAGTGTTTTATTATCAGTGAGATCCTGACCAAAAGGCCAGCCGGTCCAAAAAGCATCGAAAGCAAATTTCTGAACGACCGGTCCAAGGATCATACCCCCGAAAAATAAAAAAATCAAAGTCAACCGGGTGTAATGAAAAGCGTGTTCCCCTTTGAAAATAACCTCTATACCTGTCCGCGTTGAGAACAACAGGGCCAGGAACATGAGGAGGATATGGGGTATCAGAATATATGCAGGCACCGGCCCGGTAAACCGGATCACAACAGGTTCTTCATTCAGAACCATGTAAGTATTTTGATTTTTGATGATAACCTGGTACTCAAGTTTGCCGGCAGGAGGTTGGGAGGGAAGGGCGGTAGCCAGATTTTGATCTTCCTGGGTGAATTTCAAAACGGCGTATTCATCATTGGTTTTAAACCGCTTGTACCTGAGTTCACCGGTAGTTCCTTCGGGCACGTGCTTGATAATTATCCTGGCATCCTTGCCGGATTCACATGAACGGGGCAATGAATATTTGATGGTAGCCCCTGCTATTTCTTCCTTGCCGTGCCTTGGATATGTCGGCCCGGTAGATCGTTGATAATATGCAATTAATAATGTGAATACAACAGAAAATATCCACCAATAGAGACTTTTATATTTAGATTTCATTAATATTTATTTAAAATGAAAAAACCGAATCCCACGTTGGGAAATGTGAAATTCCGGGCAAAATTAGCAATTTGAAATGAAATATCGCTACCGGCCAATAATATTAATGAATTTAAGGGAAATTTCGCTTTACGCGATATCAAAATTTGGTTTGGTACAGTTTTAAATACTTATAATGATAATTGTCAAATCATTTAACATGAGACCGTTATCAATTAAACTTTATGTTCGTTTAAGCCTTGCCACGATACTTGTCCTGGCAGGTTTGAACTTGCAATCTCAAAACCCGGAAAAGGGGTTACAAACAGGCTGGTCGGTAAATGTCAATGGCGGTGCCAACTTGTTTTATGGAGATACCGATAATTACCGATTTTACAGGTGCTTCAGCAACAACAGCGAATGGCGGTTCGGCTACGGGCTGATGATCCAGACAAAGCTGGTATCGGCGGTTACACTGAGAGGCCAGCTGCTCATCGGAGATCTTTCCGGAACAAAGCGGAAAGATACCGTTTGGTTCGAATCAAAAATAATTGAAACAAGCCTGAGTGCCAAAATTGACCTGTCTTCATTAATTTGGGGACCAAAGAGCCGGCTGATCTCAATTTATGCTATGGGAGGAATTGGATTTTCACACTGGGAAACCCATCAAATGTGCCATGCAACAAATGTTGAATTGAATTCAAACGGGGAGAATCGTACCGGTAGCGGATTATTTGGACGAACACTTGAACCGGTCATTCCTTTTGGCGCAGGGATCGATTTCAGGTTGAGCGAATATTGGGATATTTCGGTGGAGGGAACCCTGCGTCCTGTCAGGTCGGATAAGCTGGATGCCAATGAGGGCGGTTTCAGGTTTGATTTTTATAGTTATAATTTCATTGGAATCACCTATAAAATTGGAAGCAGGAAGGATAAGAAACCTACAATGCCACCCCAGAATTTGATCGTTCAGGAAGAAATTCCACAGCAAAATATTGAAAACATCCCGATAGTTAAAGAGGAAGATACCAAACCAATATTAAGTATTGAAGAAAAAATACAGCAGGAAGATGCGAAAAAGGGTTTATATGATTCGCCCTGGCCGGGGGTAATTTTTAAAGTACAGATTGCAGCCTCAAGAAAGCCAATGGATATGGAACAGCTTTCATCTGAATACAACTTAAACGGAAATATTACTGAAACCTTCGAGGATGGCTGGTATCGATATTCCCTGGGTTCTCATATCAAATATTGGAAGGCCTGTGAATACAAAAAACTGCTGGTTACCCGGAACCGGATTTATGACGCGTTTGTAGTTGCTTTTAAGGATGATGAGCGAATTTCGATTGCAGAATTGGTCGGATCAAATTATGAAGACCGGGATTTGATCGTTGAAAATCGCAGGCCTGTAATTCCGGTAGCTTATAGTGTGCAGGTCATGGCTTCAATAAATGGTTATGCCTCATCCCAGGCTGTAAGGGAACTTTATGAAATCCAAGATGAAGTATTTAAAGAATTTTATGATGGGTGGTACCACTACTCGGTTGGGAATTTTGAATTGTATTCCGATGCTGCCAAGCTCAGGAACTCCATGAAATTAAGAGGCCTGACAGAAGCTTTCGTTGTGGGATTTAAAAATGGAAAACGGGTTGATCTAAAATAAAGCAAGGAAAAAGATTTAATCACCTGTTTGTAAGGCACCCAGTTCATCATGCGGTGCCTTTTTGTTTTCCTTCACGATGGATTCGTACAGCACCTGTTGGATAGCCGTCCGCGTGTCCATTTTGATCAATTTGGTATTATTTGCAGTGGGATAGATCCGGTTTGAAAGGAAAATATAAACCAGGTTGTATTCAGGATCGGCCCAGGCATAGGTTCCTGTAAAACCGGTATGTCCGAAACTCAGGTCGGATGCACTTTTGCAGGTTGGCCCATTTTCGCGGTTTTCCACTTCAGGTTTATCGAACCCGATTCCTCTTCTGTTTTTGTTCAGCGGGAATTGTTGTTTGGTAAATTCTTCAACCGTGGATGGGTTAAAAAATTGAATACCCCCATAATTGCCCTTCTGCAGTAACATTTGCATGATAATGGCCATGTCGTTGGCATCCGAAAACAGTCCGGCATGGCCCGATACTCCTCCCAGCATGGCAGCCCCGGGATCATGGACATATCCCTGGATCAACTGCTTTCTGAAATACTGGTCATTTTCAGTCGGGACGATCCGTTTCAGATCAAATTTTTCGATAGGGTTGAAAGTCATGGTACGCAATCCAAGCTTTTTATAAAATGTTTCATCTACGTATCGGTCGAAAGGCTGGTTAGTGAGATTTTCAACTGCTTTTTTGAGCAGGTAAAATCCGAGGTCGCTGTATTTGTAATCCTTTTTTTTCCTCAATTTTGAGTAGATGATTGAGTCGTATAATATAAATTCATAATCATTCCTGATATAGATATTATCAGCCACTTTTACAGTATGCAAATCATCCAGTTTGGAACTGTAATAATTGGGCATCAGTTCACCTTTTTCCGTCAATGTGTTCAGGTAAAAAGGAATCCAGGGCTGCAGGTTCGCTTGGTGTGCCATCAACTCACGGATGACAATGTCCTCCTTGTTGGTTCCCCTTAAAAATGGAAGATACCAAACAAGTTTATGGTCGACATCCATCATTTTATTGTCATTCAGTTTCATCACGGCCAGCGTAGTCGCAGCAACTTTTGTGAGAGAGGCCAGGTCGTAGAGGTCGTCATTTTCGACAAACTCTCCTTTTTTGAATGTCTGGTAACCAAAAGGTTTTTGGTATATCACCTCTCCATTCCGGGCAACCAGTATCTGGCATCCGGGAATAGCTTCCTTGTAGATACTTTCTAAAACAATAGAGTCAACTTTTTTTAGTATGTTGCTACTCATTCCGACTTCCTCCGGCAGTCCATAGCTCAATCGGTTTAATGACTGGGTTCGGATACCGGCATTTACAGGGAGACGGTCAGTAACACTCACAGGCAGGGTACCTTTGGAATCCAATCCGCCCATGATGATTTGTGCTGCAATTTCATTGGCAACCGGATTGTCCTGGTGTGCCAGAACGATTGAAGTATATCCGGAGGAATCAGGATCGAACATCTTCAAGCTGTATGGACTGGCGAAAACAGTCAATATGACATTTGTAGAATCTGAGAGCTTGCTGGTCAGGTCGATGATTTGCTTCGATATCCCAAAATTCCTCTGTGGAAAAATATTGGTTCCGTGAATTCCTGCTATAACAAGATTGTAGTTTTTTAGTTCATTAAGAATTGATGCCTCTTTGGCTTTAGAAAAATCATCACCCAGATTAAAAAAATCAATTTTGCAATAATTGGCAAGCATCTGCTGGAATGGGTTAATTTCCGGTGATCCGGCTGATAAGCAGGCAACCCTGAGTGTATCAAATCTTTGTAATGGAACCAGGTTTTCCTTATTTTTTACAACTGTGATGGCTGCTTTAAACAGTTTCCTCGAAATCAACACATTTTCGATACCATTCATTTTTTCAAACAAGGAATCGGTTTGAACCGGCTTGTAATCCGAAAGACCTGCCTGGTATTTATAGGCCAGGATTTTCCGGCATCGATCGGCAATCATTTCTTCGGAAACAACTCCGTTGTCAACAGCTGATTTTATATGATTAATCGCTTCTTCAACATTTTGGGGCAACAACAGGATATCATTACCGGCGATCAATGCTTTCAGTTCGATTTCACCTGATTTAAAGTAATTGGTTACACCCTTCATGTCAAGGGCATCGGTGATAGTTAAACCCTGAAAATCCAGATCCTTTTTCAACAGGTCAGTAACTACATTTGGAGATAGTGTGGTAGGTGTATTTATTGAGCTGTCAAGTTCCGGAACAAACAGGTGTGCAACCATGACCCCTTTCAGCCCGTTTGAAATCAATTCCTTGAATGGATAAAGTTCAGTACTGTCAATTCTTTCCTTTGTGTATTTGATCACCGGCAATGTCAGGTGTGAATCCGATCCGGTATCACCATGTCCCGGAAAGTGCTTGGCAGTAGCAATAATGCCGTTATCCTGCAGGCCTTTCATATAGGCAACACCTTTCCGGGCGACATTGACCTTATCCTCTCCGAATGATCGGCTGTTGATCACCGGGTTTGCCGGATTGTTGTTGATATCGACCACCGGAGCAAAATTGATCTGAACGCCCAGAAGTTTCAATTGTCTTGCAATTTCTGTCCCCATTTCATATATCAGCAGGTCATCTGAAATGGAACCTAGTGTCATTTGGAAAGGGAAAGAATAACAGCTATCGAGCCGCATACCCAGGCCCCATTCTGCGTCAATAGCAATAAACAGAGGCGTCCTGGACATTTCCTGGTAGCGGTTCGTCAGCCTGGCCTGATGCACCGGCCCACCCTGGAAGAAACACAATCCACCGATATGATATTTTTTTATGGTTTCTTCAATCTGCCTGTAATATTTGGGATCTTTATTGGAATAGGTCCTGATCATTAACAACTGGGCGATCTTTTCCTCCAGGTTCAGGGATAGCATAACCGAATCGACCCACCTGTTCTGCAAGGAATCAATTTTAGATTGAGATTGGAGGCCCTGATTCATGAAAATCAAACAGGGTGCTAAAGCAAATAAAAAGAAATATAAATGCCTTGTATTCCTCATTCTAAAGATATTCAAACGTCCAAAGGCAGCTAAGGTATTAATTGTTGTACATATAAAATTTTGAACTTTGATAATTTTCTAACAAAAAATTGTTTAAATATTCATCCGTAAAAAAACAATCCTTCAAATATTTCAAATACCTTTGGCTTCACAATGGGCGTTCAGTATAATAGTTTATGAAGCTGAACGTTAATAAATGAATTTTGTTTCAAATTAACTTTGGCTCTTGAAAATTAATCTTGTTTTCACGCTGATCATTCTCCTTCTTGCCTCGTCCACAGTATTTTGCCAGGTGGAAGAGGAACTGGAAAAGCCCCCTCCGACTGCCCGAATATTGTTTGTTCTGGATGCTTCCCAAAGTATGTACGGAAGGTGGCAAAGCGACATGAAGATTACCATTGCCCGTAAATTACTTTCGAACCTGCTCGACAGTCTGCAATCGGTTGAAAATATTGAACTGGCCCTGCGTGTGTATGGCCACCAGTATAATTTTCCACCTCAAATTTGCAATGATACAAAGCTGTTAGTTCCATTCGGGCCGGATAATATTCCGACCATCAAGCACAAACTCAAATCTGTTGTACCAAAGGGTACCACACCTATAGCCTATGCGTTGGAACAATCAGGTTCAGACTTTCCTCCTTGCGAAAATTGCCGGAATATTATTATTCTGATCACTGACGGATTGGAAGAATGCGATGGCGACCCGTGTTTGGTTTCACAAGAATTGCAAAAGAAAGGTGTGGTTCTTAAGCCCTTCATTATAGGCATTGGCCGTAATTTCCAGGAAGCGTTTGATTGCGTTGGAACTTATTTCGATGCATCAAGTGAAGCTGAGTTCAGTAAAGCCCTGAATGTGGTAATTTCCCAGGCATTAAATTCTACTACCGCCCAGGTGAACCTGCTGGACAGTTATGGAAAACCAACCGAGACAAACGTCAGCATGACATTTTATGATAATTTCTCAGGTCTGATCAAGTATAATTTTGTTCATACCATGAACAATAAAGGAGTTCCTGATACCCTGGTTATCGATCCCTTGCTTGCATACGATATTGTTGTCCATACCATCCCGCCCAGAAGCCTTGACAGTGTGACCCTTACCCCCGGTAAACACTCAACCATAGCTCTTTCAACGCCACAGGGGGATCTTGACTTGAAAATGGAAAGTCGTGACAGAACTGTTCGGGACTTAAAATGCATTGTTCGTGAAAATGGCAAAATGCAAACGCTCAACGTGCAGCAATTTGGATCTTCTGAAAAATATATCACAGGCATTTATGACCTTGAGATTTTAACCCTGCCTCGCATTTACATTGATGATGTCCAAATCAAACAGAGCCACACAACTACTATTGAAATCCCGTTGCCGGGTATTGCCGTTATCGAAAAGAAAGCCAGTGGTTATGGAGGTGTGTATTTGCTGGAAAACAATGAACTCAAGTGGGTATATAACTTCAGAGAGAGTGAGATGCAACGCGAAACCCTGGTTTTACAACCCGGAACCTACAAAGCCATTTACAGGTCGAAATACTCGAACCGGGCTGCATTTACTGTTGAGAAGTACTTTGTTGTAGAGTCGGGAAAATCGGTGAATGTAAAATTATACAATTGATGTACTGGCTTTCCGGGATCACATAAAACGCCAATACAAATAAAACAAAGTAAATCCGCATAAAAATACAATTCCTACCCAGGCGTAAATCCTAAGCCATTTTCCGGGGCGGCCCCCTTTTGGAACATGCTTATCGGTAACCACAATGTAGTTGAGTATTGCCAAAAGTGAAGCTGTCACAAAAGAAAGGGTAGTTGCGATATCGACCATAACTCCCATGGTGCCACTAAATATACTCAATAACAGGACGGACCCGATGATAATGACGATGATCCAGAACCAGGAAAACAGATCAGAATGAAATTTTCGTTTCTTTACCGATGGAAAAAATGCTTCAGTTAGTGGTTTCATCACCCTTGGGTAAGCATCAAGGCAGGTAATGGTAGTACTGAACATGGTTGATAAGGCTGCAATGGCAATGAAATAATAGGACCAATGTCCAATATTGGAGGTGTACATACGGATTAATTGATCGGCAAAGACTACTCCCAGGGGCGACAGTTCCTCATTTGATCCATACATTACATAAGCTCCTAAAGTCAGGAAACACACTGCCAAAAAGGCTGTTCCGATATAGCCTATTTTAAAATCGATCAGTACTTCGCGAAGTTTTGGTTTGAATGAAAGGCTATTGTTTTTTTCCAGGGTCCATAACGATTGCCAGATCGTAACGTCCAAAGGGGCAGGCATCCATCCGATAAAAGTGATCAGGAAAAAAATATCCAGACGGTTATTCCATGAAAAATTTCGTGCAAATTCGGGATCAGGGTGGTAACCCTTACCCATGGCTGAAAATACTGCAATCAAAGTTGAAACGGTCAACAAAACAATCACCAGCTTGATTAGTTTGTCAAGTATGTTGTATCTCCCAATCATTAGTACCAGCATCGTAATGACAAGTAAAATGGCACTTAAATAAACCGGATTAAGGCCGATCCCGAAAATGTTACCTGCAAGTCCGGCTGTTACTATTGTTACTGCTGCCTGAATGGAAAACATAGTAAATACGGTCACCAGGGCAAATAACACCAGTGCCCATTTCCCGATCTTGCTGTATCCTTCAATCAGGCTGTTTCCGGTAACTGTGGCATACCTGGGGCCGAATTCAAAAAACGGATACTTAATGGCATTGGCCAGGACCAGGATCCACAGGAGGTCGAAACCGTAACCTGCTCCGGCCTTTGTTGATTGAACCAAATGCGAAACCCCGACAGCGGCTCCTGCATAAAGCAAACCAGGCCCAAGTACCCTCAAAAGGTTTTTATTGATCATCCTGTCTTTATCAATAAAAAATCAAATGTAAATAAAAATCCGGCAATATAATTTTACCGGATTTTTAATTTATATGAGAATTGGTTTATTGCGCTTCTTTTTTCTTTTCTGCCAGTTTTTTCAGTACCTCATCCTGAACCGATTTGGTTAGTGGCATGTATTGGTAAAATTCCATGGAATAATTGGCACGGCCGCTGGAGATGTTCCTCAGTGCAGTCGCATAGCCGAACATTTCCATCAATGGTACCAACCCATTCAATTTCTGGGCGCCTTTCCTGAACCTACGCATCGATTCTATTTTTCCGCGCCTTTTGTTGAGGTCGCCAACCACATTCCCGATAAAATCATCAGGTGTATTGATCTCAATTTTCATCACCGGCTCCAGCAATATCGGTTGAGCTTTTAAAAACCCGTTTTTAAAACAGATGGAAGCACAGGTCTGGAATGCCATATCAGAAGAGTCTACCGGGTGGTGACTTCCGTCGTGCAAAACGACTTTTACATCCACAATGGGAAAGCCTGCCAATGGTCCTTTATCAAGTGTTTTTTTGATTCCTTTGTTAACCGAAGTAATAAATTCAGCGGGAATTGCACCACCCTTGACAATATCCAGGAATTCATATCCCTTGCCAGTATTGGGCTCCAGCCGCATCAGGGTTTGAGCAAACTGCCCTTTACCGCCGGTTTGTTTGCTGTGCTTGTATTCACTTTCAATTTCGGTTGTAATGGTCTCACGGAATGCAACGGACGGTTCTCCAACAACCACTTCCACTCCAAATTCCTCTTTGAGCCGGTCGATGATGATCTCGAGGTGTAGTTCTCCCATACCGGAAATAATGGTTTCTTCGGTTTCTTCATCGAAACGGATATTGAATGAAGGATCTTCATTGGCAAGTTTCGAAAGTGCTTCACCCAGCTTGCTCTGCTCTTTCCGCGATTTCGGGTTGATCTTCAGTTCGATCACAGTTGGAGGAATATGAATGTTTTCCAGGAAAAGCGGATGATCATAATCGCAAAGGGTGTCACCGGTCTTGGTAAGTTTAAGTCCGATCAATGCGACGATATCGCCAGGGCCGGCCTCACTCACCTCCTCACGGTCCTTGGCATGAATTTTCAAAATCCGGCCGATACGCTCGTGCTTCCCTTTGGTTGAATTCATGATTTGCATCCCGCTTTTCAAATGCCCTGAAAAAATACGGATGAAAGTTTGCTGTCCCACAAAAGGATCATGGATCAATTTAAATGCAAGTGCTGAGAAAGGATCGTGCGGAGAGGGATTGCGTGTGTGCGATTTTTCTTCGTCATGAATGTCGATCCCCACTACTGCACCAACATCAACAGGAGAGGGGAGGTAGTCGACGATGGCATCCAGCAACAGTTGGATTCCTTTATTTTTATATGCTGCACCCGTGAAAACCGGAGTAATGAAGAGCTTGTGCGTAGCTCGCCTGGCGATGCGTTTCAATAAATCTACCGGAATTTCTTTCTCTTCCAGGTACAATTCCATTATTTCATCATCGTATTCGGCGATTTTTTCAATCAGCTTATCCCTGGCTTCCTTGCACCTGGCTTTATATTCTACCGGAATTTCTATTTCTTTACGTTCCTGATTTTCGAAAACAAAAGCCTTTTTTTCAATTATATCGATGATGCCAGTAAAATCATCTTCAGCTCCAATGGGTATTTGAAAAGGGAGTGCATTGGCATCGAGGTATTCGTTCATTTGTTTAACAACATCCCAAAAATCGGCTCCTGTACGGTCCATTTTGTTGATGAAAGCAATTCGGGGTACCCGGTAGCGGTCAGCCTGATTCCAAACGGTTTCACTTTGCGGCTCAACACCGCCAACGGCACAAAAAAGTGCAACCATACCATCGATTACTCGGAGCGACCGTTCTACCTCAACCGTAAAATCGACGTGGCCCGGTGTATCAATAATGTTAATGTGGTGGTCTTTCCAATTGGTTGAAATTGCTGCCGAAGCAATGGTGATACCGCGCTCTTGTTCCTGTTTCATAAAATCCATGGTGGCCTGCCCGTCATGGACTTCTCCCATTTTGCGGGTTACTCCGGTAAAAAAGAGCAGGCGTTCTGTAACGGTAGTTTTACCCGCATCAATATGAGCTGCAATTCCTATATTTCTGAGCTTTGTTAAAGTCATTTTAGTGTAAGTGTTTGAAATTCTTTAATTTAGAATAAAAATTTTGCAAAAATGGGTGCAAAGATAGACTATTTAGACTTGTTCCAGTTAAATTAATGTTAATTTTTATTTTAGGTGGATTCAGGCAGAAATTAAAATATCCGTGACTGGTGTATTCTTTAACCATTCACGGATATAATTTTGTACCTTTTATAGCCTGCTAATTATCCTCTGGAAATGAGGGATGCCTAGGCCAGGTAATGGGTTCTTCCCTGATTTTTTGAAGCAGGTAATCCACTCCTTTCATCAACTGGGCATCAAAGCCATTTGCAACTTCGGTTGGTTTGAGTTCGACAATGATATCGGGTGTTACTCCTTCGTTTTCAATTACCCATTTTCCATCCTCGGTATAAATCCGGTAATCGGGAGCAGTAAGCCCGCCTCCGTCGATGAGTGAAATAAACATAGAAACTCCAACCAGTCCTCCCCATGTTCTGGTTCCGATAACTGGCCCCATTCCGAATTGCCTGAATTCGAAGGGCAATTCATCACCGCCTGAACCTGCCTGCCTGTTGGTAAGGCAAACCATGTGCGCCCTCACACCATAGGCCGGACTTGTCTGATCATGCGAATAACGGCGTGTCCAGTATGAATGGGGCTTTTTCCTTAAGCGGTCAAAAAATATCTCGGGATCAAGCCCTCCGCCATTGAATCGGCCATCAATGATAAGTCCTTCCTTCCGCGTTTGAGAATAAAAGTATTTAGGGAACTCTTTGGTTGAGCCGGTATAGGTGTCGGGAAAATGAATGTACCCGATCTTACCTCCTGAAACACTGTCGACAATCAACCTGTTTTTTTCTGCCCATTCCTGGTATCTTAGGTCGTAATCGTTCGATAGCGGCTCAACGACAAACTCTTTTGCACCGTCTAAATCCGGTTTACCGTTTACTGTGATGGTAACCTGCTTACCGGCCAGATTTTGAAAATAGCTGTAAATGTTTTTGTCGGCTGTAATATCCATTCCGTTTACCTTGAGCAGGTAATCACCGGTTTTAACGTGAATGCCGGGTTTTGAAAGCGGGGGGAAAATGCCTTCAGTCCAATCCGAAGTCTTCAATATATTGCTGAAAAAGTATCGATTGCTTGATGTGTCGACCTTAAAGTCGGCTCCCAACATACCGATACTAACCCTGTCGGAAGTTCTTTTTCGATCTCCACCATAAATGTAAGTATGGCTGGTATTGAGCTCACCGATCAACTCACCGATTATGTACTGCACATCCTGTCTGCAGGAAGCCAGGGATATCAGATTGCCATATTTTTCCCTCATCAAATCCCAATCCAGTCCGTGCATGTTGGGTTCGTAATAAAAATCGCGTTCCATCCGCCATGCTTCATTAAAGATTTGTTTCCATTCGTTCCGGGGTTCATACCACATTTTCAAGTCTGCGAGATTCAGGTTGTGGCCTTTGCTATCCGATTCGGATGCCTCAATGATACCGACATCATCACCTTTTTTGTATGCTATTTTCTTTCCGTTTGCCGAAACAACATACAAATTGATCTCTTCGATTACCTTGGCCTCTTCCCGCTCCTCAAAGTTAAATCGGTAAAGGTCCATGTTATTCGGGACCCTGAATTCGAACCTGTTGAAATCACCTTCATCCCTGTTCAAGTAAAACAGTGCATTATCATTTACCGACAGATATCGGTAATTACCACGATTTAGTGGCAATGCTTCAATCCTGTCGGTTAACCCCTCCCAATCAATGACTACCCTGACTGTTTTATCTTCCGATTCCTTCTCTTTTTCCTTATCAGCATCAGTTTTTACCTCATCACTTTTTAATTTGTTGAACGGCAGTCCATTCTTTTGAAGCGTCAGACAATAAATGCCAGAGGTTTTCTTATAAACCATTTCCCATTCAAAATCGCAAAAAGTCGGATCGAACCTCCTGTTGGAAACGAAAAACAGGTACTGCCCATCGTTTGAAAACACCGGGTGGAAATCATTGAAAATCGTGCTTATGCAATGGATTGATTTGTCGTCAAGTGAATAAATATAAACTTTATTAACCAGGTCTTCATCCATTTTGGAATAGGCCAGGAAACGGCTGTCGGGTGACCAGTTGAAGTCGTAAATCGGTTTCACATCCAGTGAAACATCGATATTTTCGAAATAGGCTTTATCTACCCTCGTTATTTCCTTTGAACTAATATCAATGATGTAGCAGGTCAGTTCCTGGTCGGTAAAGGCAAGCTTTTTACTATCGAGCGACCATCGAAGGGTATGCCGGTAACCGTCTTTATAATCGGTAAGCTGAACCGCCTCTTTTTCTCCCTTTTGATCCTGTAAGTATAGGTTATATTCGCCATTTTTATCGGAAAAAAAAGCTACGGATCTTCCATCCGGCGACCAAACGGCATCTTTGTCCCTGGCTCCTGAACTATTTGTCAGGTTCCGGGTCGGACCGTTTTCATATGGAACGCTGAAAATTTCTCCCCGTGCATTAATCAGCGCTCTTTCTCCATTGGGCGAACAGCCAATACCGGTAATGTCTTCTTTAACGTCTTTCAGGTAAGGCCTCACTTCGGGCAGGTCGGTTTCAATACGGATCTTGATTTTTTCCGTTTTCCCGGTTGCTGCGTCTAAAATCCAGAGTTCACCGCCATGTTCGTAAATGATCTTATTCCCACCTGCCGAAGGCCGCCTTACATCGTATTCTGAATGGTTGGTCACCTTTTGGATGGTTGCGGTGTTCAGGTCATAGTAATAAATATTGAGGATTCTGTCGCGGTCGGAAGCAAAATATATTTTATCTCCTATCCACATAGGTAAACGATCGGTGCCGGTGTAATTGGAGATGTTTTTTTCTTCGTTGGTCACAAAATCATAAATATATACCTCTTGTGCAGTGCCTCCCTGGTATCTTTTCCAGGTGCGGTTTTCGCGCGATACTTTGTTGTATGCAATTTTGCTCCCATCGGGTGAAAAACTGCCTTGAGCAGCTTCATGCATGATCAGTTCTTCCAGTCCGGTACCATCGGGTTTGATGAGATATAACCTTGTATAGCCCGGGTATCCCGGCCTGTAGGAATTAAAAATAATTTTGTTTTTGGCAGGATGCCAACCTATTACCTGGTCATAGCTTGGATGATATGTGAGGCGGGTAATATTTCCACCGTATTTGTTCATTACATAAACATCCGGATTACCGTCGTAATAACCTGTAAATGCAATCATCGAACCATCGGGTGAGATTTTGGGATAGCGTTCTTCCCCGTCGTTGATGGTCAGTCGGGTGGCTATTCCACCGGTAGCAGGAACCGACCATATATCTTCACCATGAACAAACACAACCAGGTTTTCATGGATATCGGGAAAACGCATCAGTGGCCCCTGTGAAAACACAGTTGTGTTGGAACTGAGTGTCATAATGAAGATCATCAAGGGCAGAAACCCTGCTTTTTTTAATTTTTTATGATCCGGTACCATTGCTAATAAATTTGATTTGAAATAATTAAATGAATTTTTAATGTGAAAAGAATGTGTCGTCGGTTTAAAAAGCATTCCATAATATATTATTTCAGCTTCAATTTTCTAATTGTGAAATCAGAAGATTCAAAAGTAGTCGATTTTAATAATAAATACAGGTTAGTTCTATATTTATTTTTTTGATGAGGATAAAAAATTTCATAATCGGCTTCGAATCGTATATTGTTTGAAAAGAATCCTGCTTTAATTAGAAACAATACCTGGTTAACTTTCGTATAGGATTAACCAATTACTATTGATTTGGAAGAAAATGTAAACATAAAAAAATTGGCCATTCTGCTTCGTGTACTGTTGAATGATGTTCAGGATTTTCATCGGGGCTCATTTTTCGGCGTGCGTTCAATGGACCCGGAAGTATTGAAATTGTGGGAAGATTATAACTTTATCCGATCCCTGCTTGTAGATGACGATCACATTTCGGAAGAGGATTTTCCTGAGTTGCCATATCCTCAGCCTTTGTTTGCCGATGCAAAAAGTCTATACAAGGAAGGAACCATGATTTACAGACCTGAGCATTTTGCTCCTTTGCGAATGAATGTCGAAAGGTTGCTGAATGCACTCAGTTTTCCGAGCCAGAAAGAATCTGCTTAGTAAACCGGAATAGTTGACCTCCAACAGATAGTTTCCTGGTTATTGATTTACTATTTGTTTGATCCCATCCGCATAAGAAGTCGGTTTAAAATCGTATGCTTTTTCGAATTTGCTGCTGTCGAATACATAATCCCTGTCGTACTGATAAAGCATTTCGACAAATTCTTTCATGATAGGGTTGAATAGTCCCAATAATCTTATTATAAACCTGGATGCGACCTGGTAACGTGGCTTTACATTCAATTCCCGGGCGAAGCCTTCGATCCATTCTTTTCCGGTAGGCGGGTTTCCTGCTGTAGGCAAATGCCAAACCTGCCCGTAGGCTTTTTCATCATTTCCCAGTATGGCTGTAGCTTTGGCTGCATCTGGTGTCCAGGTGTGGGAATGAACTTTATCGGTTCTGCAAAACCAGTTGGCCTTTTTACCGGCTTTCAATGGTTTGTAAACACTTTCCATGAGTACACTATTATTAATCCCCGGACCATAAAAATCAGCAGAACGAACTATCATTCCTTTGATTTCCCCAGTTTGCCATGCATCCTGAAGCATTCTATCAATTTGAGCCCTCACTTTTCCTTTTTTGCTTGAAGGATTTACAGGCGTTTCTTCGGTTGCATGATGGATATGAGAGGGATCGTACATATAAATATTATCGAAAAAAACCAGCCTGGATTTGTATTGTTTACAAGCATCAATCACGTTCCGTATCAATTTGGGCCATTGCTCCTGCCAAACATTTGTATCGTATTTGAGCCCAACCACCAGGTATACAATTTCGGAACCTTTGACAGCTTCCATTAACTGGTCTTTTTTAGTCAGGTCACATGGAAACAAATGGTCATTTTTGTTAACTTTTCTGGGATTGCGGCTAACCAGCCTGATGTCGGTATTGTATTTTGTAAGTTCCTTTGCGAGGTCGTTTCCAATGGCGCCCCCTGCCCCAAGTATCGTTTGCATAAGTTTGATTTGGTTGATTAAAGGGCAAAGGTAAATATTTTTTATGGACTCCTTATCCAAGTCAGCAAGTAATAAGTCAATGATTTTGTCCTTGTCAGGGAATTAAGTTTTATGCTTGTTTTAGCATGGCAACGTTTTGTCCATATGGCCTGTAGCCGTTTATTTACTCTGATTTTCATCTATATTTAGTATGCTCAAATTTACAATTCTTTAACTTGATAACCCCTAAAGCGGCTATGGGCTATCATGGGCTGTTGGCTGCTGTGTTTCTTTTAAAATATCTTTTTTAATATTTGAAATTTTCTTCT
>JAFGBL010000310.1 GCA_016933115.1 Bacteroidales bacterium | reverse complement strand
GATTTGGCCATTCCGGTTGATTTCTACCTGCGCGGCGAGGAATACAGCGCCCAGCTGGATTATTTTGTGGACTGCATCGTCAACCGGGTCCAACCAGCTTATAACACCTTCGAACAGGGACTTTACACCGATAAGGTCATTGAAATGCTTATTGACAACTCGAAAAATAACCATCATGGATAAAGTACTATTTGGCGACAACCAGTTTTTTGCCGTAAACCATGCTTCCGACGATAAATCCAGGGCACAGGCAATCCGGTTTAAGGATGACCGGGCCATCATCCAGGTGCTGGACCAGGCCATTGACCTGGGGATCAACACCTTCATGTGCACCACCCACGACCGCATTGCCAATGTTTGCGATCACCTGCGTGCCAATCCTGCCAAATATGCCGACTTCCGGATTTATCCCTGCATGCCCTATGCCCACAAATATGCCAATGCAGTAACCGAACTGGGTATTGCCGGCACCATCAAGCAATATGTTCCGGGGAATGTATTCAGCACCTTCGCCAAAGGGGGCTTTGCCTTCCTGAACAAAGATTTTATCAAATTGATGGAACTGCTCATTGATGCGGAGATGAAGATGTTTAAGGGAATCCAAACACCGGTTGTTTTCATCCAGAATGTGTTGGTGGATATGATCCTTGGGTTGAAAATGTTTGAGGTATTTAAAGAATACGATGCCTATATCCGCAAAAAATACCAGGCCGAACCCGGGTATATTACGATGAACATGCCCGCCTTGCTGGATGCGTTGAATTCGGTTGGAATTGAAAATCCGATCATTTGCAGCTCCATCAACAAAATTGGGTTTCGCATGAGCGGAGGAATTGAGATTTACGAGAAATACCTGAACGAGAAGGAGTTTCGCCCGATTGCCATGCAGGTGTTGGCTGCCGGGGCCTTACGCCCGACAGAAGCGATTGAGTACCTGGGCAAATTCCCTAAAATTGAATCGGTTTTGTTTGGCGCCTCCAGTCAGTCGCACATCAAAGAAACCAAGGAATTGATC
Organism: Bacteroidales bacterium; assembly: GCA_016933115.1. GTDB lineage: Bacteria > Bacteroidota > Bacteroidia > Bacteroidales > JAADJA01 > JAADJA01. The sequence goes on along the minus strand of JAFGBL010000310.1, from coordinate 1,798 downwards.
GAAAAATACTTAGCCCATAGTAGTACTAAAAAACCACTACATACTTAATCATTTTTTTTTATGATCATTTTATCGTTATCTCATAAATATAATTTCCCCTTATTCATTTTAGCAGGCTTGTACTGAAACATGAAGATAACCCAAAGGATTTGAAAATGACAAACCAATATGATAAAATAATAATCGGTGCTGGCTTGTACGGATTATATTCTGCGCTGCTATGTGGTAAAAAAGGCGAAAACGTTATTGTGTTAGAATATGATTCGGAAGCATTCAAAAGGGCCACCTATATTAACCAAGCCAGAGTGCATATGGGTTATCATTATCCCAGGTCCTATTCTACTGCAATCAAATCAGCTCATTATTTCGACCGTTTTAATCAGGACTATGGCTTTTGTATCCTTTCAAAATTTGATAAAATCTATGCGACATCTTCAACATTTTCCTGGACAAATGCCCAACAATTTACCAACTTTTGCCATGCCGCAAATATCAAATGTGATCAGATACCAGTTGATAAATATTTTAATCCAGGCATGTGTGATGGAGCGTTCCAAACGGAAGAATATACTTTTGATGCATGCCTGTTAAGGGATCATTTTCTGAAAGAGATCAAAGAATATCCAAATGTTGAGATTAAATTAGGCTGCAACATTGATGCAATCAGAAAAGCAGATGGGCATTATGAACTAAGACTTAAAGATGGGACGTCCTTTAGAAGTGAATTTGTACTTAATGCAACTTACGCTTCAGTTAATCAAATACATGATAATTTAGGATTTGAAAAATTCAAAATTAAGTATGAGCTATGCGAAATCATTCTTTGTACCGTTAATGAAAATTTAAAGAATATAGGATTAACCATAATGGATGGCCCTTTTTTTTCAATTATGCCTTTTGGTAAAACGGGGTTACATTCACTGACGTCAGTAACCTTTACACCACATCTGACGAGTAAAGAAGCTTTACCTACATATAGTTGCCAGGCAAAATCAAACGGCTATTGTACTCCTCAACAATTGGGAAATTGTAATGATTGCCAGGCAAAACCAGAATCAGCCTGGCCGTACATGTCTTATCTGGCCAAAAAATATCTGAAAGAAGAGTATGGCTTTCAATATCATAGCTCTCTTTTTTCGATAAAACCAATTTTGCTGGCATCCGAAATTGATGATTCAAGACCTACAGTAATCAGGCAATTCTCTTCTAAGCCAACATTTGTTAGCGTTCTCTCAGGGAAAATAAACACTGTATATGACCTTGACAAAATATTATCAGGAGATGGAAAAAATTTATAAAGAACAAAATTTTGTGTCTGCGGTTGTTTACGTTCATAATAATGAACGAGAAATCCACGATTTCATTATACAACTGCACAAAGTATTGACTGAGAACTTTTTAAAATTTGAAGTCATTATTGTAAATGATGCAAGTATTGATAATAGCATGGCATGTATTAAAGAATGCACAGAAAACCTCCCCAAGCAAATGATTAGCATCCTGAACATGAGCTACCACCATGGATTGGAAGCGTCAATGAACGCAGGAGTAGATTTGGCCATCGGAGATTTTGTATTCGAATTCGATAATGTATATGCCGATTACACATGGGAAACTTTGATGGGACTTTACTTCGCCTCTCTTAATGGTTATGACATCGTCAGTGAGACCAGCAATAAGATTTAAAACACGGGGTTCAGCGAATGCTTACCTTTTAAGCTTGAAGTAAAATGACTAAGGTTTTGCAGGAAGCAGTTCGTGTAGTTTATTGGCCTTGTGTTCGGGGATTTTATCCAGT
>JAFGBL010000309.1 GCA_016933115.1 Bacteroidales bacterium | reverse complement strand
GAGAAGTCGGGACAAACCGTTATCCGGCTGACAAGCGGAACGGGTTATTACCTGGTTCAGGTTCAAACTGAAAATAAGTTGAAAACGGAAAAAGTGTTTATCAGATAAGATTACTGCTTTAAAAAAAGCTCCTGGTAATCCCGGAGCTTTTTTTATTTAGTCTCTTTGTTGGTTCAATTTCAAAATAGTTTAAAACCAATTTAGAATTTTATCCTGATACACTCAAATTTTCATTTACCCTTATCGTAAATGAAAAATTCTCGGAAAATTTTTACACTGTTTTATAAATGAATTTTTTAATCATCTGGGAGTCGACACAGCTTTGGTGAAAAGAAATTTAAAATAAGGGCGGTTGTTTCGATTCGTGTTCCAGCAGCCATTGTTTTCGCCACAATCCACCTGCATAACCGGTCAGGCTGCCATCGGATCCAATGACCCTGTGACAGGGAACGATAATGGAAACCGGATTTTGTCCGTTGGTATGGGCGGCTGCACGGATCGATTTGGGATCACCCAGTTTTTTTGCCAGTTCCATATACGAAATGGTTTTACCGTAAGGTATTTTCAACAATTCTTTCCATACAGTTTTTTGAAATTCAGTTCCCTGCAAATCCAAAGGTAAATCAAAATTTTTCAATTCTCCACGAAAATATGCTTTGAGTTGGTCAATACAATTTTTCAAAACCTTGTTTTCATCATTATTTTCAGGATCGTTTTCCAGGAAAAACAGCGAGTTAATCCCAAGTTCAGAAGCCGAAATTTGAATGAAGCCAAGAGGAGAATGGATACTCGAAATCGCCATAAAAATGATTAGTTGATAAATCGTATAGCCAGCGGATAATGAAATGACTCCCCGTTATTGGCCCGGATGGAAGCAATGATGATCATGATCAGTTGAAAAATGGCAAGCGCTATCAGCATAAGGATTCCAATGACAATAAGGATAAGAAAAGCCGATAGAATAAAATAGATCAACATGGAAATTTGAAAATTCAATGCTTCCTTACCCTGCTCGTTTACAAAAGGAAACTCGTCTTTTTTGATTGACCAGATAATCAATGGGCCCACAATGCTTCCGAACGGAATAATATAACCTGCCATGGCACTTAAATGGCAGAACATCCCCCACATGCGCTCATCCCTCACCTGTTGATTGATTTGTTCCATATCCGTGTAACTAGTTTACGAATTGATAAGCAATAGCAAAAACAAACATTAAAATTAAGAAAAGAACCGTTAGCTTACTAAAAATTTCACTTTTTTTCATCGATTTATTCTTGACTGACGATGCTTTTCCTGCCAGTCCGGCAATAAATCCAACAAACGAAATGCCGATCATAACAATGATAAAGGCACTCATGGTAGGTTGTTTGAAATTATTTTTTCCAATTTTTTAGTGGCTGCAGTCCAATCAAATCGGGCATGAACAAATCTAAATCCATTCTCAGCAATACCATCGGCATAATCTTTATCTTCCAAAAGCCTGATTATTTGAATTGCAAAATCCTGTGCCGATTCTCCAACCAGAATTTCCCTGTCAATTTCTGCTTCCAGTGCACTGTTGGCCAAAGCTGACGTGATGGAAGGTATTTTCATAGCCATAGCTTCGAGCAATTTATTTTGCAAACCGGTACCGATGCGCATGGGTGCAATAAAAATCCTGGCTTTGGCATAACATTCACGGATGTCCTCCACAAAACCGGTAACATGTACTTTTTCGTTTTGCAAAGCGAATACCGAAGGATGAGGAGTTGCACCAGCCAGCGTCAGGGTGACATGAGGGTGGGTTTTGTGAACCAACGGAAGAATTTCTTTTGCCAGGTATTCGGCAGCATTTACATTGGGCGGATAACCCATATTCCCGATGAAAACCAGGTCGTATTCTTTTTCAACATCCATGGGTTTAAAAAATTCGGTATCCACACCGTTGATCACCACTTCAATCTCTTCCCGGCGGGGATGTGGTATCAAATCCCGGTCAGGAATGGAAATGATGGTTTTGTGATCAAAATAATCAAAAATCAGTTTTTCATATTTTAACAACCTCTTGTATTCGAACATTAGCAATGGTTTCATGTAAAAGGGGGCAGTTTGGCTCCTGCGCTGCACCCCTTTTGAAAAAACATCCTGGTAATCGAGCGTTTTGGGGATTTGCAAATCCTTCACATACTCCGAAACCCGGATTAACTGACAATAAATATGATCGGGATTAATGCTTTTGATCAAATTTTGGATTTTCCGCTTTGCTCTGCAGTTGTAAAAATAACCTACCTGAAGCGGTTTTCCGCTGAAAAATGCACGCACAATATTGATCATGATAGAAAGCCTTGAGAGATTGATCACCGTCACCGATTCGCATATCGGATCTAAAGCTTCCAGGTATTCTGATTTTAATCGAATATCATTCAGCGCACACAGGTGTATTTTATTATTTTTTGAAAGTTGTTTGAGCTGGTTATATGCCCTTAATTTATCACCTTTTTCTAACGGATAGGGAAATCGTGATAGCAGGACAAATATCTTCATTAATTTAGGACCCTTTGATGTGTTAAGGTTTCAAAAATAATTTAATTTTCCAAAATCGTGTGATAAAATGCTTCCAGTTTTTTAGTAACTATTTTAAGATTGTATTTTTCCTCTATCAACTTTCGGGCATGATTCCCTGTTTGATCGCAAAACTCCCGATCGGAAATGCATTTTTCTATCGCATTTAGAAATTCTTCGGGTGTTTCGGCTATCAGGATATTTTCATTTTTCGTGTAGTCGATCCCTTCGGCACCGATGCCGGTGGAAATAATAGCCTTTCCCATCGCCATACCTTCCAGGATTTTTATCCTTATGCCGCTTCCGGAAAATAAAGGTACGATCATGATTGCTTTTGAAGTAATAAATTCCTTTGCATCAGGCACTTCACCAAGCACGACTACATTATTTATTTTTGATTTGGTCAGCCAGTCGGGCATTTCCCTGCCAGCCAGATAGAATTTCAGTTCAGGAAATTTATTATTGATTCCAGGCCAGGTATGATCCAGGAACCACCGGATCCCCTCTTCATTAGGCACCCAATTCATAGAGCCGATATGAAACAGGGTTGGAAACTCGTATTTCCTGTTTTCAAAAGGATACCTGGAGATTTCTACCCCGAATGGCACATCCGTGATGGGAGTTTTTGTTCCTGTACTTCTGAAAAACGCTGCATCGTTATTGCTGATTGTAACGATCCCATCATAATTTTCCAGGGTAGCCAGTTCATATTTTTTAAGTTTTCGGGTCAATGTTTTGAGATATGCTTTTTTTAGCCTATTTCGCGTATTTTGAGTGATTCTGTTCCAGATGAGATGTTCAATGTTGTGTGAACGCAAAACGATCTTAGCATCCGAATATTTCCTGATGGTTTCCACATAGGGAGTCATGTAAAGCATTTCGAGTTGTACAATATCGTATTGATCTTGCTGAAGGATTTCCATTAATTTTCGTTCAAAAGCCTTTGAAATAAATCTTTCGACATGGTACGATCTGGATGAAAACAAGTTGAAGAAGGCTTCCAACGGTTTGATGGAAAGATCGTTATAAACATATTCAATGCCTGTATTTTGCCGGTAATCGTCAGGTAAATCGTCCGGGTTCACAATGTATTTATTGGTATTCATTGCCAGAACCTTCACAAAATGGCCCAAATTCAGCAATCCGGTGATATTGGCATTCATGGCCAGGGGACCTCCTTCAATCGGTGGATAAGGTGATTTATTACATAAAAACAGGATTTTCATGTACCGGGTTTTCTTTTATAAATTTTTTTGAAAAATTTTATCCAGGCATCGGAATCGAGCAAGGGAGAATCGGTTGTGGCCTTGAAAGTAAGGAAAATGCCTAGCGGGAGTAATACAACAGGTGCGATCCACATCCCGACATTGGCATCGAGCACACCCGATTTAACCGATTTTTCACCTGTTATGGAAATGATATGAAACAGTACAAAAAACAAAACGGACACAACAACCGGAAGGCCCAGTCCT
>JAFGBL010000308.1 GCA_016933115.1 Bacteroidales bacterium | reverse complement strand
TCAACCTTGGCAGTTTCAGGATTTCATCATAATTGAATTTTTCTTCAAAATACTCACAATTGGCAAAGAAATCGAACAGCTTAAATATTGTTTTTTCAGGTTCCTGAACCAGATTCTTTTGATCATCATTGAAAAAGGTTTCAAAGAAGTTGTATTTCCTTGTTCCCCTGCCTTTGATCTGAATAAAGTCAGTTGGGGAGAATATGGGACGCATCAGGCAAAGATTCAGGATGTCCTGGCAATCGTAGCCGGTGGTCATCATTCCTACCGTAACACAAACCCTTGTTTTGCTGGTTTTATAGTAGTCAATAAAATTACCCGAACCATTCAGATTATTGTTGACAAAGTTGTTGGTGAATTGCTGTGCACCCGTAATAAATGAAGTGACCTGAACGGCAAAATCAGAATAGTACTTTCCGGGGTAAAGCTTATCAGCCATTTCATTCAGAATCTGGGTAATTTTAGCCGCATGGTTCTGACTGACGGTAAATACGATGGTTTTACCCAATTCGCCACTAATGGGATCGGGAAGTGCATTTTCAAGGAAAGTCTTACAGAATATTTTATTCGTCGTTTCGGAATAGAATTTTCGTTCAAAATCCCTTTGTTTATAAATGGCTTCTTCATCCTCACTGTTCTCAACTGGCAACATGATTGAATAACCTTCATCTGAAAGCAACTGTGTGGTTATTTCTGTGCGTGCATCCACAACGACCGGATTGATAAGAAATCCATCCTTTACACCGTCGAGCAACGAATAACGGTAAGTTGGCTGGCCGGCCTCACAACCAAAGGTGCGGTATGTGTCGAGCAAAATCCTCCATTCCAGTTCACGGGGATCTTTTTGGGAAATTTTGGAAGGGTCAATCTTGCGAAGATAATCTTTGGGTGTAGCAGTCAATCCCAATTTGTAACCAACAAAATATTCGAATACTGCCCGTGAATTCCCTCCTATTGACCGGTGTGCTTCGTCTGAAATGACAAGGTCAAAATCAGTAGGCGAAAATAATCTCCTGAACTTGTTATCGAATAATAACGACTGGACAGTGGTTACAACAATTTCAGCCCTGCGCCAATCGTCTTTGTTTTCTTTATAAATAACTGTTTTATAATCCAGCTTCAGATATTTCGAAAATGCTTTGAAAGCCTGGTTTTCAAGTTCTATCCTATCAACAAGAAAAAGAACCCGGTTTGCATTACCGGTGCGCAAAAACAACTTGATGACAGCTGCTGCAACCAGTGTCTTGCCTGTCCCGGTTGCCATTTCAAAAAGGAAGCGATCATTGCCATCCTGAACCGATTCCTGAAGTTTATGCACAGCACTTTTTTGGTATCCCCTCAAAAACTTTAAACCGTTCCTTTTGATAAAATCAGGCCGTTCCTTTTCGCTTTGCCATTGGGGATCATCAAAATAACCTGGATATTGAGTCAGGGCAACATAATCATTCCCTACTCTTTCATTAATCAACAATACTGGATTCGGTTGGTGCTTTTTATAGTTACCCACTGAACCGGGAGAAGGAAATTTTGTGATCAGGTATGGATTACCTTTTTTCAGGTCCCAGAAATAATGAATATTACCATTCGACAGAATCACAAACCTGCAATCCTGGCTATTGGCATATTTTCTGGCCTGCTCTTTTCCGATGAGTGGATTTTTATCTTCTGATTTTGCTTCGAGTACGATCAATGGGTATCCTTTATCATCCAGCAACAGGAAATCAACGAATCCTTTTTTTGTTTTATCGAAGTTATCACCAAACTCATTCAGGTGAGACTCTGTTATCTTTACATGATTTTCAAGAAGGATATTCGCCGGGCCTTTTTGGGATTTGAAAAACCTCCAACCGGCTTCCTCAAGCATTTTATTGATCTTAATACGGGCTTTGGCTTCTTTACCGTGCATCAAATATGAATTATCACAAAGAAGGGGTAAATTTAAAAGAAATCATTTTAATAATAAAGATTTCTAATTTAAAAAAGAGAAATATTTATGGATAGAAAAATATACAACCAAAAAAATCAATACCGGTAAGCCACCGCATTGATATTCATTCCCGCACCTACTGATGCGAACAAGATAATATCCCCATCCTTGATGGTATGCCCCTGGAATTCTTCCTTGATCACAAGGTCAAGTAATGTTGGGACTGTAGCAACAGAATTATTTCCCAGTTTTTGAATACTCAACGGCATGATTTCCTTGGGCACTTCTCTGATCCCATAAAGCCTGAAAAGCCGTTTGACAATTTCCTGGTCCATTTTTTCATTGGCCTGGTGGATCAGAATTTTATGTACATCATGAATATCAAGGCTTGCTTTTTCGAGACATTCCTTAATGACGCCGGGAACATATTTTAGCGAAAATTCATAAATCTTCCTGCCAAACATTTTGATATATCTGATATACGGATCGGCGTCCGGGCTGTTTGATTTACCCAGATAAAGATAAAATGCCTCTTCTTTGGTGTACGATTCGGTAGCGAATGAAAGAATGCCCCGCTGCCTGTTTTCCTCACGTGCCTCAATGATGGTGGCCCCTGCTCCGTCGGAATAGATCATGGAATCGCGGTCGTGGATATCGATCACCCTGGATAAGGTTTCGGTTCCGATAACCAGGCATTTTTTTGCAATTCCATTTTTAATAAATGAATCGGCATGGATCATTCCCTGTATCCAGCCCGGACATCCGAAAATCAAATCATAGGCAACACATTTCGGGTTTACAATTCCCAAATTGTGCTTTACCCTGGCTGATAAGCTTGGAAGCGTATCGGTTTGAATGGTGCCTTTGGTCACATCGCCAAAATCGTGTGCCACGATAATCTGGTCCAATTCTTCCGGATCGATTGCAGCATCTTCAATTGCCTTCCGGGCAGCAATGGTTGCAATATCAGAGGCATGTAAATCCCTGGTTACATACCTTCGCTCCGATATACCGGTAATAGCTACAAATTTTTCAGAAATTTCATCATGTGAAATATCAAAGGGAATACTGTTCAGGTCATAAAATTTATTTTGAGAAAAATCAGGATTGGTCACAATTTCAGTAGGAATATAACTACCTGTGCCCGTTATTATAGAGTTAGTGTATAACATTGATTATAAAACATTTTAGTTGGTACTATATTTAACAAAAACATTGGACATTTGGATTATTTAGCCCTGGCTAAATTGGCATACTATAATTTTAAACATTTTATTTGCTATTGATTCGTTAACCAATGCTCAAGGATATCAAACGCTTTCATCATCTTTTTGAAATTTTGGTCGACATATTCATCATCCAGGGGTAACTCTCCGTAATTGGCGGCTAATCGTAACGCTTTTTTACCATCGAAATCAACGAATGCGATCCGGGCAGTCAATTCTTCAGGTTGCCGTCCAAAATCAGAACCGGGCAAAATAGCCACACCTGTCTCTTCCAGTAATTTATTGCACATTTCTACCGAAGTAAATATTCCCTTTTTTTCCAAATTTTCACGATAAAATTCAAAATTGGGGAAAATATAAAATGCACCTTCCGGTTTGGGGAACGCAACTTGCATTTCTTCAAGTCGTGAAGTCAATATCTTTGCCAGGAATTTTAAGATTTTTCTTGATGTTTTAAGGTAATTTTCTATCTCCTGGTTTTCCCTGAAGGCCTCAATAGCCGCATACTGGATGGGTGCCGAAGTGGCCGTATAGGTTTCGCTGGCAACAATCGCCATGGCATCCTGTAACCACCTCAGGTTTTGAGGGAAAGTAAAAGTACCCAACCGCCAGCCACCCGCACCGCACCATTTACTCAGGCCGCTGCTGATGATGGTACCTTCGGGGTAAAAACGGGCAATAGAAACATGCTTCCCCAGGTGATGGATCATCCCGTATATTTCATCGGAGATAAGGATTACCTTATATTTTCGAGCAACATCGGCCAGTTCTTTGAGCTTTTCGATGGTATAAGTCGTCCCGGTCGGATTCGAGGGGTAATTCAAGATAACGATCCTGGGCCTTTCGGGATCGGTTCGGCATATCAATTCCAGCTTTTCCGGTGATAAGCGCCACCCGTTTTGCTGCGTGGTGGGCACCCATTGTACATGCCGGCCAATGATCCTTGCCTGAGGGAAATACGAAACCCAACTCGGGGTCGGAATAATCAGATCGCCATAATAAACCAATTGCAAAATAAAAATCAGTTCCTTCGAACCCGGGCCGATCATGATATCTTCAGGCTGAGAATTGATTTTATGGGTTCTTCTGTTAAAATCCGCAACAGCTTCCCTCAATTCCATTAACCCCTTTACAGGCAAATAATCCTTTTTATGGGCATTTTTTTTCAGGGCATTTACAACGGGCCGAGGAACCGGAAACGGCGATTGCCCTAATCCCAGTTTGTAAACCCGGCGGTATTTCTTTTTTAGCTGGTCGCTTTTTTCGTTGATCGCAAGGGTTGCAGATGGCCTGAGCCCTCTGACATTGAGATTGATGTTTATACCAATAGAAGAATTATTTCCTTTTACTTTACTTTTCATTTAATACCTGAAGATAAAAAGACCATTGTCCTTTAATATAAATTTTCTATTCCTGCACAGAAGTGGTCACCACATTGTTACTTTTTTCGAGATAAGCGGCCCACTCCGGATTTTCCCTCTTTTTCCAGTCACCTTGATGATAAACATAGCTGATCATCAGGGGCAGTACTGAGGTTGCTTCGGCATAAACCATTTGTTCATAAACAGTATCTACCTTTCCCCAGGAGGAGGCCTCCTTGAGTGTAGAACTCGAACATGCGCCGTCTCTGGGATCAGCAACAGTGATTTGAACAGCATATTTATGCATCGGGACATCTTCACCCAACATCTCAGCGCAAATTACAGTATCCTGAACGAAATTCTTAGGCACTCCCCCACCTATCATAAACAAGCCGGTGGATTTGGCTGCCATTTTGATCTTCGTCAGTTCCAGAAAATCCTTCACCGAATCTATTGTAAGATGCTTGGCGAGATTTTCCCACTGATGCTTTACCAACCCGAATCCCGCACTGCTATCGGTAAATGCCGGACAGAAAATGGGGACTTTCTTTTCAAAGCAGGTCTGAACCAACGAATCCTTCTTCTTTGCATTTTTAGTAAGAAATCTTCCCATTTCCCAAATAAATTCACGTGAGGAATAGGCACGAGGTTCCAAATTATCGGCAATATCCTTGATGGTCATATCACAAACCTGCAATTCATCTTCGTCGATATATGTATCGTAAATCCGGTCGATGTAATGATCTCGCAGTTCCCCGTCATCAGCTGTGGGGGATCCCTTATAATGCTTGAACCCCAGTGCTTCGAAGAAATCCATATCAACTATGGAAGCCCCGGTGGCAACAATGGCATCCACCATATTGTTTTTCACCATATCAACATAAACCTGCATACAACCTCCGGCACTAGTACTTCCGGCCAGGGTCAAAATAACCGAACAATCCCTGTCATTGATCATCCGGTTCAGAATATCTGTGGCCACTGCAGTATCACGCGAGGTAAACGACATTTCCCTCATAGAATTGATAATGGGGGTAGAATCAAATGATTTGATATCGATATGACGGATAATTTCTTTTAGGAAGGCTTTTTTATTCATGATTTTTTAATTTGAAAATTTATAACTTAATATTTTATAAACGAGTTTGGCAGCAAGGAAATCTGAAGTTCTATTCTCTTCGTTTGGACAAAGTTCAACAACATCAAATCCTACCAAATTAACCTTCTTTATTACTTTTTTCAGGAATTTAAGTGTTTGATACCATTGTAAACCTCCGGGCTCTGGTGTTCCTGTAGCGGGGAGTATAGATGGATCGAGGCCATCCAGGTCAAATGTCAGGTAGACGTTTCCTGTTAGTTTTTCAAGTGCTTTTTCCATCCATTTATCATCATTATCAAGATCCTTAGCATAAAAAATGCTACCCGGAACAGTATACTGCTTCTCTTCAATATCCATACTTCGGATGCCAACCTGCACATACGGGCACCACTCCCTAACCCTTGCCATTACGCAGGCATGGTTATATTTACTGCCTTCATATTCCTGTCTCAGGTCGGTATGTGCATCGATCTGCAAAACGGTAATATTTTTAAATTTTTCAAAATGGGCCTTGATAGCTCCAATACTTACAGAATGCTCACCCCCGATGGTAACAACAAATTTATCGTCTTCCAAATAGTTGATTGTTTTGAGGTAAACGGCTTCAACCATACTTTCAGGGGTCTTATTGTTTGTAACGGCCCTTGATGTGTAGATGCCATGCAGGTATACTTCCGAATCGGTTTCAATATCGTAAAGCTCCATATTTGCCGATGCTTCCAGTAATGCTGAAGGCCCTTTATCCGCACCTTTTATCCAGGTGCTTGTTCCATCATAAGGGACAGGCAAAAGCACAATTTTCGAAGTTTCGAACTTTGAAAACTGTTTTGGTAATCCTCCGTAATTCATGGCACAAAATTACAAATAACCTAATATTTTAAACATTGATTTATAACTCTGCTCTTTTGCAAACAATTTGGTGGTGATGCTGCCATCCTCCATTTTATCAATGATAATGTGTTTGGGAGCAGGGATTAGGCAGTGTTGAATACCACCGTAACCTCCAATCGATTCCTGATAAGCCCCTGTGTGAAAAAGACCGATGTACTGCGGCCCGTTATTGGCAAATTTAGGAAGAAATACGGCATTGGCGTGCGCTTCGGAATTGTAGTAATCTTCGCTGTCGCAGGTAAGACCGCCCAGGAAAACGCGCTCGTACTCCTTTTCCCAATTATTGACCGCCAACAAAATAAAACGTTGATTTGTAGCCCAGGTATCCGGCAGGGTGGTCATAAATGAACTGTCGATCATGTTCCAGGCTTCCCGGTCATTTTGCCGTTTTTGATTGAGGATGGAATATAAAACCGCACCACTTTCACCAACTGTATACGAACCGAATTCGGTGAAAATATCGGGATTAGTTGTCTTATTTATTGTACAGATATTCTTAATTTGTGCGATGATCTCTTCGGTCATATATTCAAAATCATAATCAAAAGCCAGGGAGTTTTTTATCGGAAAACCACCTCCGATATTTAAGGTATTTACATCAGGGCAAACCTTTTTCAATTCACAGTAAACATTCACACTTTTACTTAATTCATTCCAGTAATATGCTGTATCCCTTATACCCGTATTGATGAAAAAATGGAGCATTTTCATCTCAATTTTCGGATTGTCTTTCATTTTTTCTATGTAATACGGAACAATATCATTGTACCGTATTCCAAGCCTTGAGGTATAAAACTCAAACTTTGGTTCTTCTTCCGATGCTATCCGCATCCCGATTTTTATTTTCTTATTTTTCCCAAGTCCTTTGAGGTAATGATCCAGTTCGGATAAATTATCCAATACAGGAATGATATTCTCAAATCCTTTATTAACAAGACTCAGTATATTTTCAATGTATTGCGGACGTTTGAATCCGTTGCAAATTATATAACGGTCCTTTCCGATCATTCCCTGGTCAAATAATGTTTCGACGATGTGCAAATCGAACGCTGAGGATGTTTCAAGATGGATATCATTTTTCAGTGCCTCCTCAAGAATAAATGAAAAATGAGAGCTTTTGGTGCAATAGCTGTAAAAATAATCACCGCTGTAATCAGCTTTAGCCATGGCAACATTGAACATTCTTTTTGCCTTTTGAATCTGTTCTGATATTTTGGGCAGATAGGTAATTTTCAATGGTGTTCCATATTGTTTAATGATGTCCATCAGGCAGATTTGGTGAAAGTACAATTCATCATCGATCACTTCAAACTCATCCTGCGGAAAATCAAACGTCTGTTCTATTAAATCTATGTACTTTGTTTTCATTCTTTTATTCCGTTGTTGTTACATTAAAACTTTTTTACTTATCCGGCTAAGTTAAATTTTGAATTATTTACTGATTTAGCAAAAACAAATTTAGAATTAATTCGAACAACTGCTGGAAATAAGACATTATTTTTTAAATAATAAAATCAAATATTTTAAGGCTTCTTAACATTTGACAAGCCGTTTGAGAATTATCTTTGATTATTGAAATGTTGTTTTATGAAAATTTGGACAACTACTTTCTGCATACTCTTTTTATTAGCCATTGAATCTTTCGGACAAAACCGGATAGAGGCAATACTTGAAGGGAAAGTGACCGGTATCGAAAAAACCCCGCTTGAAAATGTTCATATTATAAATCTGACTAAAGGCATAGGAACCATATCGGGTAATAATGGTAAATTTAAAATTCAAATCGAATCGTACGATACAGTTCTGTTTTCTTCAGTAGGTTTTCATAGCGAAACCTATATCGTTGCCGACTTATCCAAACAAAAAGTTTCAAAAGAATTTGTACTGCTAAAAGATACTATTCAACTGAAAGAAATTGTAATATATCCATATCCGGTAACTATTGAGGCATTGAAACGGGAGTTGCTAACCATGGAAATTAAAGATGATTCACTTCAGGTTGATTTACACCTGGAAAATGTACTCATTGCACCTCCTCCTGAAACAGGAGTAATAATAAAAGGGCCCATCACTGCCCTGTATGAAAAGTTCAGCAGGAATGGAAAACTGCATCGTTTACATGAAAAAAATTTGAGCAGGGAGAAAATTCAAAAACAAGTTGTTGAAAAATACAATGCCGATGTGGTAGCCAAAATAACAGGGCTCATGGATGAATTCGAAATAAAGCATTTCATGGAATTTTGCAATCTCCAGGATGAATTTATCCTGCATGCTTCAACATACGAACTCTACCTAGCCATCAGCGATTGCTACAAAGATTTTAACAAAGCTACGGAATGATGTCGACAAGAGCTATTTACAATTATTCATAGATTTATATCCGCCACCGTTTCATGTTTTAGGGTTCGGTAACCATAATAATAGAAATTATA
>JAFGBL010000307.1 GCA_016933115.1 Bacteroidales bacterium | reverse complement strand
TTGGTTCAAATAAATGTACAAGGTGATGTTTTACTTAAACCAAATACTTTGAGTGTAGCCCGGAGACTTAGTGTCTTTGTGGCCAGGATTATTTTTTGCCACAAAGGCTCTAAGGCACTAAGTTTCACAAAGACATATGATATAATCTAAACCGCACAACTCATTATTAAACTCAAAATTGAGCCTTTAAAATTAAAATAAATTTTGTCGATTTAACAGGTGTAGCCTTTATTTTTACTCATTCAAAATTTGCTTTCCCATCAAATGCCCATGCGCGGAGGCATAGATGATAGAACGGGTATAGCCCGAACAGTCACCGATAAATTTCAGGTTTTTAAACAGGTCGTTGTCGAGTTTGTTGGAATAAAACTTTATTTCCGGCGCATAAACCAGGTTATCTGGATGGGCCAGACCGGGGATCACCTCGTTCAGATGCTCGATAAAATCAATGATACTTTCGATGATCCTTCGCGGATAGGCCAGGTTGATATCGCCCAGGATAAAACGTTCTTCGGGGAGTGTGGGCTGAACACGATATAAATTTTTTGTACGTCGTGAATCGACGAAGTGGCTGTAAGTTTGCAGGATCACTTTATCACCACCCAAAAGATTGGTCATTTTGGCAATGTGTGATCCATACCCGATAGGGTCATTGAAGGGTTCGGTAAGCTGCACGGTGGTGAGTACTGCAAAGTTGGTGTTCCTGCTTTTTTCAGCAATCTTGGAATGGCCGTTCACCGTGGTAAAATCACCGTAATGTTCAGTCACCACAAACCCCGAAGGGTTGTTGCAAAATGTTCGGACCATATAACCGGTGCGGCTTTTATAACGAACCTTGAATTCATACATCTCACGGTTCAGATCCTCAACAATATGATCAGGCAATTCCAACCGTACACCAATATCGACCCTGGTACTGTCGAGCACAATTTGTGGATACCTTTTGATGATGGTTTTGATCAGCTTGTGGCCGCTACGTCCCACCGCAACGACCACTTTATCAAACGAATCAAACTGGTCGATTTTTACTTTACGGCCGGCAAGTTCAACCTTACTGATGGGGTTTTCGAAATGAAAATGGATGTTTTTGAGTGAACGGTACTCCTCGTAAATATTAAAAAGCACTTCCTTCAATTGGTCGGTTCCGAGGTGATAAAAGTCGGATAAAACTGGTTGAAACCCCTTGGCATAAAATTTTTTATAGTGATCCATGCCGGCAAACGAATGGCCGGTTTCAACCTGTCCGTTACCTGATTTTTTTATCCAAAAATCGACCAGGTCTTTCTGTAATTCAAGATCCACATCCAGTTCGCCGCCCATATCTTTGGAAACGAAGAGTTTCCCGTCAGCCCTGATACCTGAGATACTCGATGAGTAAATATCCCTGCTCTTTTCAAAAATATGGATCTCACAGTCCGAATTTTTAACCTGTTCGATAAACCCGATGGCCGCAGCACCAAACCCGACAATGGCAATTTTCATAATGAATCTTCTTTAAAGTCCTAACCTGATCAATTCATAAATTTTTCAGGTTAAAATTACGAATATTCCTTCACTCCATGGAATCAAAATCACCATATCGGAAAATCCTCAATAATAAACTGTTCGGATTGAAAAAAATTCAATTTAAGGACCTATTAAAAAGTAAAACTTGACATGATGGCTGTCATTTTGTATCTTTATCCTTTGCCAAAACAAAATGATGTTTAACTAAATTATAAGGAGAATTCATTATGGGAGACAGTATTTATAAAGTGATAGAACTGATCGGCACCAGCGAGATAAGCTGGGAAGATGCCGCAAAAAGGGCTGTTGAAAGAGCAGCCAAAACACTCGAAGACCTGCGCATTGCCGAGGTTACCAATATGGATATGAAGATCGAGAACGGCAAGGTCTCTGCTTACAGGACAAAAGTAAAATTATCCTTCA
Source organism: Bacteroidales bacterium (assembly GCA_016933115.1). Taxonomy (GTDB): domain Bacteria; phylum Bacteroidota; class Bacteroidia; order Bacteroidales; family JAADJA01; genus JAADJA01. Next base: position 3,797 of record JAFGBL010000307.1, on the reverse strand, counting down.
GATTCAGGGATAGTTAGACTGAGAAAAGGTTACTATGATGGGTTGCTCCTGATTTTATCAGGAGGGATTTTTTTATCTGATCATGAGTTTCTGCTTATAAGTATTTTTCGCTGTATTGATCTCAATAAAATACAATCCTGATTCAAGGGATGAAACATCAATACTATTACCGGGTGTAAATTCATTCAGCACTTTCAATCCGGTTTGGGAATAGATGTTCAATTGCTCCAAATATGAATTGGAAATAATGTTGATTTGTTGATTTGCCGGGTTGGGAAAAATTTGAATGTCATTGGCTGGTTCGGAAATTTCTTTAGTACTGGTTAAGCAGGCCTCCATCACTTGTTCGGGACTGTCTCAGCCGGGAGCGTTGTTGTAAATTTGAATTGTGCCGTTGGGAGCAACAAGGTATTCGCAAATGGGGAGGATATCGCAATCGGACAGCATATCATTTTCCATGATGGTCAAATCTATCAAACTTTCCGCGTCCAGATTTTCCAGAGCTGAAATATCTGACAAAGCATCATTATCGTCAATTATCAATTTTTCAATGTATTGTAATGACCCAACTCCGTTTAAACTAACCATGGAATGATTGGCATGAAATGATAAATAGTCACCTATTAGCAAAAGGGATTGAAAACCCGTCAAATCCTCAAGCATATCATTGACCAAAAAATAAAATTCTGAATTTGCATATTTTAAGGAATCCAAACCAGCCATATTGATCAGGCTATCATTAAAACTTATTCCAAGTAATAATACCATTATATTAAAAATTTATCCAGTTTTATATTTGACTAATTTGGTATCCCTGTTCGATTTTTAAATTTTTTGCGTTTGAATTTTATTTGGTGCTTGGAATTTGGAAATTCGGTTTTCAAATCTATCTTTGCCGCATGATCGTGATCGACAATATTATCGTTTCGGATGAGATCCGTGATATCCGTTTCTGCTGCCACCTGGAGAAATGCCTGGGGGCCTGTTGTATTGAGGGAGATGCAGGGGCACCTATTGAGGAGGAGGAGATTTCCAACCTGGAGGATGATATCGAACAAATAAAACCATACATGCAAATGGATGGCATTGAAGTGGTGGATAAGATGGGTGTTTTTGATTATGATATTACCGGCGAATATGTCACCCCGCTCATCCAAAACCGCGATTGCGCCTTTGTTTACTACGAAAATAATATTGCCCGTTGTGCCATTGAAAAAGCATATGAAGAAGGAAAGATCGATTTTCAAAAACCCATTTCCTGCCACCTTTACCCCATACGTATTTCAATGCACAAGGACTTTGAAGCGGTGAATTACCATAAATGGCATATCTGTGAACCTGCCAGGACTTTTGGAAGGGAGATCGGCCTGCCGCTTTATAAATTCCTCAAGAATCCATTGATCAGGAAATACGGCAGGGAATGGTATGAGAAGTTGGTAAAGGAAATTGAAGGGTAAGTTTTCATTTAAACTTTATTCTGCCAGCCTATTGGGGCACAGATGCTTCGCTTCACTCAGCATGACAAACCGTTTTTATCTTTTCTTATTTATCGTTTTTTTTGTCATTCTGACCGAAGGGAAGAATCTAACTCAATGCATCCTTGTAAACCTTTATTGCCCGCTCCCTTGCGAATTTATGATCAATGATGGGTTCCGGGTAATCGGGCGTATTGAGTTCGGGGATCCGTTTGTGGATGTACTTCAAATCCGGATCGAATTTTTTCACCTGTTCCGTTGGGTTGAACACCCTGAAATACGGAGCCGCATCACATCCACTGCCGGCCGCCCATTGCCAGTTGCCGTTGTTGGACGACAATTCATAATCCAAAAGCTTCTTGGCGAAATAAGCTTCCCCCCACCGCCAGTCGATGAGCAGGTGCTTGCAAAGGAAACTCGCTACCACCATCCGTACGCGGTTATGCATGTAACCGGTTTGGTTCAGTTCGCGCATACCAGCATCCACCATGGGAAAGCCGGTCGTTCCTTCGCACCAACGCTTGAATTGCGCTTCATCATTGATCCATCTAATGTTGTCATAGGCCGGTTTAAAGCTCTTTTCCACTACCTGCGGGAAATGATACAGTATCTGCATAAAAAACTCCCTCCAAACCAGTTCTTTCATATAAGTGGGATTAAAGTCCTTCACTTTCAAAACCAATTCCCGGATACTGATAATTCCAAATCTCAAATAAGGTCCAACTTGTGTTGTTCTCTCCAAGGCCGGGTAATTCCTGGTGTTTTCGTAATTTTCGATCCGATCCGCTTCCAGGTTGTAACCGGGTAACGATAGTTTACTTTTCACAAAACCGGTATCTTTAAGGGTTTGAATTTGGCCAGAAGGAAGTTTTAAAAAATGTTCAAAATACTTTTCCGTTTCATAAACCTTTACGCCTTCCCTTTCAAACCGGGCCATCCACTTCCGCATGTAGGGTGTGTAGACCGTGTATGGCTTACCGCCATCCTTTACAACTTCGTTTTTCTCAAATATCACCTGGTCTTTGAAAGTATGAAATTCAATTCCTTTTGATTTCAGGAGTTTTTCAACTTCACGGTCGCGTTGGAGCGCATATGGTTCGTAATCATGGTTCGTGAAAACCGCGATAATATAGTAATCATTGATAAGTTCCTTCCAGATTTCAATCGGTTTCCCATTTTTAACAACCAGCCTGCTGCCAATCGTAATCAACTTTTCGTTAATCTGCTGCAAAGACTGATGGATAATGGCAACCCGGGTATCTTCCTGATGGAGATCATTGAGGATATTGGCATCAAAAATAAAAAGAGGTAAAACCGGCCGGCGCGATTGCAGGGCATGAAACAAACCGGCATTGTCATTTAGCCGGAGGTCGCGGCGGAACCAGAATATGTTGATGGGTTCTTTCAAGGGTGGATGAAAACAACAAAGGATTTAATGATTGAATGACTTTAAAATGCGCGTAACTGGAAGATTACAATACAACACCATGGATTCTTCCTTTCGGTCAGAATGATAACTTAAATGGATTATGTCTAATTTATTATGCTCCTTGCGAGGATGTACTGGCGAGGCCAGCCAATTCCTTATCGAGGTGAAATAATCCGACTTTTTCGTTACCTGCCAACCGGAATTTATCCAGGATTCCTTTTGCGAGGCTTTCTTCTTCAATCTGCTCCTGTATATACCATTGAAGGAACTGTCCCGTTGAGAAATCCTTTTCCTTGAAGGCAACATCGTAAAGCTTATTGATCGATTCGGTAACGAATTGTTCATGCTTTAATATTTCCTCGAATATTTCCAATAGGCTCTTATAGTCGTTTTTGGGCATTGCCAATTGATGCAACTGTGCATGTCCGCCTTTATCATTAACATATTTAATGAGTTTGGTCATGTGGAAACGCTCTTCATCCGAATGTTTGTAAAGGAAACTGGCAGCACCCGGAAAGCCTTTTACTTCACACCAGGATGCCATGGCCATATAAATCCTAGATGATTGTTCCTCCAGTTCAATTTGGCCGATCAATGCTTTTTCAACTTTCTTGTTCAACATAATGTTCTTAATTTTAATTGGTTATAATTTTTTACAATGATTATTTCCCGTTTGCAAAAGTAACATTATAAAATCGGCTATTGTTCAAGAATAAACAATTTTAACACAAATAAATAACCTCATGGCAGAGCCACGAGGTATTTATTAGGAAAGGTATATTATTTTAATCGCTGCAAGCAGCGGAGAATATGACCCTGAGATCCCGATACACTGCGTTATCGGGATCAGTTCGACTTTGTTATTTCAGTTCACTATCGTTTCTGAAATATCA
>JAFGBL010000306.1 GCA_016933115.1 Bacteroidales bacterium | reverse complement strand
TGGAGAAAAATTGTTTGATAGGCTGTTATTTGCTTGTGCTTCTTATAATTACAAAGAATATATTCATGTTAACCGATAGTCATATTAATTAATTAGCTTCAAATAAATCAACCATTCTTTTTTTCGACTGTTTTATTATAAACTGAAATTATGGAATCAATTACCGACTGGACAAAATTCAGAAAACGAATCGTCATCAACAGCCCTTTGGATGAAGTTTATGCTGCCTGGGCAAAACCGGAAAATTTGGAAACGTGGTTCCTCGAAGAAGCAAAATATTTTAATAAAAAGGATCAGCCCCGCCAACCAGATGAACTGGTCAGGAAAGGTGATCGTTTTGTCTGGAAATGGAATAACTGGGATATCGAGGAAAAGGGGGAGATCCTGGATGAAAACGGCGCTGATCAAATCTCGTTCACCTTCGGCGCCGGTGGAAATGTTTACATACAAATGCTTCCCACAGCCAGCGGTACCGAAGTTACCCTGATACAGGACACCATTCCAACTGACGAAAAAAGCAAAAAGGAAATTTTTGTCGGTTGTAGCACCGGCTGGACCTTCTGGATGGCCAATTTAAAGGCATGGTTGGAACACGGTATTACGCTACATGCCACAGGACTCTCCCAGGAGGATACGGCAGACCTGGTTAACAGTTAATTCGTGATTATTCATAATTTTAATCAAATTTAATTTTCATGCCTTACAATGAATTTTTAGCCGATCGGATCAAAAGGGTGCTTTAGGATCAAAAGGTCAATTTTTATGAGAAAAAGATGATGGGTGGCATTGCTTTTATGGTCGAAGATAAGATGTGTGTGGGTGTAGTAAAAGATAACCTGATGGCCCGCATCGATCCGGAGATCTATGAACAAAGCCTTCAAAACCCGGGATGCCGGGAGATGGACTTTACCGGTCGACCCATGAAAGGATTTGTTTTTGTGGAACCTAAAGCCACCGATATGGATGACGACCTGACTTATTGGATCGGACTGGCACTTGAATATAATCCCAAAACCAAATCCAGCAAAACAAGGAAGTAACCGATCACATTCTGAACCGGTTTCCTTTCCGATTGTTATTTAAGAAAGCAATTACCATGAATGAAGACAGCATTATTCAAGTGAAAAAACTCGGTTTTACTTGGGAAACCAACAATCCTTTTCTTTTCTGTGTTCATCACGACGACCACTACCCCAAGGGTAATGATGAAATGGGGCCTACGGCTTCACTGGCGGGTAGAAATCTCGGTAACGATTTCACCGTAAAAGATGGCTGGCGGATGTACCACGGTGAAAAGGTACCGGGCTTTCCCATGCATCCGCACCGGGGCTTTGAAACCGTGACCATTGTTTTGAAAGGTTTTATCGACCACTCCGATTCAGCCGGTGCTGCCGGCCGGTATGGAAATGGTGATGTGCAGTGGATGACAGCCGGAAAGGGTTTGCAACATGCTGAAATGTTCCCATTGCTTAAAAAGGATGAGGATAACCCGTTGGAATTGTTTCAGATTTGGTTGAACCTGCCCGGGGATAAAAAAATGACAGAACCCCATTTCAAAATGCTTTGGACAGAAGATATTCCGCATTATTCGGCAAAGGATCAAAGTGGAAGGGCAATCGAAGTTATTGTAGTTGCGGGTGAGTTGAACGATGCAAAGCCGCCGGCTCCGGCTCCGGTTTCCTGGGCCGCTGATCCGGCCAACGAAGTAGCGATCTGGCGAATTAAAATGGATGGAGGAGCCAAATGGCAGATACCTGTTGCATCATCAGAGGCGCAACGATCGTTGTTCTTCTTTCGGGGAAGTACAATGCGTATAGATGGCCGGGAAATACCAAATTATCATTCCATTGAACTGCATGCTGATCGAAAGGTTTTATTGGAAAATGGTTCAGAAGAAAGCCATTTGTTGCTCTTACAGGGCAAACCCATCAATGAACCGGTGATTCAGTATGGCCCTTTTGTTATGAACACCGAAGCCGAGATACAGCAGGCGTTTTTGGATTTCCGTAAAACACAATTTGGCGGCTGGCCCTGGCCCCGTCCCGACCAGGTTCACAACCGGGAAAAAGGCCGGTTTGCAAAATATTCCGATGGGTCTGAAGAAATCAAATAATCAATTGACAAATGAGATTCTTTTTTATATTTGCAATTGTAATATTGCAATTGGCAGTCTATTCACAAATTGACCTTAAATCAGATACAACAATGAAAAAACAATTCCTTGGACTGCAGACATGCCTTTATGTCGTCCCTGATTTGAATGAAGCCAAAGCATGGTATTCCAAAGCTTTTGAAACGAAGCCCTATTTTGATGAGCCATTTTATGTAGGATTTAATATTGGCGGATATGAACTGGGTTTATTGCCAGAGGAAAAAAAATATAATGAAAGGACTGATAATGTGGTGATGTATTGGGGTGTTGAAGAGGTTCAACAAGTATTTGACCGTTTGATATCACTGGGAGCAACGGTACATGAAGAACCCCATTCCGTTGGTGAGCCTTTGATTGTTGCTTCGGTAAAAGATCCCTGGGGAAATGTGATTGGGATCATTTATAATCCGGTATTTAAAGTGGAGGATTAGGCTTTGATTTAAAGTTTTGTCTCATCATAGCCTGTGTCACTCCTAAAAGTAGTAAGAAAGTGAGATACAAGTTCCGCGAGTAAAAATTTCACCATCGAAATCCGGGAAATTCATATCATCCAGCCCAATTTTTTTAAGCAATCCAACCTGTATTCCCATGGCCTGAACGCCTATACCAAATTGTATTCCAAATTCATCCTGATAAATGTTCTCTCCCGGATTTATTTTTTCCTCCTTCAGGTTGGCAGCAAACAGGTACCGGTAATAACCTCCGGCCAGAAGATACCCAAAGAAAAAATCTTCCTTTTTGTTGGGTGTGGTCAGCAGCAGGTTTAGTTCGGGAGCGATGGCATGCATCCTCAGCATTCCGTTCCCGGTCTCTGCTGAGAAATAATCGTAAAAAACACCGGGTTGAAGGATGAGATTGCCGGTCAGCTTCCACTGGGCAAAAAGTCCGGCCTGTGCCTTAAATCCGGGTTTCGACTCGAAAAACTCATCTTTGAAAGTAAGCCTGCTGTATCCCAGGTTGGCTCCTGCCCCTAACGAAAAAACGGGGTTTGTTCCATGCCTGATCACGCCTTTATCCACCTTCAGTGATTCATCATCCGCCAGTTTTTCCAACAGGTTGGCCATAAACAACGTGATTTTCGCCATCCCGCTATAATCGAGCAAATGGCTGTCATCTTCCGGTTTATGGTAAGGTGATTTCGTTCCGGTAAAAGCATGGATGGCTGGGATGCCGGCCAAAGCAAAGGGCCAGGTATCGGTAAACATCACCATTTGCCGTTCGCCTCCCAGTAGAATTAGATCCTCTTCTCCGGCAGCCTGACTGGCCAGCTCATGACCTTTTTTCAACGATTTGATCCCTTTCAGTGCCAGGCCGCCTTTCTTTTCATACATCCCCACCATATCGAGGCTGAACATGGCTTTAATTTTTGTTATATCAATCACATTGTCCTCCACAAAAGCCTCCGAACCCAGCAGGCCTACCTCTTCCCCGTCAAAGGCTACGAAAAGCAGACTCCTATTCAAAGATGTTTGATTTGAGATCATAATCCGGGCAATTTCAAGCAAGGAAGCCACCCCCGAAGCATTGTCATCAGCGCCGTTATAGATGATCTTTTCATCGGTTTTTTCGAGCCGGTAGCCTAAATGGTCGTAATGGGCGCCCAGGAGAATGAACTCGTTTTTCAGGAAGGGATCAGAACCTTCGATATAACCGATTATATTTTTACCTTCCACCACAAACCCTCCATTTGAATAGGTAAATGTGTGCTGGTATCCATTAACCAACGGTTTCAATCCGATCTCCCGGTATTGACTGAGGATATAATCGATAGCCAGTTCTTTTGAAGGAGTGCCGAAGCCGCGTCCTTCCAACGAATCTGAAGCAAGTATCTCCACATGGGTTCTGAGCCTTTCGGTCAGAAGCGTATCTTGAGCAGATGCTAAAAACCCGGCAATAGAAAGGATGCTGGTAGAAAAAACGATCAGGAGTTTTTTCATAAAATTATCAGGTAAATTTTGTCAGACAAATTTATGAATTAAACAATTTCGTTTTTTAAAAGCAGGGATCAATTAGTTTCAGACCCATTTCTTCAATCCCAGGTTGTTTGTTCTTTTATGATATACAATATTACCTTTGTAGATTTGCGAAAAGTATGATTTGTGTTTAAAACCAACGTCAAATACCTTGATATCTGGAAGATCGCTTATCCGATCATTATCGGCAGTATCGCCCAGAACCTGCTCAACATCACCGATACGGCCTTCTTGGGCAGGGTAGGCGAAGTGGAACTGGGTGCCGGAGCCATCGGTGGGATTTATTATTTTGCCATCGTCATGCTGGGCTGGGGATTTGGGATCGGGACGCAGATTATAGTTGCCCGGCGCAATGGAGAGGGCGACTTTCCGGCCATCGGTCGTACCATCGACCACGGTTTGTATTTCCTGATCCCATTGGCCATCCTTATGTTTTCGCTGATGAAGTTCCTCTCGGATGATTTCCTGTTTGTTTTGATGGAGTCTGAAGAAGTAAAGCAGGCGACATCGGAATATATCAACTACCGGGCTTACGGTCTCTTTTTCGCCTTTATCAATTTCCTGTTCCGTGCATTTTATGTAGGATTGGGAAAAACCCGCGTGATCACTTATTCCACTACTTTACTGGCCCTTGTCAATGGCATCCTCGACTATTTACTGATCTTCGGGAATTTCGGTTTCCCTGAGATGGGAATTGCAGGGGCAGCACTGGCATCAGTCATCGCCGAAGCATCAGCCCTGCTGTTTTTTATCTTTTACACACGATTTCGATTCCACACCAAACCATACCATCTTTTTCATTTCACCCATTTTGATCATAAACTTTATACTCGGATCATCAAGGTTTCTCTTCCGATGATGGGACAGAATTTCCTGTCGCTCGCCTCCTGGTTGGTATTTTTCCTGATGGTTGAGAAAATGGGCGAACGCGAACTGGCCATCTCAAACATCACCCGCAGCTTCTATTTCGTATTGATGATGCCCATGTGGGGTTTTGCCTCGGCCACCAATACGCTGGTGAGTTTCCTCATCGGTGCAAAACGGCAGGATGAGGTGATGCCGCTGGTGTACAAGGTGATGGTGCTCTGTCTGAGCGGTGTAATTATGATGGTGGTATTTGGCTCCGTCTTCCCTGAAGAAGCCGTGAGGATTTACACCAATGACCTGCCGTTGCTGGAGGCCACCATTCCAGTGGTTTACATTGTGAATGTTGCGGCATTGATGCTTTCGGCCAACTTCATCTTTTTCAATGCCGTATCCGGAACCGGCAAAACCCAGGTTTCCTTTTTGCTGGAAGTTATTACATTGGTCATATATCTCACTTACATCTGGTTCATCATCATGGTTTATAAGGGCAGCATTTCAACGGTGTGGACCTCGGAGTGGGTGTATGCGCTGTTGCTGGGGTCGATGTCGTTCTTCTATCTGAAATCAGGGAAATGGCGGGGGAGTGAGGTATAGGGCAGTTTGAAGTTACAAGTTCGAAGTTCGAAGTTTGAGGTATTGCCAAAAGTGCCTGGCCAGCAGTTTGAAATTCTCAAAAGCAAATCTTGCAACAGGGAACAGGTAATGAGTTTTGAGTTGTGTTCAGCTACAATTATTTACAGCGGATAAATGTTCAGTGTTCTCCACTGGGGATACCTTTGGCATGGGTTTTATAAAGAAAACCCGCTTGGCACTTTCAAAGCGCTTGCCGGTCAGCAGGATAAATTGGATTTCTTTTCAATTCCCCAAAAGTGATGATCCTGTCATTTTTTTCATCCCACAAGCGCAGTTTGAGTGAATGAAAGCTTTTAAAGAGGGTTATTGGTTTCACTTCATGAAACATCGGATTTTCAGCATGGCACTTCACCAGGTTGTAATTGGGGATGGTGGGTCCCAGGTGGTGGATATGGTGAAATCCGATGTTGCCTGTAAACCATCGCAACACGGCAGGTAGCTTGAAAAAGCTGCTGCCATGCAATGCCATTTCCATATAGTTCCAGTGCTCGTTCCGTGTCCAGGTTACATCTTCATACTGGTGTTGAAAATAGAACAGGTAAACACCGCCAATTGCAGCTATGTACATGATCGGGATTTGTATCAACAGGTATGCCTGCCAGCCGATCAGTAAACTCATTCCTGTAGCCAACAAAAGCAGGATCACATTGGTAAAGTAAATATTTTTCTTTTGTTTCGGTGTCATGGTTCTTCGCGTAAAACGGCTGTAGAGGATAAAACTCATTGGCCCCGCAAAACCGATCAAAAACAACGGATGGCGAAACAGCCTGTAAAAAAACCTTTTCTTCGGGCTGCTGTTCTGGAATTCTTCCACGGTGAGTGTCCACACGTCCCCATCGCCCCGTTTGTCGAGGTTGCCTACGGTTTGGTGGTGATTGCGGTGGCTGTCGGTCCATTTGTGATAAGGGGTGAATGCCAGGATGCCACAGGCCTTACCAATAATCAAATTCAGTTTTTTAGATCGGAAAAAAGAACCGTGTCCGCAATCATGAAAAATGATGAAAATCCTTACCAGAAAGCCTGAAGCCAGCAAGACCAGTGGAATGGCCAGCCAGGGTGAAATCTTTATTGCTTCAATGATCAGGAACCAAAGAAGAAGATAGGGCACCAGTGAATTAATGAGTTGCCAGATACTTCGGGATATCCTGGGTCGGTTATATTTCGAAATGATGTTTTGCCATGTTTTCGGCGATTGATTATATGTGTTGCTAGTCATAATAATGGTCAGTTTAATTTCCCCGTGATTTCCAAATAAAATCAAAAGGAAGATTTTTTAATAATACTCCAATTTAGTAAACTGGAACAAATGAGATTTTTATTGACAGATATTCATTATCAGGAATATCAAATTTATACATATTACCAACAAATTCAGGTGAAATGTGCGGTTGAGGCTTTATTTTCAATGACTTCTGTGGAATATGCTGCTGCAAAGATAACATATTTTTCTTAGTAATATTGTTTTGAGCGGTTTGAATTTACATCCGCTTTTTAAATCTAATTGGTCATCCGGAGAAAGGTTTTTAGCAAAGTGGAAAGGTCCCTGGCGAAAATTCCGACGCTGAGCGGATTGATCCAATAGCCCTCAGTCGGATGTGATCAAACAAATAATTAAATAAAATTTCAAAATGGCTACTTCACCACTTGCAAAGCAATTTTTTTCCTATCAGCAATTGAAATTTTATCAAAAAAATCAATGAAATCGTTGTACTTATCGGGTGGAAATTCTCCTTTGTACAGAATGAATTGCCGCGTGTAGCACAGCTTTCCTCCGATCATACAGGTTGATGCCACATATTTTCCAAATTCTGAGTTGATCTCCTGACTCAACAGGCTTGCATCGGGTGCCAAACTTTTTGGAACGTTAAAAAATACCGAATCCAACTCCTGTATCGAACGGCGGATATAGATTGGGTTTCTGCGTTTGGTCATCTGCCCCGAAAATGGGTCCTGCCGGCTGAGTAGGTTGGGTACAATCAGCATCAAATCACCAACATAAACACCTATGTTTTTCGCATTCAGTTCCACGGATTCAGCTATATTCGGAATAATATCTTTCGACTCTGTCATTTCGAAGTTTTCAAGTTTAAAATTCCCCAGGTTAATATTTTTTTCTATCCGCTTCTTTTTATCTGTATCGTCGCTCCTCAAAATCCCTTCCATATCGTCGAAATACATCCCATTGTAATTTGTCACGACCTTTATCATGCCATTTCCTTCATGATCCAGGTCGATATTTGCTTTCCTGTTCCTGATATTATCATTTTCGTCGTAAACGCAGGTATGCCTGATAATCCCCCCTTTTTCATCAACGATCAGGACATGCCTGTCGTTGGTGAAAGTGCCCAGGTAACCCATCGGAATATTTTGATTGGTGCACTCCAGCCAAAGTGTATCATTTCCCAACGGTACACATAATATGGCATGATTAAATTGATTGGAAGGAAAACCTGTAATTATTTCCGAAGCATAATCACCCGCCTTGACAAGTGTGTAATATGAAGGAATACCAGCAACCTTGAGCAATGCCTGCAAATAATTTGTCAGCGCCTTGCAATCGCCGTATGAAAGCCTGTCCACGGTTTCTGCATCAAATGGTTCCCAGCCTCCAAGACCTATCTGAATACTGGCATAACGGGTCTTCTTCTGGAAATATTGATATATGATCCTGATCTTCCCATAAACATCATTGACGGAAGCTATCATTTGTAAAACTTCATTTCTGGTTTCTTCGGATAGCTCATCTTTACCTTTAGTCAGGCTGTAAATCCATGAGCCGAAACTCTCCCAGGTTTCGGCATTACCCCATTGATTCCGGATTTTAAAGTCATTGGGTGCAATTAAAACCGATGGAATAAACTCTAAAACCGGTGGGCTAAATGGTTCGGCCTTTAAGGGCTTTACATTGGTAAAATTCCATGAATAAATGGTTTGTGAACCATTATTAATGACATTGCAGGTATTGTCAATATGTTGCTCATGGAAGCGCACATTCTCTTTATCAGATGTGATGATTTTAAAATTCGCCTCCTCCAATGCAATTTCATAATCACTGAACAAAATGAAATCCGGAAAGTCGAGAATTCCGTTATACACTATTTTGTAGCCGTATTGAACCGTAAAGGGGACTGTCCGGTAGGCAGGCTCAATATAATTCAACCTGTGGTCCTCATAAATCGAATAGCCTGAAATAGCACTCCTGTCTAAAATCTCATCCCGGTCTATCTTTTCTACTTTTTTACCATCGGCATCATAAACCGTACAATGAATATTTGAAATCCGCGAAAATTTGTCATAAAAAAGCAGTAGTGCGGCATTGTCAATACCGCTTTCATTAATAATTGTCATGGCATATGATACCGTTAGGGTAGCTTTTTGCTCCGATTGAATTTCGAGTTCGGTATCCTGGGAACGGATGACAGCTTTTGAATTATTCAACAGTTCTTTGGGAATGAGGTCGAAGGCATAGCTTTGACCGGTAGATGGTTTCGTAAAACCGGAAATAATTACGAAAAACAAAATCAAAAAAATGTATTTTCCTGCTGGTTGATTTTTAAGTTTTTTTAAGTACGATGGGTTCGGCATGTTTGGCAATAATTTGATTGAAAAATTCCTTTATATCGTGATATTCCGTTTCCACAAAAACGGTTTTATTGGTTCCGTATTTAAAACTGAACTGGATGGCATTTCCAAAATTCGAGATTTGATAATAGAAATAGGCGGAATTATCAGGTAGTTTCATTGAAATTGATTCGGGCAGCAGCGAAACTTCGTATCCTTCAGGAATTGTTAAATTCACAATATAGGTTTTATCAAGGTTATGAATGAAGTCGACAGGATATTTCCGTTCGTTTGATTTAAAGGGATTTTCCTCCATCCGGTGATAAAACATAGGATAGAGGTAGAGATTTTCTCCGATTTGATCCACCTGGTTGTTCATGATAATATCATAATTTTCTATTACCGGGAGATAAATGCTGTCGACGTTTTTGATGTCAGCCTTGTTGATCCTTAACCCGGGAAAATTCTCCAACAGGCTTTCCAGGTATGATTCTTCGCTGGTAAACTGATGATAACCTTTTCTAAAATCCAGGGCGGCATAATCGAACCTTTGGTTACTTAAAGTCCCTTTAACAATTAAATCTTCTGACAGTGCCACAGTGTACATTACCCTTTGTTTTTCCTTGAGGTCGGTTACCAGGTCGATCAATTCACTATTTTTATCGTCGCACAGCCGCCCGAAATAATTCAGGCAACGTTCGGGCAGGAGGTAGTAGGGAGTATATTGTTCCGTACCATCGATCAAAATATATTTGTCGTTCAACTTTACCCTGCCAATTACGTAATTAAGTTTATTAAGGCTGGGATATACGGGTGAGAGTATCCCGTTTTCGCGAGTACTTAGCAATACAGGTTTTACATCAAATTCCAGCCGCTCGAGCAATTGGATCAATGCCAGGTTAATGTCAGCCGAATTACCCGAATGATCATCAAAAACAAATTTTAAATTGGAATTGGAAGGAAAGACACTCTCATACTCATTCCATTTGAACGACTTCATGAATTCATGTGCCATTTTAAGTTTTTCTTCATCCGATTTGGCGACTGCAAGAATTTCTTTTGCGGTACTGCTTAAATATCCGCCATGGCGCAAGGCTTCACCGAACAAGCCTTCATCCATGAAACTGCACAACAATTCCCAGGATTTGGTAACCGATTCATAGTAGGTTGCAATATGAATATCCAGGATGTCAAATTCAATTTTGGTCAGGTAGTTTTCAGGACTGCTGATATAAGGTTCAGGTTTGAAAGCCGGCATGTTTTGAGCGATCCAATGATCATCCTCGTTTAAAGTGAGGGGCACAAATCCAAATAAATTTTTACGAAAGGTCACGTATTGGCTCCGTTCCATTTTCAATTCACTGTGAACTACCGGTATCACCTCCTGGAACCGCCATTCTGACGGTATCCAGGAATAAGTATATTTTATGTCGATGATAGAACCCTCCTTCACATTGGGCATGGAAATCCTGATCCTGCTTCTTTCATTCACAATATTTTCCCTGAAGATCGACTCCGGTTTTAATTTACTTTCGACAATTTCACCATTTTCGAGGTTGAAAGTGATGCCTCTCACCATAGCTTTGTTGTACCCGGGAAAAGCCCTGTTGGCCCAGTCATAGCCTTCTTTTTTAAAGATTTTAATGCGTATGACCTGTGTGAATTCAAAATCATTGGAATTGAAATATCCGTAATTACATAGGATCACAGCCGGTGCACTGGTATCGGGTTCATACCGTTCCATAGTTAATTCTTCCATGGTCACCTTGCCAAATGAGATGGGTGCTTTGTCGGCCCTGGAATTCGAGTAAATGGAAATGATAAAAATGAATAGGAAAATGGAAATTTTTCTCATGAGTTTTAATTTTTTCAATCAACAATTATAGTGAATTATTAACTTATTTTGACCAAGTAGGTTATCGCGGTTATAAAAACAGTTGATATTGAATTGGTTAATGGTGAAATACAGAATGATTCTAAAAAAATCAATTTGATATAAATCAGCAAATGATATTTATTTTAAGAAAGTAAAGAATTTTCTGAATTTGATTTGTTTTATCTTGAAAACTTTATAAAAATGATGGCCATGCAGCACTTTTATTCTACCAGTTCGTTTAATATGCAATTTGAACTTTCATCATAAGTGAAAGATATGAATTTGATTACCGATCAAATCATGATGGTACGATTGAAAACCATCCTTTCACCGGCCGGT
>JAFGBL010000039.1 GCA_016933115.1 Bacteroidales bacterium | reverse complement strand
GCAAGGGGAAATTCATGGTTATAAGCAAGGCCTTTCATCTGTCCGGTCAATATGAAATATTTATAATTCACAGTTATAAAACTTGCTGTTGTATCCCGGAAAGCATCAAATTTGATTGCGATATAGCACCAATAATTCAAGAATTGGGAAAACGAGTTTGTTACCCTTTTCTCCAGAACCATGCTCAAGTTATCTAAATATAGAAACAGCGGATACCATTCAACGATTTTTGATTTTAGGTTGACTTAAAAAAAATCCACCATCTCAGATAGTGGTACTGTTCTTTTTGCCTGCATTTCATTTAAATTTTGATATGTGCGGTGGGAATGTTTTACCCCGATTTCAATGAATGCAACGTACGATTGAAGGTTCAAGAATCGCTGTGCCGAAAAGTTCTGGATACTTATGATTTGAAGGAGACGGAGTGATGTTAAATCATCACCAGTTAAGATGAAAATCCCGTATAGCTTTCAAATGGAAATTGAGCCAATTGAACTTTAGGTTACCGCTATTGCTGTGTATTAAAAACCAATGAAGGAGTGCAAACGAAGAAAATGATAAAACTATAAAATCAGTAGGCAGTGAATAGTAGGCCGTCTGCAATAAATTGATACCATCATAAGGACTGCGGACTGCCCACTGCCGACTTTAAAATTAAGACCATATGAAAAACCTAACACTTTTATTTTTAGCATTGCTGATCTGTTGCCACTTGCAGCTTTCAGCCCAGTCCTGCCTCCCCGAGGGCATCACCTTCTCCACCCAGGCAGCGATCGACAGTTTCCAGGTGAATTATCCCGGATGTACAGCGATTGAGGGGGATGTAACCATCAATGGGGATGATATTACGAATTTAAGCGGTTTAAATGTTCTAACAGCAATTGCCGGAAATTTTGTAATAGGTGATGACGAATATGGGAATTTTAATCCTCTTTTGACTAATTTATCAGGACTGGATAATTTGATAAACATTAGCGGGGATTTAATTATTTGTAGTAACAACACCCTTGCCAGTTTAACGGGATTGGAGAATATAACTTTTATAGCGGGAAGTTTAGTTATTGGCACAGGGAGTGTGGACACCTTTGGTGGAAATCCTTCCCTCATAAGCTTATCAGGACTTGACAATGTGTCTTTTGTTGTGGGATCTGTGAAGATTGAGTATAACGGTTCTTTGGCCAGTTTATCAGGAATGGATAATTTGGTTTCCATAGGAGGAGACTTGCAGATTTCAAATAACGATACTTTGAGCAGTTTGTCGGGATTGGATAATTTGGTTTCCATTGTGGGAGACTTGCAGATTTCAAATAACAATTTTTTGAACAGCCTGACAGAATTGAATAATCTAAATTCCCTCGGGGGGTCCCTGATACTGACAGGGAATGATGCGCTGACAGAATTATCCGGACTTGAAAATATTATTTCAGTGGAAGGAAATCTAAT
The DNA here is from genome assembly GCA_016933115.1 of Bacteroidales bacterium. Classification (GTDB taxonomy): domain Bacteria; phylum Bacteroidota; class Bacteroidia; order Bacteroidales; family JAADJA01; genus JAADJA01. The sequence continues at coordinate 17,788 of JAFGBL010000039.1, read as the reverse complement.
CATTGGAGGTGTTGCAGCTTCATTCAGTGGTTGGTATTGTAATGGAAATCAGTCACTTTCAAGTTTGTCTGGACTGGAAAATCTAACCGCTGTCGGAGGGTACTTTGAGGTCTCTTGCAATGATATATTAACGGATCTGTCCGGACTTGAAAACCTTTCAACCATCGGAGGGAGCTTGAAAATAGGAACCATTGAGCAGTACATGAATTCTCTTCAATATTTTGGTAATCCTTCATTGACGGATTTAACAGGGCTGGAAAATGTAAGCTCAATTGGGGAAAACTTTATGATTATAAAAAACGATACATTGTCTAGTTTAACAGGCCTTGACAATCTGAATTCCATCGGAGGTGATGTTTGTATTATTAAAAACGACAACTTGTCGTCCTGTGAAGTCCAAGGCCTCTGCGATTATCTGGCTTCTCCAACAGGTGTTGTCTCAATATACGATAATGCGCCCGGTTGCGACAATCCGGCTGAGGTTGCTGATGCCTGTGGATTCACAATCCCATGCCTGCCCTATGGTAATTATTATTTTATAACCCAGGAAGACATTGACAATTTCCAGGAGAATTTTCCGGATTGCATGCAACTGGAAGGGGATGTGCTGATTTCGGGAGATGATATCACGGATTTGAGCGGATTAAGTATATTATCCTCCATCGGGGGCGATCTTTTAATTAATCATAATGATTCCTTGACGAATTTATCGGGATTGGAAAGTTTGACCTCAATCGGCGGAGAACTGGATATCTACCACAACCCCGGCCTGACCAGTTTATCCGGCCTCGACAATGTGACTTCCATCGATGAGGGTCTTGGGATTAGCGGCAATACAAGCCTGACCAGTTTATCTGGCCTCGACAATTTGACTTCAATCGGGGGAGAACTGACGCTTTATTACAATATTAACCTGATCAGTTTGACTGGTTTGAACAATGTCACTTACATCGGAGGTTTGAGGATTGAACCTTTCAGCTACTCCCTGTCAAGTTTGACCGGCCTGGAAAATTTAACTATCATTGGTGGAAATGTCTATATATCTGACGCTGTCCTGACCAATTTAACCGGTTTGGACAATGTGACTTTGATTGATGGAAACCTTGGCATTACATATAATCACGAGTTGATCAGTTTAACTGGCCTGGACAATGTGACTTTGATCAATGGAGACGTTAAAATTATTGGGAATAATGCTCTAACCAATTTAATGGGCTTATCCAATTTAATTACCATCGGGGGAGGCCTTGATATTGATCAAAACGATGCCCTGACCAGTTTGGAGGGTTTGGAAGCCTTAACTTCTATTAATGGTATGCTTGAAATAGGAAGCAATAATTTTATTGGTAACCCAAATTTATCAAGTTTAATGAGCTTGTCCAATTTAACATACATCGGTGGGGCACTTAAAATTTGTGGTAATGATGACCTGACTAGTTTGGAGGGTTTGAACAATATAGCTGCCGGTTCCATTGAAAGCGTGCTCATCCGGTTTAATAACCAGTTATCAACTTGTGATGTCCAAAGTATTTGCGATTACCTGGCCAGCCCAAATGCATCCGTTTTCATTTTAAATAATGCCCCCGGCTGCAACAACACACAACAGGTACAAGATGCCTGTGATTCGATAACTTACGTAAAAGAAGTTGGTCGTGAAAGCACCTTCAGCATCTCCCCAAATCCATTGGAATCAACCACATTAATACAATACATTTTACAACAAAATTCCCCCGTCACCTTGACAATCTTTGACCTGAGCGGCCGGGAAATGGCAATGCTTGTGAATGAAACCCAGCAGCAGGGAGAGCAAAGGGTAGTTTTCAAAACGGCTGGTTTACCGGCAGGTATCTATTTCTGTGTATTAAAAACCAGTGAAGGAGTACAGACGAAGAAAATGATAAAACTATAAAATCAGTAGGCAGTGAAAAGTAGGCAGTCTGCAGTAAATTGATACCATAATAAGGACTGCATACTGCCCACTGCCGACTGAAGACTTTAAAACGGAGGTCATCATGAAAAAACAAATCATCACAACCATTCTATTAATCCTCTGGGCAGGATTATTTTCCCAGGAATTTAGAAATCCTTCTATATGGCAGGAAAATACGCAAGGCATCCCTGATAGAAACACCAGCAACCTGACTGGTAACAATGCAGCCATCAAATCCTTCAATCCATCAGTCTTTCAGGAGTTTTTAGCAGACTGGGCCAATACAAATCATGTCCCCGGTATGTCGGTTAACATATTAAAGAAAGGGCAGGTTTACTGGAAGTATCATTATGGTTTTGCCAATATTGCAGAAAATAAACCTGTTACCGATTCCACAGCGTTCCTACTTTGTTCTATTTCCAAACTCATTACGCAGACAGCTGCTATGCAACTATGGGAACAGGGGGATTTTGAACTTGATGATGATATCAATGATTATTTACCTTTTGAGATGTACAATCCAACTTTCCCGGATAGTATCATTACTTTTTATCACCTCATGACCCATACTTCTTCAATAAAGGATTACTGGGTTATTTTAAACCAGCTTGCAGTATGGGGGCAGGATTCTCCGATTCCACTCGGCGAATTTTTAGAAGGTTATCTGGTTGAGGATGGTTCCTATTATAATTCGAATAACTGGTACATTTATCCCCCGGGGGGATGGAATTACTCAAATGTGGGTAGTGCATTGCTTGGTTACCTGGTTGAGGTCATATCCGGGCAGGATTTTGACGCATATTGCCAGGAGCATATTTTTGATCCGCTGGGAATAGAAAATGCTTCTTTTTTCCTAGCCAATATGGATACGTCCCTGTTGGCTACACCCTATTCCTGGTCAGGCACATCATTTATTCCCCACTTGCAGCTTGGCTGGCCACCCTATCCAGCCGGATTGCTGAAGATGAGTGCTCAGGATCTTTCTAAATTCCTGGGTATGTATATGAATCATGGTACATACAATGGAAACATCCTGCTCAATCCGGAAACCATTGAATTGATAACTACCCCTTTATTTAATACAGTTTACGGACAACAATGCCTTAGTTGGTTTTATGACGAAACGCTGGGTAGTACATATTGGGGAGGCATATGGACCAATCCCCCGATTTCATCGACAGGTATTGAATACCATAAAAATGACCAATGGGGTAGCATTTTTTTATTGAACACCATGGTCAACCAGCAGGGTGAATTAGGATATTCCCTGGACTATTTTGCAATGCAATACGATGCATTTTCCGTGGAAACTATTTCAATGACTGATGCAGACGGTGACCAGCTGATTGAGCCAAATGAAGAGTTTCAACTGGGTTTTAAATTCAGGAACAATACGAATATAACCGAAATAGCTGAGAATACGACTGTAACGCTTTCATTTGAGAGTCCTTACCTTACATTAACAAGCGATTCAACCGTCGAGCTGGGTACACTCAATTATCTGGATGAAATCCAGTTGCCAGTTGATCAGTTTGTTTTTGAAGTGGGTTCAACCCTCCCAAGGGGAAACATTGAATTTCAGTTGCATTTCACATGGAATGACGGGAAAGAATACACAACAACCTTCAACCTGTTTGGTGGTCTTGCCGATGTATTGCTGGTCCGCGATGAGGCAAGCAGTATGATTCAAACCCAGGACTGGTATCTCAAATCGCTTGATTCATTAGGTTACATCTACCAATATTATGATCCGGAAGTTATGGGTGATCCTATACCGGAAATGATCAGTAATATTCCGGCTGTTATCTGGTTTACAGGGAGTGATGCTGAAAACACCATCTCAGAGAACAATCAGTTGCTTTTGGAAGGATACCTGGATAGTGGGGGCCAGCTATTTATGAGCGGGCAAAATATCAGTGATGAACTGGCAGGAACTTCTTTCCTGGAAAGTTACCTGCACGTCGAACATATTGAAGATAATACAAATTCAAGTTATATCATTGGAATAGAGAATGATCCTATTGGGAATGGCGAGCAATATCAGCTTAACACAGGGGATGCCCTGGCCAATCAATTCTCTAAGAGTGTAGTAGGGCCACTTACAAATGCTGAGATAGTCTTCAAATATGTGACCACAGGAATAAAAGGGGCAGCCATCCGATATGAAGATGCAACCTATAAAACCGTATTCTTTGCTTTTGGATTTGAAGCGATCAATGGATTCGAAAACCGAACAGAAATCTTGTTCAGGATTTTAAATGACTATTTCCAGGTTATTGTGGGCGACGAAGATCAATTGATGTCAGAAACAAACGGAACCAGTATAAATGTTTACCCAAATCCTCTTGGACAAAGTTCATTAATAGAATACACTTTATCTAAAAATTCACCAGTAACCCTCAAAATTATTGACCTGAGCGGGCGGGAAATGGCAACACTGGTGAATGAAGTCCAGCAAAAGGGAGAGCAAAGAGTGGTTTTCAACACGTTGGGTTTAAAGGCCGGGATTTATTTCTGTGTATTAAAAACCAGTGAAGGAGTACAGACGAAGAAAATGATAAAACTTTAAATAAATAAACGTCATTGCGAGCCGAAGCGGAGGAATAAGTCCTGGAGCGAAGCAATCTCCTTATTGATATAAACACGTTAATTTTTAGGAGATTGCTTCACGCTCCCGCACAAGCTGCCCAAAAGTTCGCAATGACGGTAATAAAACGGAGGTCATTATGAAAACTAAATTAACATTGATTATGCTAAGTTTCTGGCTTTGTGCTCATGCGCAGCCATGGAGTTGGTCTGAGGATACACTTAGCTATGCCAGAACGGGAGTTTCGGCCGTTATGCTGGATGACAGTATCTTTTTTTCAGGCGGTAAGATAACCAATTCACTTTTTCAAAATACTGTTGACATATATGATATTGGAGAGGATCAATGGAGTTCATTTGATCTGGAATCTTCGGGCCGATGGAATGCAGCGGCAGTATCTTGCGGCGGAAAAGTTTTTATCGCCGGTGGAAGTAATTACCCGGGGACAGGAAATTTTACTGACATTGACGTGTTTGATAAATCAACAGGGCAATGGTCCATTGAATATCTTTCGTTTGGCCGGACAGTTTATGGGGGAGCGGTTGCCTGCAGCAACAAAGTATTTTTTGCAGGAGGCCATTATCATACAAATGGAGGAACCAGTACAGCATACACCAATATAATAGATATTTACGACCTGGAAACTGATAGTTGGTCGGTGGATTCTTTATCTGTTCCCCGTTGTTTTGTTGGTGGAGTCGCAGCAGGAAGTAAAATATATATTGCCGGGGGTGCAACCGGGACTCAACAGGTAACAAACGTCATCGATATTTTTGATATTGAAACCGGAGTATGGACTGTTGACTCTCTTTCCGTTGCCCGTGCCGTAATTGCAGCAACTGTATGCAATGGTAAGATTTACTTTGCGGGCGGAACACTGCCATATTCTGTAACAAGTACACTCGTTGAAGTATATGATATTGCCACAGGTCTATGGGATGATCCCATTTATTTGCAAAGTCCGAGGATCGTTACGGCAGAAAATATAAACAATGCCCTTGTTTTTACGGGTCACATGAATACAATTTCGTTAACAGGACCTATTTATTTCGGTCCAAGTAATGGAATAGTTGAGGTTTATTACCCGGAGACCGGCCAATGGGATTATTCAGTCCCTGACCTGGATCCGGCAAGGTATCTATATGCACATGCATCCTGCGGCGACAAGATTTATTATGGAGGAGGTCTGTCCGTACAGGGGATCGTCAACACAGTAAATATTCTTGAATATGACTACCATTGCCTCCCCGAAGGGATCATCTTTTCCACCCAGGCAGAAATCGATAGTTTCCAAATCAATTACCCCGGATGCACTGAGATCGAGGGGGGTATTTTAATATGTGGTGGCAGTGATATTACCAATTTGAATGGACTTCATGTTCTTACGTCTATTGGAGACTCGTTATCTATCCGTGGGAATGATTTATTGAACAGTTTAGACGGACTGGATAATATTACCACAATTGGCGGGAATTTAAATATCGGCCGAGGATATGAGGGTGCTTATGTGGGGAATATTTCACTCAGCAATTTATTGGGTCTTCATAATCTCACCTCAATTGGGGGAAACTTTGTTATTCTTGGAAATGATTCTTTGCTAAATTTGGAGGGTTTAAACAATCTTACTTCAATTGGCGGGTATTTAAAAATAGGTCATGTATACAACAATGGGTCTGCTCCTTCTGCCTTGATAAATCTATCCGGAATAGAGAATTTGACTTCCATAGGAGGTCCATTATATATTATTGAAAATAATAATCTGACTTCTCTGAATGGATTGGATAATTTATCGTATATCGGAGTTGGGGCCGGTTATAGCCTCATCATAATTGGAAATAATTCTCTAGCCAATTTAAATGGTTTGGAAAATATAAATTCGTTAGAGGGGCGCCTTGTAATAGGGGACAATGATTCCCTAACCAGCATTTCAGGACTCAGCAATTTAAATTCAATTGGAGGACTTAACCTAGAATTTAACGATGCAATAACTAATCTTACAGGTTTGGAAAATGTAACTTCCATTAGCGGAGACTTAAGTATTCATAATAATCCTAATCTGTCCAGTTTAGGTTCTCTGGAAAACCTGACCTCTGTTTCTGGTCACGTGATAATTATGAATAATAATCTTACAAATTTAATGGGTTTAAACAACTTAAATTTTATTGGAGATCTATTAAAAATTAGTTATAATCAAGAACTGAAAAATTTAAATGGGCTGGAAAATTTGACTACAATCGGTGGGATGCTAAATATTGAATCCAATGATTCTTTAACTTCATTAACAGCCCTAGAAAACCTAACCTTAGTATCGGGGGGCATTGAAATTGGGCAGAATTGGGTTGGCAGTGGCAATTTGTCATTGACCAGCTTATCAGGACTTGAAAATATCTCCCCGGAATCTATTGATCATTTGATAATTGCTAATAATGATCTATTAAGCGAATGTGAAGTTCAAAGCATTTGCGATTACCTGGTTGCACCGAACGGAACAGTTAACATCCATGACAATGCTACGAGTTGCAACACACCGCAACAGGTTCAGGATGCCTGTGATACTATCCTCCCTTTTGTAAAAGAGCTAAATCCTGGAAACACCTTTTTCATTACCCCAAATCCACTTGAATCAACAACTTTAATAGGATACACTTTACCACATAATTCACCCGTCACCCTGAAAATCCTTGACCTGAGCGGGCGGGAGATGACAACGTTGGTGAATGAGGTTCAGCAGCAGGGAGAACAAAGGGTAGTTTTTAATACGGTGGATTTAGTGCCAGGGATTTATTTCTGTGTATTAAAAACCAATGAAGGAGTGCAAACAAGAAAAATGATAAAACTATAAAATCAGTAGGCAGTGAAAAGTAGGCAGTCTGCAGTAAATTGATACCATCATAAGGACTGCGGACTGCCCACTGCCGACTGAAGACTTTAAAAAGGAAGTCAAAATAAAAACCTAACCTTACATATATTAAGCTTAATTCAGCATTTATCCAAACCCCTGTAATGGAAATCTTTTTATTGATCTGAAAGAAATATCGGGTGAGGCTGAAATTTCAATATTGAATAATGAAGGAAATACTTTAAAGAAACTCAATAGCAATGTACAGAATGAAAGGGTAATTGAAATTGACTTAAGTGATTTGCCCAATAGTATTTATTTTCTGAAATTAGAAACCGACGAAGCAACAATTATTAAAAAAATTCTATTGATAAAATAGAAATTGTTGTCTAAAATTCTTACGCAATTTACGTTACGTATTTTACGTAATATATTTTACTATATTTGCGTTACATAATTTATGTAACATTTACTAATATGAAAACCTTTAATCCCTTTGTTCTAGGCAGATACGAAAGTCCTGAATACTTTTGCAACAGAACTGAAGAATTAAAAAGAGTGGATAATTGTATAAAAAATCAACGCAATTTAACGATTATTTCGCATAGAAGACTTGGTAAAACTGGCATTATTTTGCACTATTTTAATCAAATACATAAACAAAAAGAGCTGCAATGTATCTATTTAGACCTCATGCATACCCACTCCACTGAAGATTTCATTAAAGCATTTGCGAAATCAGTGATCGGTAAATTTGACAGGAAAACAACCCAGGTCATTAAAACTTTCACTAGCATGGTAAAAAGTATCAGGCCAAGCATTACCATCGATTCAATGACAGGAGAGCCGAAAATAGATATTTCCTTGCAAGATCCGGTTTCGAGGGAAACCACAATTGAAGAGATCTTTACTTATTTGAAAAGTCAGAAAATGAGCTTCATCATTGCTTTTGATGAATTCCAGCAGATCAATAACTACCATGAAAAAAAGCTTGAAGCATTACTCAGGGGTCAGATACAACTTACTACAAATACCACTTTTATTTTTTCAGGAAGCCAAAAACATATGTTGCTTTCCATGTTTGGAGATAATCAAAGACCTTTTTATCAAAGTACCGACTTCCTAAATCTTGGGAAAATTGACCGGGAGGAATACAAAAAATTCATTGCGTATCATTTTGAAAAAAATAAAAGTACAATTGAAACGGAGGCCATTGACCTTATACTTGATCTGACGGAAGTGCATACATTTTATGTTCAATTCATTTGCAATAAGCTTTATAGCACCAATTCCAAAAAGATCACGATTGACCTGGTGGTGAACACAATGTTAAACATTCTAAAGGAACATGAAGTTATTTATTACAATTACAGGAACCTAATGACAGAACATCAGTTTAATCTTTTAAAAGCTATCGCTTTGGAAGGTTTGGTAAAGATGCCAACCTCAAAAGATTTTATTCAAAAATACAGATTATCGGCAGCAAGCACTATAAAAACCAATCTTGATTCCCTTATCAACAAGGAAATGATACTTCAAGATGAAATTGGCTATAAAGTTTACGATGTGTTTTTTGGGCAATGGTTGAAACGATTGGACCAATTATATTGATAAAATTTTAAGCTCTTTGTTTCTAAAACATTTTACTAAATGGTCATTCACCATCCCTGCTGCCTGCATATAGGCGTAACAAATGGTTGAACCAACAAATTTAAAACCCCTTTTCTTAAGGTCTTTGCTCATGGCATCCGATTCGGGGCTGGTTGCCGGTATTTGATTTAAAGAAGTCCATTGGTTATGGATGGTATTATGGCCGGTAAATTGCCAAATATAATCGTCGAAACTACCGGACTCTTGTTGGATCTCAATGAATTTCCTGGCATTGTGAACCGTTGCCCTGATCTTCATTTGGTTTCTGATGATCCCCGGATCTTTTAATAATTCCTGAATTTTCGTTTCGTCATAACGGGCGATTTTGTTTACATCAAAGTGATCGAAAGCTTTTCGGAATCCTTCCCGTTTGTTCATGATGATGGCCCAGCTCAGACCTGCCTGGAAAGCGTCCAGGGTCATGAATTCAAAATGCTTCTGGTCATCATGGACCGGTTCGCCCCATTCCTTATCATGGTATTCAATCATGAGCGGATTGTTACCCGGCCAGTCGCAGGTATTGTTTTGTTTCATTGGTTCTCAAAATAAATATTATTGGGTTGATCTAAAAGAACTACAACCCCTTTATGACATTCCCCATCATTATTCGCTATTACAGCAGTAGCAGTTCCCTCAATATAAAATAAATCGGTCTTCTTACCCGACATGATGATATTAAAAATGGCCTCTTTGCTATCCTGAACCCTTACCTCCATATACATCCCGTTTCGGATATCCTGAAGATAGAATCGACTTTTATTATAATATTCCTGAATAACCGAGTCGGAATCAAAATCCATAATATGGCCTTTAACGAGGGCCGTCTGATTCTCCCAACTTTGAATCACATCGCATGATCCTTTGCAATACTCCAGTAAATCGGCAACAGTGAGGTATTGTTTGTCGAGGATGATGGTTTCCTGTTCCTTTTCACATGCAAAAAGCAAAAATAAAATGATGAACCGGAATATGATGCGACCTTTACATTTCATGGTTTTTCGGTTTTATATTAATTCCGATCCCGAAACTGGTCAGGTTTACATTTCTGTAATATTCGAGCAGTGTAAAGTTATCATCTTTATCCAAATAAATATAATCATAGCGGCCAAAAAGATAAAAATCCAACTGTTCTTGTGTTTTCCACGTGAGCCTGAGATCGCCTCCCAGCATAATTCCCTGCTGGATTTCCTTGTAATTGAATTCCTTGTTGGAGATATTAAAAAAAGCATAACCGATGGAAGCTACCGGTGTGATATAAAACCTTTTTGCAACTTTTATCTCGTAGAGGATATTCAGTTTGGGCTTATACAAAAGCGTCCTTCCTGAGGTGTTTTTCCTGTTTAGGAAGTCAAAATGAAGCGAAGGCCCAACATACAGGTTATTGAGCAAATGATAGTCATAACCACCGCCTATATCAACGATGCCGTCAAACAGGTAAAAAAACCCCTGATATGTTTGGGACATTCCGGCATCTGCGTAAAAATAACCCCTTTGCTGCCCGAATAAATTTGTACTGCAGTAAAAAATGAAAAAGATCACCAATATGCGGATGTTTGTTAACTTCATTCAAAAAGATTATCAATTTCCTTTAATTCCTCAGCGTTCAGCTCTTTCGGGTTGCCGATCATTTGAGTGATGAGGGTCATTTTAGCAGCAGCCTCCAAAACTTCGATTCGATCAAATGCTTCCACAAGGGTATCTCCCAGTGTTATTACACCATGATTTTCCATCAGGATCACATTCCCTCTCAAACTAGCCTCTGCCACGACATCAGCCAGCTCCTGTGTTCCCATCAATTTATAATCTGCCATAACAGGTTCACCCAGAATGGCCCTGGATTCTCCGGCCAGGTTGGTCATTACTTTCTTTCCGCAAATAGCAAAACTTGTAGCAAAAATAGGGTGTCCGTGAATAATGGCTTTTACATCCGGCCTTTTATGGTAGATAGCCAGGTGCATTTTGTTTTCCATACTGGCCTTGAACCTGTGGGAAAGAACCCTGCCATTCAATGTCATGGAGCCAATTGATTCAGCTACCATCCTTGCCTTGTCGGTCTGGGAGGGGGTGATCAGGATTTTTTCACCCACCTTTAAGCTGATATTCCCACCTGTGCTCGTGGTGAGCCTTTGTTCATACATTCGCCTCATAAAATAGGCTACCCGTTCTTTTTCCTTCAGTTGTTCCATTATTCAAACAGTTTCGCTATTGATTTTTGATTTGGTTTAATGATTCCTTTATCTGTAATAATTCCTTTGATCAGTTCCGCAGGAGTTACGTCGAAAGCAGGGTTCAAGGTTGCCGACCCCGGATTGCACACCCAAATTTTCCTGATCCTGCCCGAAGTGTCCATCCCTTCCTGAAAAAATACTTCAGCCTCATCCCGCTGTTCAATCGGAATACTTCCACCGTCAGGGGTTTCCATGTCGAATGTGGATAAGGGAGCTGCTACATAAAACGGGATACCGTATTGCTTGGCTACGATTGCTTTTTCCAAAGTCCCGATTTTATTCGCGACATCCCCATTTGCCGCCACCCTGTCCGCCCCCACGATCATGATATCCACTTCCCCTTTCGACATCAAGTAAGCCCCTGCATTGTCAGGTATTATAGCGTGTGGGATATTTTCGTTTTTTAACTCCCAGGCAGTCAGTTTGGCTCCCTGGTTACGTGGACGGGTTTCATCAACATACACAAAAATATTTTTACCCATATTTTTAGCAATATAGATCGGGGATAAAGCACTCCCATAATCCACAAAACCCAGCCAGCCGGCATTACAATGGGTTTGAATCCGGAATCCGTCCTTGATCAGCTCATTTCCGAATTTCCCAATATTCCTGGCTTCTTCGATGTTTTCGTCAGCTATTTTTTGAGCTTCGTTCACAGCTTTTTCAAAGGATATTTTTCCTGCATTGTACACGCGTTCGACAGCATAGAACAAGTTACGGGCTGTGGGCCGGGTCGATTCGATTTCGTAGCGGGCCTTATCTGCCAGATCGGGATCATTATTGACTTCGACGTTATTCCATGCCTGGGCCATGGCAAATCCGGCTGCAGCACCAATGGCACCTGCACCCCGGGTGATCATCGTCCGGATGGCAAAACAGCTTTCGTGATAGGTTTTTGCCTCAAATATTTTGAACTCAAATGGCAATAAGGTTTGGTCGATCATAAAGACCGATGTCCCTTCCAACCAAACTGTCCGGTAATGTTTGCCATTGACTTTCATAGAACATGTTTTATTTTTTTATCAATTTGATGGATTTCGAATGACTGCCTTTTCCTAATTTTAATATATAAAGGCCATTTTCCAGATTCGAAATATCCAGTACGTTTTGTTTGCTTTTGAGATTTTGCCAGGTCAATAATTTTCCTTGCGGGCTGTATACCGAGGCCGTCAGAGTGGTTTTCATATCATACACCAGGTCAATATAAATCATATCTGTTGCCGGGTTCGGGTGTACGGATACCTTCTGTTCAAATCCCGATTCATCAATAAAAGTCAGTGGGAGAACATTGATGTAATCTGTTTCGGTTTTTGTATCGCTTCCGGCATCATTTGTTACTGTCAGGCTCACATCGAAGGAACCTTCTGTGTCGTATATCACGGTTGGATTGGGTTCAGACGATACCATAGGAGTTCCTCCTTCGAAATCCCACTCCCAGGAAGTGGGATTATTTTGCGAAAGATCGGTAAATTCCACATTTTCACCCACCTGTACAGTCGTGACATTTGCCGTAAAATTGGCCACAGGCGGTACAGTCGTTTGGTTATATTCCACCACCGTTACAAAGTCGGGGCCGGGCATACAAACCACGGCGGTATTGGTCGCGGGACAATAATCGAAATAAGTGGGTGTTGCCGGCAATTCAATTGCTTCGCCTGCCCGGACCAAATGGCCCGGGGAATCGTTATTCGAAAGGGTGAGAACGATGGGATTGCCATCCGGATCATAAAATATCTGGATCGGATTTCCGTACTGTGTATAATAATCGGTACTGATGATCGCTCCTGTTTGAGCATCAACATTAATTACCGTTTTTGAGCTGTAGTTGATGATCCCGAATTCATCATTCACCGGATTATAAGCCAGCCTCAATGGCCCGTCTCCGTTACTGGAGTATGTTCCAACCACCGATGAATTTTCTCCGTCTACATGAATGATCGAAAAGTTATCACTATTGTAATTAGTTACCGCAGCAAAATCTCCGTTATTATTGAATGCAATTTTCAAAGGGAAGGTTCCCACCGGTAAATTGGCAACAATTTCTTGCTGTGCAATATCAATCACCTGTACTTTGTCCTCAAAACTTGCAGCCACCAAAATATATTGCCCTGTGGGATCGACTTCCACGCTGCTACGGACACCAAATGCTGCCCAAACCAACCCGATTACACCCGTAGGTATGTCGGCAACTTCGTGGCTGGATGCGCCGTCCAGTTCAACGATCGAAACGGAATTGCCCTGTAAATTTCCGATGTACGCATAATTGTCATCCGGGCTGATGGCCACCATCAATGGCCTTTGTCCGGTCTGAACAGTGGTAACCAATTCGTTGGTTGACAGGTTGATCAGTTTGATGGTTTGAAGGTCGTAACCACCCAGTATTGCCCATTCCGAATTATGTGTGATACCAATGGCATCGCTTTTTTCCTCCAGGAAAATAATGGTATCTACCGTATAAGTTGTCAAATCGATAATAGAGGTGTTCTCTGATAGTGAGTTCGAAGTAACCGCTTTGTTACCGTCAGGAGAAATGGCGATGCGATAGGGGGTATCTCCTTCTGGTGGCCATCCCGATTGGGTTTTGCCTTTCATATCAATATCGGTTGGGTCATTGCAATTAAAATAATAGATGCCTTCATACCGCAAAGGATCGTAACCCACCACATTCAGGTTGACGGGAGAAACACATCCGAAATCCTGCGTCCAGCCCCATTTTTGGCCGACGATGGATTCCGTTTCAAAATCAAGAACCGAAAACCGGTACTGACCGTTGATGGCATACTGATGGTCGGGTGAGGTGCCGATCCAAAACGGGGTGTAGGTTTGTGTAAACACCACAAAATCTGAAGTGGCAAAACGCACAATGGCACTGGAATTATTTCCGATACCTACAAAAGCCTTGCTGCCGTCCTGGTTCACACCCACCTCGAAGGTGGCCAGGTAATTTCCGGTCAACGCAACGGTTCCGGTCACCTGATGGGTTGTATTGTCAATCTGGAATGCCTGGAAAATATTGTTTTCATCACTCAGGGCAATGGTCTTGCTTCCGTCACCTGACAATCCCATCACAAAACAGTTGGGTATACCGGGTATGGAATAATCCACATTTCCGGTAGAGGTATTGATGTACAATACTTCATTGTCCGCATTGCCGACGATGAGATGCTGCCCATCCGGTGAAACTTCAAACCGGGAAAATTTAAAGGTACTCCGACCTCCGGTGGATATCCAGGAGTAGGTTAGCAGATGAATTGGGAAATTTGAAAACGTATTTTCTAAGGATAGATCAGACAGGTTGATAACGGTCATTCCATCGTTGATGTCGCTGGCGATGTAGGCATATTGTCCATCCGGACTTACCTCCACTACCGCGGGTTGAATCCCGGTCGGACCGGCAAAAACGGTCATATTTGAATAATCATCCAGGTCAACCACATAAATTTCATCCCCAAAAATGCAGGGTATGATGGCATAATCGTCAGTTACTGCCACATCGCAGGGATAATTGCCCACTTCAATCACGGCTATCGCCTCCATAGTTTCCCAATCAAAAACGGTTACATTATCCGTTCCACCATTGCACACCAGAATTTTTGAACCGTCGTTGGTAAAGGTTGACCGGAGCATAAAATCGCCTTCCGGGTCGACACCGGGGTTAATATCAGTTTGTTGTTCCTTCAATAGGGAAGGATCCATAAAATCAAACAGGGTTTGGCCCTTTTCTGCTTTAACGGTTTTTATGCCGGGATTCCCGGATTTAGTTCCTGTAAAATCGCTTACCTGCGCCTTAACCTGGCAATATACCAACGTCAATAAAATAGTGACAAATACTGAAAATTTCATGATAACAGATTTAAACATTGAATCGAGCTAAGTTACTAAAAAGAATAAAAGGGGAATAAAAAAAGCTTTAGAGGTTATTATTCAAAAAATTTTAGAGGAGTTTTTCTTCCTAATTGAAAAACTCCATTCCTGAATACTATGGTAAAAAAGTAAATATTAGGTTTCAGATCAAATTAAAAAATAAACTTTGAGATTGCCTGTCTGTCCGTCAGGCAGGCTTCTTCCTCTTTCCTCGTCATTGCAATGACATTACTGCGAGAATACCGATTGTAATCGGGAGACGAAGCAGTCTCCATAATCAAATGCCCTCTTTTTGGTCCTATTCCACCAGGATCAGCTTGCCGGTCTTTTCGAAGTTATCGATTTTCAGCCTGTAGAAATAAACACCTACCTTCACCTTTTGTCCTATGGAATTTTCACCATTCCAGGTAAACTTGTATCTACCGCTTTCCAAAACCTCATTTACCAGCGATTGGATTTTCTGCCCCTGCAGGTTATAAATATCAAATGTGACCAGGCAGGTATTTAATACATTTACATCAAAGTAAGTATTACCGGAAAATGGATTCGGATAATTGTTAACCCTATTTTCAGATAAATCATTTTCAGATAAACCGGAAGCAACATCAACCGTAAAATGAACCGGGATTTCAATTGTCTCCTGGTCGGGGTCATTGGAATAAACCATCATGATTCCGTCATATTCACCTACCGGTAGTTCCGATGCATCGCAGGTTACTTCAATTATTTGCTGATCGCCAGGAATAACAGTACCTTCTGCGGGGACAACTTCAAGCCATTGTGCAATGTCAACGGATTTTGTCACCGTCACCTCAATATTGGAGGCTTTGTGGCCGCCATCACCATATGAATCTTCGATCCACATTTTCCAGGTTCCAGTCATTTCCTCTCCATTGAAATCGTCGAGGCTGATGGAATAGTTGCCCGTGTTGTTTCCCGATGCAATTATCGCATCCGTACCCTGTGGCGATTCAATGTAAAATGTGCTTTCATAGGCATACTGGTCGGTTTGCCATTGATAGTCAATATTGATCATGGCGATCTCCCCGCTGTCATCAACATCAATTGTGGTCCAGCCAAGTTCCGTAAAGGTGTTGAATTCCCAGCTTGTAGGTGCCGGACTGTCATCCACGGCATAATTAAAATCTTCATAAATGGCCGTATTCCAGTAAATATTGTAGTTCAAATCGATTTCTCCTGCATTGGTGATGGTAAAATTTTCGGTTGTTTGGGAACCTGTTGTTGCCATAGCTTCAATACTGGTAACATCAACTGCTATATTGGGGAATAGCTCCTCGCCAATGAAGAAAATATGGGGATCAAATTCTCCAATAATGGGATGATTGGCCTGGTTGCCATCTGCATCCTGGCCGGTAATGAAATAAGCAATTTCCGATCCCGGATCGGAAGCTGGAATGGCCGCCGTATATATTTTATCGCCCTCGTAATTCATGGTGATCTCCTGCATTGTACCGCCATTGATCGAGTAATTTACTTTTACATCTCCGTAGTTGATCGCAGCCCCGCTGTATGCTGTAATTTTTGCCTCGATTGCATATTCATCCAGTACGGGTTGTATTCCCAAAAGCGGGTAATGCTCAATATAAAGCATGTTCCTGTCGGCAATGCCTTTGGTACGGCAATGCAAAGCGTCGGTTGATTCCCAGGAACCTGTGAATCCAAGTATTTCATATCCGGGCATGGCTTCTTCATAGGATGCAATTGCTTCATCATCCCACTGTGAGCCGGTTATCGGAACAAACACCCGGTTGTTCAGGATCAATGAATTGGTGTAAGGTTGGTCGTTGGGTGTCCAAACCCGGTAAACCTGGAAAGGGTTGCCCCAGGATGAAATTTGTCCTGCATAATAGGCTACCGTTGCTTCGATCTCATCATATTGGGGATGGCTTTCGGGCACCTCACGGATCAGCACTTTGTCCACATCCAGGAATTTGCCCCAGCAATCGATATGGTCGATATAGGTATTGTTCGGATCATCGACCACGTGATAGGTATCAATTCCCAGGTAATCCTGAACCAGTTGGTCGATCTCGTCATGTGAAAGGGTTGGGTTTTCTTCCCATACAAGATCCGTTGAAGAGGAAATCCCGTAGCCGTCGGTCATATAATTTCCCCCGGTATGGATCAGGTTCATTCCGAACCATTCTATCCCAAGGAAATCGGCCATGTGCTGCGGAACCATGTTGTCGTTGGGCCGGTTCGGACGATTGTAAACAAAATCCACAATCCCGACATGGTCGTCACCATACCGGATATACCACGGGCCGTAATCCCTGGTCCAGTATGAGTCCAACGGTTTTACGAGGAAATTGGCATTGGCCATGTTCACCCCATTGGATTGATACTGGTTCGTTACATAGGTAAGCTGGTTATTGTTTTCCACGATCGTAGTGACCATTGTCTCCTCCGACATAGCGGCGATCACCTGGTAGGAAATTCCAAAATCGCCAGGATAACCCACGAGCACCCCTTCCATTTTTTCAAATTCGGCTACATTGTGAACCTCACCGGGTGGCGGATCGGTTGCCTTGTAATCTTTACCGACCAGGTGAAACATCGCCTTTTCCCCGGGCGACATGTGGTGGGTGAGTTTATAGGGTTTCTTTACAGGTTGATCCTGTGCCGAAATGTGCGATACAGGAATTGTCATCACCATGAAGTAAACCAAT
>JAFGBL010000305.1 GCA_016933115.1 Bacteroidales bacterium | reverse complement strand
TATTGGTGTTTCTGCCTGAATTTTTAGCTATTGTTTATTCCCTTCGGGAAATCAATCTCATGGAAGACTAATTTTCTATGGATATAAATGCCCTACGGGCAAAGGACTCAAACCTTTTTGCAAATAGATCAAAACGATCTGAAATCCCGGCAAAATTATCATAGCACTTCAAAATAAAATTTAGCCGTGAAGGCCGGTTTTTAGATTGCAGTTTCATCTACAACCGGCATTTGATCTCGTACACCATTAAACAATAACCAGAGCGTAAACGAAAGTTCACCAACAATGCCGGTTATTACCACAATGATCATAAATATGTTTTCAAAATCAGCATAATCGGGTAACATAAAACTGGCAAAACTGTCCGCCAAATATCCTATGGATGCGATGATCAGCAATATACCAAGAATTTTTGGGATGTAACCTGACCGGTGAATCAAATACCCAAGGAAAAGCAAGTGAACGCCAAAAAACACCAGTCCGATGAGCCAGGTGTCGTTAAACATATTAAGGGAATGCATAACCTGTGAATTTACCCAGTTTTGCTCAGTTATCTCCAGAAATCCATAATCCTTTGTCAATTGCAGTATTGCAAAAAGGTGAACCAATGCCATCCCGAAAATTGCCACATTTACCAGCCGGAACCACGCCGTAAAGAGCGACAGGTTTTTATTCACCGGTTGAAGCAGGATATACAATGCCCATGTAAGCACCAGGTCGAAGATCACCATCACCAAAAAGCTGAATATCCCAAAACGGAATAATCCGTCCGAAACAATGATATTGGCAGTGGTTTTTGCCGGATCGCCCGGTACAATCAGTCCTTCGATCACAAAAAAATTGGAAAAAATACCGGTGATGAAGATGATGAGGTATCCGGTTCCTGCTATTCTTGATATCCGCTTCAGGGAAGTTGGTTTATCGGTCATAGGTGGATTGGTTTATTCTTATTGGTTATTTGTCATTCGTGAATTGTTGCCGGTTGCCGGTTGTTGTTGAAAGTGATGACGATATTCCCTTTTTTCCGGCCTTCTTCCGCGTAGCGGTGTGCTTCGGCAACTTGTTCAGCAGCGAAGCTCCGGTCGATGATCGACTTTATTTTTCCGGCTTCGATGAATTTTTTTATTTCTTTCAGGTCTTCGCTTTTTTGCGGCGACAATGCGCAGATCACTTTTTTCTTGCTGAAAAGGGAAGTCCACAACATTTGGATCAGTTGTGGCGATTTGAAGCTTGCCCGCAAGTAACGACCGTTTCCGGCCAGGGAGTTTTTGCACCTTGAAAAGGAACTCCTGCCCAGGATATCGAAGATCAGGTCATAAGTCTCGCCCGATTTAGTAAAATCCTCTTTGGTATAGTCGATAACCTTATCAGCCCCAAGCGATTTGACAAATTCAATTCGGTGGGTTCCGCATACGCCGGTAACTTCGGCTCCGGCATTTTTAGCCAATTGCACAGCCATGCTGCCGATCCCACCCGAAGCCCCATTGATCAACACTTTTTGGCCGGCCTGAATTTGGGCTTTCCTCAGTAAAGCCAGGGCTGTCATCCCTCCGCTTGGAATTGTTGCCGCTTCTTCATGCGACATGTTTTCGGGTTTATGAACAACAACGCCATCCTCTTTCATCCGAAGGAATTCAGCATATGCGCCCATGGCCTGCCCCAGATAACCGAACACCTGATCGCCTGATTTAAATGCTTTTACACCCTTTCCTGTGGATTCAACTTCGCCTGAAAACTCACTTCCCAGGATGTTGACTTTCGGTTTACTCCATCCGAAATACATGCGTGCCATGAACCAGAACAAAAATGGCATATTGAACTCACGCGGAGTAACATCATTGAAATGCCTGGCGATCAAATCCCCATAGTTCACCGATGCCGCATAAATCTTTATTAAAATTTCATTGTCTTTTGGAAAAGGTTTTTCTTTTTCTTTTAATTCGAGAACCTCCGGCGGTCCGAATTCATTGTAAATAACTGCTTTCATATTTCTTTTATGCTCAATTATTGCTTTGAACTTTTCCTCATTGGAAATCCGGTAATGATTAATTTACCCTGTTTTTATCCGCCTTCAAAGTAAATAAAATGCCGGAATTCAAAATATGGGTGAAAAAGGTCTGTATTTCAATTAACCCTGTTGCATGTAAAAAGTTCACTCGTGTTTTCCGCAGTGGGACACCCTTGAGATTTATAAAAAATAAATTTTTTCTCTGATCAATGCGTTTGATTTTTATTTTTGAAAAGTATTATATCAATTAATTATGGCCAATACTTACACACAAATTCACATTCAAACCGTATTCACAGTTCAGGATCGGAGTTGCTTAATCAGGAAAACATGGGAAGACGAATTATATAAGTACATTGCTGGGATCATTCAAAATCATGGTCATAAAGTTTTAGCGATAAATGGGATGCCTGACCACATCCATTTATTTTTCGGGATGAGACCCACAGAATCTTTGTCTGAATTAATGCAGGATGTCAAAGGAGATTCATCAAAGTGGATTAACAAAAAGAAATTAGTAACCGGACGCTTTACCTGGCAGGAGGGATATGGTGGATTTTCATACAGCAAATCGCAGGTTGATCATGTTATCGATTATATAAAAGATCAAAAAATGCATCATCGCAGAAAGACATTTTTTGAAGAGTATCTGGAATTTCTTGAAAGATTTGAGGTGTCCTATGATGAAAGATACATTTTCAAACCTGTGGATTATTGCGAAGAATGTTAAAATGTGCCGCTAGGCACTTGATATGGGTAGAAATGATTTGAGAAGATATTATTTCGTC
>JAFGBL010000304.1 GCA_016933115.1 Bacteroidales bacterium | reverse complement strand
GTATATCCTTTAACATTGACAAATCCGACAAATTTATTACCGGATGATTTTTCCTGGTTTTCAATTTCATGGTAAATAGCAATGGCATTTCCGTTACTTCCTACCAGAATGGTATTAAAACCAATGATCTTGGCATGAATTTTATTGGCCGTATTGGTGGTGATGATAAACCTGAACAGGGCAGTGAAGAACAGGTGTAAGAAAAGTAAAGAAAAAAAGAAGCGCAGATAGGTTCGGTTGGTAATGATCACATCATCCAGGATCAGTGTAAAAAAGAGTATGGTGACTCCAATTACGGTAATCAGCAGGGTTTGTCCCAATTCCTTCATTCGGGATTTGCGATAAATCTGCCTGTAGGTCCCAATTAAAACATACAGGATCAACCAGAATAACGGAATAACCGTTAATCCGACATATAGGTTGCGATCTCCGAAAATGAGGTCAGGGTTTTGTAAAATGGCTGGATTAACTGTGAGTTTCCGGTAACAGAAAAAGAGAAACCAGGCAATCATAGCTGATAAGAAATCTGCTATAACATATTTAAATACCTGAACCCGCTTGTTCATCGTTCCTGTGAATGTTATTTTAAAGTTAAGACCTTGATATTATCAAATGCGATCGCTGCCTGATCTATGTCATCCTCCTGATAGGTCCCGAAATATATTCTGAAATTCGTGGCTCCTGAATAGGAGTTTAAGGTGACTGTCAGATCGATATATATTTTTTTCCACCGGTCATTGGTAGGATTCAGATTCAGAATCGGAACCTGGTATATGCCACTGTATGTGTAAATATAGGTGCCTACGGTTAACAGGTTATTGGATCTGAAATTCAATTCCATAAAAACCGGGGCTGCAGGAATCAAAAAATCCGGCACACTCATACATTCAAAAAAGGTACGTGCAGAATCCATAATGACCAATCCCGAATGATTTCCTTCAAAAGTCATCGGCGATCCGGGATCGGAAAGCGAGATACCAACTTCGCTCCGGATAGTCGTATCCAGGGCAATTGAAACCCCCTCAAAGTCTTCCAGAAACAGAAATTCCGTATTGGTTGTGTAAGTTGTCTTTAATACGTTGAGATCTAATATGCTATCCTCGGTCAAGATACAGGTTTTTTCAACCGGTGCATAAAACGGGTAGATGACACGGGTAGAGGCGATTCCGTTTTTTTTAATTCCGGGGAAAATTTTCACCCGTTGCTCTCCCTTATAAAGCGCCGGAACCTGGTGAAATGGCATCTCAAACGCACCAATCAACGTTCCATCGATGTAAATCCAGGCATCGGTAATATTATGGGATGCACTTCCCTGGGTCGCATAAGCAGTAGTTAGATACATTGAATCGATAGCCAGATAGGAAGGTACTGTTTGATCACCAGAGAATTTTTCACAGGAGGTTATGGTTAGCAGGAGGCTATAAACTGGTAAAATGGATAGAAACTGTAAAGATCTTTTCAAGTTCATAGAACGATTTTCCGGGCTCAGGTAAAAAAGTAACGGGTGGTTTTCTGGTTTATTGTCCTATTTTCAGAGAAAAGAAATGAACAACCCTACCCCCGTATACCATCATAAGTTTGCTGCCGATTGATTGATTTTTTCGATGATCTGATGAGCCACTTCCAAAGCGCTGTATCCATCGTTAATGGTAACAGGTGGAATCGTATTATTTATGATGGCTTTATAAAAACTTTCCAGTTCCTGTCTGATGGCATTCAACGGTTTTATGTCAGGTTTTGAAAAGATAATTTGTTTCATGGTTTTTCCCGGGCCCATGTCGATTGTAAAAATTGCAGGAATTTTTTGGGCCGGGTCCAGATCCTTAAGCTTAACCACCTCAACCTCTTTTGTCAGAAAATCAACTGCGATGTATGTGTCCCGCTGAAAAAACCTCGACTTTCTCATATTTTTCAAAGAAATCCGGCTGGCTGTCAGGTTAGCTACACACCCATTATCAAATTCAATCCGGGCATTAGCGATATCCGGAGTATCGCTGATTACGGCAACACCACTGGCAGAGATTTTGTGAATATTTGATTTAACTACACTTAAAACGATATCGATATCGTGGATCATCAGATCAAGAATGACCGGGACATCAGTTCCTCTTGGGTTAAATTGAGCCAACCGGTGACTCTCAATAAACATCGGACGGTCAAAAAAAGGTTCAGCTGCCAGAAAAGCGGGATTAAACCGTTCAACATGTCCTACCTGTACCTTAACATTGGCCTCCCCTGCAATTTTGATCAGTTCCTGAGCTTCAAACAAAGAGGTTACAATGGGTTTTTCAATGAATACATGACGAAATTTTTTCAACGATTTGGATGCACATTCGAAATGAGATACGGTAGGGGTAACAATATCAACCACGTCAGATGCATCTACCAGATCATCCAGTGTGGCAAAATTCCGGATACCATAATCTTTCTCAACCTGGTTAGCAATCTGCGGATCCGGATCAAAAAATCCGATCAATTCATATTCAGGAATCTCCTGAATACACCGGATATGGATCTTTCCCAAATGGCCAGCGCCTAAGACACCTATTTTCAACATAGTTACACTTTTTTTTACAAAAGTAACTCTTTGAACGGATTGAAATTAGTATTTTCGTTAAAAAAACATCAAATCTGATTTTTTTATGAATTTCAGGAGTCCGACCGACACATTCAGGCACAAAGGATTACGAAAAAAACTGGTGGAGGCTATCCGGCAAAAAGGAATACGGGATCAGGCTGTGCTGTCAGCGCTTGAAGAAGTTCCCAGACATTTTTTCTTTGACTCATCGTTTCTTGAATTTGCTTATGAAGACAAGCCATTTCCCATCGGGGCGGGACAAACCATTTCCCAGCCCTACACTGTTGCCTTTCAAACAGAGCTTCTTTCCGTAAAAAAAGGGGACCGTATCCTTGAAATCGGAACGGGATCCGGATATCAGGCATGCATTCTTGCCCAACTGGGGGGTAAGGTTTTTACCATTGAAAGACAGAAAACCCTGTTTGACAAAACACATAAACTACTTCCAAATCTGGGTTATGTCACCATTAAAACCTTTTATGGCGACGGATTTAAAGGATTACCCTCCTTTGCTCCATTTGATAAAGTAGTCATCACTGCAGCAGCGCCTAAAATACCCGGCGAGGTGTTATCGCAAATGAATACAGGTGGCATTATGGTAGTTCCTTTGGGAGAAAACGACACACAGATTATGACAAAAATTGTTAAAACAGGCGAACACGCTTATACCACAGAAGAATTTGGTGTCTTTAGGTTTGTTCCAATGCTTGAAAACAAGACAGTATAAGATTTTTTTTGTTTTTTTTTCTGAATATAAAAATATTAGTTAGTTTTGAATATATAAAAAAATACCCGGATATACTCCGTGAAACCAATCATGAGTGATACGAATGGATATTCCATTTGATAGGTGTAACCAAAATTTTAACCAATG
>JAFGBL010000303.1 GCA_016933115.1 Bacteroidales bacterium | reverse complement strand
TGGATTTGTATTTTTACCGTTCGAAAGGTCGGCAAATGGGATAAACAATTGTTGACTTCTATCATCAAATTCGGGTAAATTTTTATTTTGAAATACCATAAATGAATAGGATTTACCCTCAAGGCTAAAAGTAACGGTACCCACTTTGATCAAATTTATTTTGCTGCCTGAGGTTGTGTTCAGGCTGACTTCGCTTCGCGATTCATCGGGCATGAACCGGCCATCCAACCTGTATTGAATATCAACCGGAAAATAACTCAAACCGTCAAATTTTTTGATTTGATCCGCATTTAAGGGTGAGTTCAGGGAATCGGTCATTAGCTGATTTTTGGCAGCCCTGTAATTGGCAATTTCTTCATTGTGCAAATTGATGGTTTGATCTCCGGCCTGGGAAAAGGCAGTTGGTGCAATTAGAATACAGATTAAAAATAGAGGTAAAATAGAGGCTAATTTCATGATAGATTTTTAGTTGATTAAAATGATATGATAACTGCTATAAATAACAGGTGCAATATAAACATAATAGCACCGCATTGTGTTCATTTTATAAATGATATTTACCAACCTGGTAAAATTCAAATTCGATTTTTAATTTTCGAATTGGGAATACATGCCGACGGTACTTCTAAATAAATGACTATTTTTGCTTTTTCAACCTGGTAAACTCAATCCGACTGGATGATAAAATCAACACGTCTCTGTATTCCGCTCTTATTTTGCCTGCTGTTTTTTCCTGCCCATATAATTCACTGCCAGCCTGCTTCAACTGCAGACAGCCTTTTTATGGTATTGGAACAAAATCCTGTTAATGATCAAATTTATTTACAACTGGATGACCTTATCGGTGATTTGTTTTATGAAGACGCCGAATTAGCCATGGAAATAGCCCGGAAAGAATTGACATATGCCAGGCAAGCCCGAAATATTCCGGCCATTGGTAAATCGATCCTGAATATCGGAATTCTATTCGACATGCAAGGAAATTATGATTCGGCCCTGGCCAATTATAACAGCGCCTTAATACTGGCTGAACAGGAAGAACTGGAACAACTGCAAGGCGACATTTATAATAACTTCAGCATAACACATGCCGTACTGGGAAATATGGAAGAATCCATATCAAGTGCTTTGAAAGCCCTGGCCATTTTTGAAAAAGCAAACGATAGCGCCCGAATAGCGAAAATTTACAATAACCTGGGCGCCCGGTACTCTGAGATGGACTATTATAAAGAGGCCCTGGATTATTACCAGAAGGCAGCAGAGATCAATAAAAGTCTGAATGACAATAAAAAACTGGCCTTTAATTACGGAAACATAGGCTTATTATATTACGATCAAAATCAAAACGAAAAAGCGCTGGAATTTTTTAAAAAATCCATTTCACTTCAGGATACGGTAAATGATAAATACAACACCACCATTGCGTTGCACAACCTTTCATTGGCTTATCAGCGCCTGTCAAGGTTGGATACGGCATTGAAGTATGAAAAACGAGCATACGCTATCGCTGAAGAACTCAATGATGAATTGGGAAAGATGTCGAGCCTCAACGGATTGGCTGCAATCCATCAGGACATGGGCAAAAGGAAAGAGGCACTTCAATTTTTCCTTCAATCGGAAGCATTGGCAATTAAACTGGGAGCCAGGTATTATTTGATCAATATTTATGCAAACATCGCCGATTTGTATGCACATCAAAACAACTACCAGAAGGCTTTTATTTACAATCAAAAATACAGTGCCCTCCGAGACTCAATTATGTCAACGGAAAAAGACAAAGCCGTTCAGAAAATAAAAGATTTCGACAATGAGAAAAAGCAACAGGAAATACAATTGCTGACCAAAGATGCGGAAATTCAAAAACTGAATATCAGGCGGCAAAAAATTATCCGCAATTCCATCGCAGCGGTTGGAGTTCTAATTTTTGTGCTGGCTACAGGATTACTTCACAGGTATAGGTACGTGCGCAAAACACGGAATGAGCTTACTGAAAAAAACAAAATCATTAATAGGGAAAAGGAGCGGTCGGATGAATTGCTCTTGAACATATTACCGGCTGAAACCGCAGAAGAACTCAAAACGAAAGGTTACTCGGAAGCGAAACATTTTGATATGGTAACGGTTATGTTTACCGATTTTAAAGGATTCACCTTCATGGCTGAAAAGCTGTCGCCCCAGGAACTGGTCGATGAGATCGACCATTGCTTCAAACACTTCGACCAAATCATTTCAAATTACAAAATTGAAAAAATCAAAACCATTGGTGATGCTTACATGTGTGCCGGAGGACTTCCGCTTCGCAATGACACCAATCCTACGGATGTAGTCAAAGCTGGCCTGGAAATTCAAAACTTCATGCTGGACTTGAAAAAACATCGAAAAACGGAAAATAAACCTTATTTCGATCTCCGGATAGGGATTCATACAGGTCCGGTGGTTGCAGGGATCGTTGGAACCAAAAAATTCCAGTACGATATTTGGGGTGACACGGTGAATATCGCTTCCAGGATGGAATCAAGCGGAGAAGCCGGGAAAGTGAATATCTCCCAAACGACTTATGAAAAGGTCAGAGATTCGTTCATTTGTGAATATCGAGGTAAAATCGATGCCAAGAACAAAGGAGCTATTGATATGTATTTTGTAAAATCAGCGGTTCTGTAAATATTTTTACCTGCCGGTTCAGGAACCCAATTTCGATGGAAAAAAAAGACACGGATTATTCAGTATTTCTCCTGATTTTAATTTTAAGAGCACCCGGAAAATTTTTATCCGAAACCATCACGAGATATCCTCCTCCCCCTGCACCCGATAGTTTCCAGCCACTCGCGGCACGTTGATATTTGGCGATCATACTTTGAATGGATCTATTGATCATATTCGGGAACATGGCCACCTGTGCTTCAAACGATGAGGTAAATGCTTTACCGAAAGCCGGCAGATTCATTTGATGGATGGCTTTCCACACGTCTTCGGCTGCATCCGACAGGGCTTTTGCCTTGGCGGTATCGATGCTGATACCGGCCAGCACGTCAAAGTTATGTGCCCTTGGCGATAAAGGAATAAAAAACAAATGTGTTTCGAGCCAGTTCAATAATTCGTCATCCAGGCAACTTTCTATGGATTCGGGCCAGTATTCGCCTTTATAATTCAATTTATTCAAGCCTGGAAACAAAATCCCTATTGAATCCTGCGAACCACTGATCTCCTTTTTTCCCGGAGGATTTTCAAAGCCGAACAAGATTTTCGCAAGTTTTTCCGGATCATCCTGCGGCAGGCTGTAACCCCAGATCTCAAGTGCCTTTTTACGGGTACTGGACGACATGCCGCTCCGGTCGTTAAAATCAATCGTAGGTTCGATAGAAATGGTGATCACAGGGCCGGGATAATGTCCGGAAACAAAAGGTTGATCGAGCCAGCCGCCAGCGAGATCGAGTCGGTAAGGGATAATACTTTTTGTTCTTAAATCGGTTGTTGATCGTCCTGGCAGGTTATCTTTCGGAATGCGTTTACTCACTAAATATTCGATCCCAAGTTGTAAACAGAGGTCTTTTTTCGCAACGGCATCTCCGTCTTCATTCACAAATAAAATATCGGGTTTCAGAGTTCTAATCTCTTCCAAAAAATCGATGGTACCGCTCCCACTATTGATCCAGGCATCCTTCACAAATTTGAGTGATTTCACCAGATAAAGTCGCTCCAGTTCACTGTAAACGGTTTTACGGTTCTTCAAGCGATAAATTGTGTTGTCGGAACCAAGTCCCACATAAACATCGCCGTGTGTCGCAGCTTCTTCAAAAAAAGCAACATGCCCGCTGTGAAGCAGGTCGAAACAACCACTGACAAATATTTTCTTTTTCGGCATGGATTTCAGAGCAAAGAGCAAATATAGAAAATTTGGTAAAAATTTTTTATTGTGATTTTAAGAATATACCTTATAAGCTCTGTAACCGAATATGGTAATAACCACAAAACTTAGCAATGGCAACACAAAGGAAACTCTTACAGCAGAAAAGTCATATACTGTATTCAAATCTATAATAGCCCCCTGCAGAGGAGGCATAACCGAACCACCCAGGATGGCCATAATCAGTCCGGCAGCACCGATCTTGGCATCCTCACCAAGGCCCTCCAGTGCAATTCCGTAAATAGTGGGGAACATCAGCGACATGCAGGCCGAAATGCCGACCAGGCTGTAGAGCCCAAGCATTCCCCGGATAAATATGGTTCCAAGGGTCAGAAAAAAGCCACCAATCGCCAGCATCATCAACAACCTGCCCGGTTTGATGAATTTTAACAGAA
Organism: Bacteroidales bacterium; assembly: GCA_016933115.1. Classification (GTDB taxonomy): domain Bacteria; phylum Bacteroidota; class Bacteroidia; order Bacteroidales; family JAADJA01; genus JAADJA01. Next base: position 6,339 of record JAFGBL010000303.1, on the reverse strand, counting down.
ATGTACTGATGAAACGGCTTGCAGCGAAAATAACCATAGCAATAATATTATAACCCTGTGCTGCGGCCTCGTCCATACCAAGTTCCATGGTCGCATAATGGATGATGAACGTCCAGCACATGATCTGGGCACCCACATAAAAAAACTGGGCGATCACCCCTTCGATATATCTTTTGTTTCCGAACAACCTTTTAAGGGTAGTTCCGATATGTAATTCATGATCTGCTTCCTGCAGTTTAGGCATACGGGCCATGGCTATCAGGATCAGCATTAAAAGGATAACCAAAGCGATAGCAATATACGGAAATCGAACTATGGCAAGGTCGGTAGAAGTAACGGCTGCCAGTTGGTCGGGAACCATTTGTGCGCGTTCAGTTGCATTGGCTGTGTTGAGCCGGGCAAGGATCAATTGCTGTGCAGTAAACATGCCCAAAAGAGAACCCAATGGATTAAATGCCTGGGCCAGATTAAGCCTCCGGGTGGCTGTTTCCACACTTCCCATTGAAAGAATGTAAGGATTGGCACTGGTTTCAAGGAATGAGAGTCCACAAGTCAGAATAAAGAAAGCAACCAGGAATGGCCAAAACTGAGAGTTCAAACTGGCCGGAAAAAACAACAAAGCACCCGTCGCATAGAGTCCAAGTCCCATTAAAATTCCTGATTTATAGGTAAACTTTTTGATAAACAAGGCTGCCGGGAATGCCATAATAAAATAACCACCATAAAATGCAAACTGCACAAGCGAGCCCTCGAAATTGCTCATCATCAGGATGCGGGAAAAAGCTTTCACCATGGGATTGGTGATGTCATTGGCAAAACCCCACAACGCAAAACAGGTGGTGATCAGGATAAAGGGAACAAGGAATGTCCTGGAAACGACAGGATTTATTTTGATGACGGCTTTTTTCATTGAGTTTCAGGCAAACGATTAAACCGGTGTTACGCCTTTTTTGAGGATGATGTTACCATATTTGGCCAGTTCTCCTGTGGCAACAATAGCAAAGGCATCCTCTGCCCTGCTGTAAAATTCAAACCGTTCCATTCGATAAATGGCAGGAGCCTCAGGACAATGATTACGGATCACATTCAGGTAGGATTTTTCAACTGCCGAATCCAGTTCATCCCCTTCCTCCGCATCCATCATGATGAGCGGGTATTCTTCATAGGAATCTATTTCGAACAGGGGAAGGATGGCGTCCAGAAGATCCGGAATACGAATCCCGTCGGCACGGATCACATTCGGATTTAAAGAAGCCGCAGGGAAATGGGCATCAGCCAGTACAATCTCATCACCATGGCCCATTTCATAAATGGTAGCGAGCAATTCGGGACTGAAGAGTGCGGAAATTCCTTTTAGCATGGGATCAGGTTTGATTTTTAAATATTATTACATTGCGAAAATAATAAATAATGACATCTAGTAAATTCATCTTCATATCAATCTACGAACCATGAAATACAGATCTGATAAAAAGCATAACAGAATTGTCATTTCAATAAGTGGCCTAAAACCGCATTCAGACCATACAATGCATCATTCACCCGAATAAAGTCCATAATACAAATCAAAAACTTCCGAAGCCTTATCCGAAATCTCCTGCTGCATGTAACGCCCGGTCACCTGAATAAGCCTTTGCAACATGGCCAGGTTTTGCTGTTTCTCGTAGTCAAATTCTTCAGCTCTGTCGCCCTTTAAAGCGAAATAATAATCCAGTTGTTCGCTAAAAACAGTCAACAGATCATTGGCCACGTCGTTTGCCTTTTCTGTGTCACCGATCTCATAATACCCTTCCATAATAGGCATTACAAAGAAATTGTACGGAACGCTTTCATTGGGCATTACTTCCAGGCAGCGATCCATCACCATGCGGGCCGAATCGTTTTTACCTTCAGCGATCAAAGCATCTGCTAACCGGTAGAAATTACTCCTCAGGTTCATGGTCATACGCATACTGGTCTCATCCAGGTAAACATCATGATCATTCATACTGCTGTATTCAAAACGGTTCATCACATTTTCATACATTACCGATGTATTGACCAGGCCGATTTGCGAATCGCGGTTGGCCGTTTTAATAGGCACCAGCCGGTATGTCAACCCTTCTAGCTGAAAATAGTTCTGCAAGCCGATATATGCCTCTGTCCCGGTAGTGATTGCGAAATACACCGGCCGCTCCCAGTTATTGGTGGTAAGCAGGTCCAGCACCATCAGGTAGTTTTTGGTGATGCCGCTTCGGTTGATAGTCCAGGTGATTTCATTCACCATCTGTTGTGCCTGATCGGGTATTAGGGTTTGGGTCTTCATCACCTGCATCGAATCCACCGTGATCATGAATTTTTTAGTGGGGAAATACGAAATGGGTCCTATTCGGGTCTGCATGGTCATTCTTTCGGGATCCTTATTAATAAGGTCAAAAAGCTGTTGCAACTCAACATAGCCTTTGATATTTTCATTTTCGAGGAAATAGGTGTAATTCCTTGATCCTTCCTTGTATTGGTCCCAGGGCAATGAAAATGGCACCGGATCGGAATCGTAAGCCTTGCGTTTGAGCTGTTCGATGTACCACTCGGTATTCAGGAGGCTGAGATTCACCACCCTGACGTCTGTCCTGATCCCTTCCACCTCTTGTGCATACCATAAGGGGAAAGTGTCGTTATCGCCATTGGTAAATAATATGGCATTGGGTGCGCATGAATTGAGATAATCAATCGCTATTGCCTTTGCTGTGTACCTTCCCGATCGGTCATGGTCGTCCCAGCCTTCTTTGGCCATAATACCCGGGACCGCCAGCAGACATAATACAGACACAACAATAGAAGCCGTTTTCTGATCCAGGTTCTTACTCACCAATTCATATAATGCGTAAACCCCGAGACCAATCCAAATGGCAAAAGCATAGAACGAAGCGGCATAGGCATAATCCCTTTCCCTGGGTTGTGGCGAATGCTGGTTCAGATAAGTGACAATGGCAATTCCGGTCATAATAAAAAGCAAGGCAATCACCAGAAAATTTTTATTGTCCTTCCTGAGTTGGTACACGAGTCCGAGAAGCCCCAGCAACAAAGGCAGCATATAAAACTTGTTATTGGCCTTGCTTTGCAGGCTTTTGGGGGGATCACTCACCGGACCCAATCGTGCTTCGTCGAGGAACCTGAAACCGGATATCCAATTTCCATCCTTTCTGTCCGACATTCCCTGCACATCATTCTGCCTGCCTGAAAAATTCCACATGAAATACCGAAAGTACATGAATCCCAACTGATAGCGGACATAAAACCTGAGGTTCTCTGTAAAAGTCGGTTTTTGTAAGGTCTTTTTCTCCCCGAATTCATCTTCTACAGTTACCGGCTCACCTTTCATTTTACTCCACTTTTTATAATCATTAACATATCGGGGTTCCTGATCATTCCACATGCGGGGGAAAATGGTCATAAACTCGGGACTATAAACCGGAACAGTGCCTTTTCGAGCATCAATGATAACATATTTCCCTTTTTCAACATCCTTCCTGTAAACCGGGTTTCCGTCAGCCCGGCCTACTACCGGTGCATTGAAATATTGACCGTACAAAATGGGCCAATCGCCGTATTGCTCCCTGTTCAGATATGATAACAAGCTGATGGCATCTTCAGGGCTATTTTCATCAATCGGGGGATTGGCATTGGAACGGATCACAAGGAGTAAAAATGAGGAATAACCGATCAGGATAAAAGTAAATGCCCAGAGGACGGTATTCCAAATGACTTTGCTTTTCTGCCGTGTATAGCGGATCCCAAAGAAAATAACTCCGATCAGTACTATAAAATAGAATATGGTTCCGGTATTGAATGGCAGCCTGAGGGTATTGACAAAAAACAGTTCGAAATGACCGGCCAGTTTGACGATCCAGGGGATGATACCATTCATGATAATTCCAAGTACAACAATGGAAATTACCAACGTCACAATCATTCCCTTTCTTGACGGATTTTTATATTTCTTGAAATAATACACAAAGGCGATAGCGGGAATGGCCAACAGGTTCAACAGGTGCACACCTATCGAAAGTCCCATTGTATAGGCAATGAAGATCAACCACCTATACGAATGTTTCTCATCGGCTACTGCTTCCCATTTCAGGATGGCCCAGAAAACAAGCGCTGTGAAAAAGGAGGACATGGCATAGACTTCACCCTCAGTGGCAGAAAACCAAAATGAATCGCTGAAAGTATAAGCCAGTGATCCGACAAATGCACTTCCCAAAACCGCCCATTGTTTTCCTGTTGATAATTCACCGGTTCGATTGGCCAGTTTTTTTGCCAGCATTGAAATGGTCCAAAAAAGGAACAGGATGGTAAAACTGCTTGAAAGTGCTGACATGGTATTCACCATGCGGGCCACCAGGGCTTCATTTCCGAATGCAAACAGTGAAAAAAACCTTCCGGCTAACTGGAAAAAGGGTGCTCCCGGGGGATGGCCCACCTGCAGCTTGTAAGCTGTGGCGATGTACTCACCGCAATCCCAGAAACTGGCAGTTGGTTCGGAAGTAATGATATAAACAACGGAAGCGATGGCGAAAACAATCCAGCCAAGGATATTATTGAGGTTATTAAAATGTTGCATCAATGTGGTGGAAATTTAATTACTTGCGAAAATATAAAATAATAGTCAATGGGAATGGCGCTGTTTTAATTGACCAGATAATTTTATGAGAAATTAAACAAATTAATGAATATTTTTGTATTTTATTATAAATTTAAAATCATGTTAAAACTGGTATTAATCCGTCACGGAGAAAGTGTTTGGAACAAGGAAAATAAATTTACAGGCTGGACCGATGTCCCCCTTTCGGAAAAAGGTGTCCAGGAAGCCCTTGATGCAGGCCGCTTATTAAAGGAGAAGGGTTTTAATTTTAAACTTGCCTATACTTCTTATCTGACCCGGGCCATTAAAACCTTGTGGATCATCCTTCAGGAGATGGATCTGATGTGGATACCCGTATATAAAACCTGGCGTTTGAACGAAAAGCATTACGGCAACCTACAGGGTTTGAACAAAATCGAAATGGCTGAAAAATTTGGTGATGAACAGGTATTGTTATGGCGCCGCAGTTATGATACCCCTCCTCCTCCGATTCCCGATGATGATAAAAGACACCCTAAATACGATCCGCGTTATGCAGAACTGAAACCGGATGAGATTCCTTCAACAGAAGCGCTTAAAAATACGGAAGAGCGGATAGTTCCTTACTGGAAAAGCGACATATCGAAGTCACTGATGGAACACGGTGAAATACTGGTGGCTGCGCACGGAAACAGCCTTAGGGGTATCGTTAAATACCTGAAAGATATGGGTGAGGATGAAATTCTGAAATTTAATATACCAACCGGAATACCTTATGTATTTGAATTCGATGATGATCTGAACCTATTAAAAGATTATTTCATCGGTGACCCTGAAGAAATTAAAAAACTGATGGACCAGGTGGCCAATCAGGCGAAAAAATGAACCGGTGAACCAAAACTTTCGAACCAGATCAAAAACAAGGAGTATTATTCATGAGAGAAAGCTGGGTAATTCCTGACATCCATGGCTGCGCAAAAACACTCAGGGCATTGATCGAAGATATGATCAAGCCCTCCAAGCACGATTGGCTTTATTTTCTGGGTGATTACATCGACCGTGGCCCCTCATCAAAGGAAGTGATCGATTACCTGATCTACCTGCAAAATGAGGACTATAACATTCGCACCCTGCTGGGAAATCATGAGGATTTCGTGCTGAAATCATACGACGAAGAACTCAAACTAAAGAGTTACCTGGGGTTCAAACAAATTAACCGGAAAAAAAAGGAATGGCTTTTTCACGGTGGTAAGGAAACCATGGAAAGTTTTCAAATTCAGGACCTGAAAAAGTTCCCGAAAGAATACCTGGACTGGATGCGTAACCTGGAATATTATATTGAGTTGGATCATTTTATCCTGGTTCATGCAGGTTTGAACTTTAAGGAAGAAGACCCCTTCGAGGACAAGGATTCCATGCTTTGGGTCCGTGAATTTGAAGTGGACCCCAGTAAAATCAAAAACAAGCGGATCATTCATGGCCATGTTCCGGTGAGCCTGGAATTTATCGATATCAGCATACGGAATAAATCCTATAAATTCATCGACCTCGACAATGGTTGTTACATGACCCAACGCGAAGGATTCGGTAATCTGCTGGCATTGGAACTCAACTCAATGGAATATAAGGTTCAGTATAACCTCGATTTTTAAAGAATTTCATATTCAAAGGTCGGATAGCCTTTGTCACCCTGATCATTGTAAAAGTTCAGGAATTTTAGTTTGAAATACAAGCCC
>JAFGBL010000302.1 GCA_016933115.1 Bacteroidales bacterium | reverse complement strand
TTTTGAATATATTCAACATACGGCATCTTCATCCTTTGTTCAATGATGGTGGTATTTGCAGGTGTTTTATCCTGCATGAAGAACCAACAATCAAAAATATCGCGCGGTGTTAAAACGTTACGGTCGAGCAAAGCACATAACTTATGTGAGAACATGTCCTGCCGAACCATTACTTTCATTGAAATGCCCATGAATGATTTTATTTCATAATGGTCGTTAAATTCACGGTTCGATATTTCAATTTTCAGTTTCCGTTCACCTCTTCCATAGTTTACCACTACAATAATTCCATTGAATTTCCGGGCTTCATCGTGAATTGTGCCATACCTTCTTGCTATTTCCCTGATCTTCCGAAATACTTTCGCCTCAATCTCAGCATACAGTAAATTGAAATCCAGATCGACAGAAAAACGGGGCAAACCATAAAAAAACATCAATGCAGTACCTCCTTTAAAACCCAGGCTGGCTGCCATTTCAATATCAGAATAGATATCTTTCAGAATCTGTAACATTATAAATTTATGCCGGTTAAGGTCAAGCATTTTGAAATAATTTTGTAGTTCTGTCCATTAATGTTTTAGAATTATATATTGAAAGCAATTTTTTAATTTTTTGTTTACTTATCACATTCAGATTATCAAAGTATGTATCCCCAAATAAATATAAGTAATCAAGTAATGCTCTTTCAGGACAGGCAATACCTATACCGTTTTTTTGGATATAAATTCCGGCAGAATTTATAAGTATTTCACTTTTAATTTTTCTGAACACGAAAGTAGCGTTACCAGCTTCAATGACCCTGGATAAATAACTTAAAGAAGTATATGCTTTGCTGTACTGGAAAATGATCCCTTCTTTTTGCAACACATAGTCAATTGAAAGATATGAAGGTGAAAAAATTTTTGCTGAGAGTTCTTCTTCGTTATAGTTATGAATGGCATAAATCCCTTTTCGCAGGTTAATTAATTCTCCTTTCTTAACGAGGTAATTAACCCGCTTGTTCAACGATTGAAAATTCGATTCGCCAGCCAAAAGCGCGATATCTTTTAGCCTGAAAACAGATTGATTGCTTCTGTAAAGCAATGGTAGAATATTATTTTGTGAACTGATCATCCAATTAATTAGTATATTCAGTTCACAAATTTATCATTTTATTTGTAGAATATCAACATTCAATAATTAATGAGGTTTATCCTGCTTCTTTTTCATAGAAAGCAAAAAACCAACAAGAAAAATTACCGACGTACCAATCACAATGGTCAGGTTGGCATGGAAAGGGCTTCGGAACGACACCCAACTACCGTTGTTAAAATATATTGGCGTTAAACTCATCCACAGAATTACCAGAACACCGCAAACCACTCCAATTGCCGCATCGATATTCCGGGCTTTACGTGCCATAAAACCAAGCAAAAATAATCCCAACATACCGCCACTGAAGATGGAAGCCAGTTTCCACCAGGCATCGAGGGCGCTCTTTGCTCCTATCATCGCAACAGCTACCGAAACACCTAAAATACCAAAGATCAACGAAGAAAGATATAGTGTCCGCATTGCTTGCCTGTTGGAAGCGTCAGGATTAAAATATCGTTTATAATAGTCGGTAAGAATGATGGTTGCCGAACCGTTTACACTGGTTGATACGGTACTCATACCGGCAGCAAAAACCGATGCAATGAGCAAACCTGTCAATCCCTTTGGAAGTTCATTCACAATAAAATAGGGAAATATTTTATCGGCTGCATCAAGTGATGTCAGTTCAGAGGGCAATAATCCGGGAGATGCTTTATAATAGGCAAACAAGGCCGTTCCGATAAAGAAGAATAAAAGTGAAATGGGTACATACAACAAGGAACCAAACAATGCAGAACGTTTTGCTTCCCGCATGGTACGGGTGGTCATGTAACGTTGTACATAGTTTTGGTCTATCCCGTAGTTTTGTAAATTAATGAACAGGCCATAAACCAGCATCATCCAGAAAGTTGATTTTGAAACACTCCAACCAAAATCGCCGAGGTTCATTTTGTTGTTTGAAACAGCAATGTCGAAAACCTGTTTTGGCCCTTCAGGCATTTTTATCAGAATGAGAATAGCACATGCCAAAGCTCCGCCAATAAGGATCATTCCCTGAATGGCATCGGTCCATACCACGGCTTTAATACCGCCCAGCATGGAGTAAACGACTACGGCCAGTCCGGTGATGATGATGATCAGGGCAATATTCCATCCGAATAAAGCATGCAATGGGAGCGCCATCAAGTAAAGGATGGAGCCTGTACGCATGAGCTGGGTCAGGATGTAGCAAAGCGATGCATACATCCGGGCCCAGGGGCCAAAGCGTTTTTCGAGGTAGGCATAGGCCGAAATGCTGTTTTCTTTTCGGTACAGAGGCACAAAAAACACGACGGCCAAAACCGAGGCGATGGGAATGCTTAGACTGAAAACAAAGGCATTCCAGTCGGTTTGGTAGGCCTTTCCCGGCAGTGCCAGAAAGCTGATACTGCTGACAAAGGTGGCAAATATCGACATGCCCACAACCCAAGCCGGCAGGCTTCCACCGCCGGTTGTGTACTGGCTTGCATCCCTGTTTTTAAAAAAGAACAGGCTGCCAAACACCACGATGCCGGCCATGTAAAC
>JAFGBL010000301.1 GCA_016933115.1 Bacteroidales bacterium | reverse complement strand
GTCATATTCCCCGCTGCTTGCAGCGATTAAAATAATAAACCATTCCTAATTAATACCTCGTGGCTCTGCCGCGAGGTTATTTATTACTAACTGCCAATTCGTAAGCATCATGGATAGCTTCCTGTGCTTTCCCAACTTTTCTGGCATCTCCAACCAAATGCAACGGAATTTCTCCTTCGTATTCAAAAGGGACATAACTTTTCATTCCTGTAGCCATTACGATTTTATCGATGCGGGTTAATTCGTTCCTTCCTTCCGCTCCTTCGATAAAAACAGTACTGCCGTCCACTTCAACTACTTTATGGTTGACGAAGATTTCAGTATTTTTTGTTTGCAGCTTTTTTATTGTCAATGCTTTCTCTATCATTTCCATTCCACGGGCGATTTCATCCAACATCTCGACGATAATCACTTCATTGCTTCCATCCACCAGCTTGGAAGCTACTTCCAGGCCAATCAGCCCTCCACCGATCACCAGCACTTTCTGATATTTCGGTAGTTGATCATCTTTCAGAAATTCTGTCCAATAGTATTCTTTTAATCCTTTGATTGGAGGAACAGCCGGCACCGCCCCAGTAGCCATAATAATGGCTTCGTAATTACCTGTTTCGAGCATTTCTTTTGTTGCTTCATACAGGATAAGATTCACCTGGTGCGGTTCGTGCTGACTTATCTCCTCCACGAAATAATCAATGAGATCTTTCATGTTCTCCTTATTAGGTGGAAGATAAGCGAGGTTAAATTGCCCACCCGGTTCATTTTTCTCATACAGATCCACATCATGACCTCTGTTCCTTAACGTGATGGCGGCTTCCATACCTGCAAGCCCGGCGCCGACCACGGCATATCGTTTGGTTTCTTTGTCTTTTGTAACTTTCGGCAGGTTTGTATTTACCAGGGGATTGACAACACAACCAAGGCCCTTGCCGCTTTTTACGCCACCCAGGCAACCTTCCGCGCAGGCAAGGCAAGGTCGGATGATTCCAGGTTCTTCTCCCAGGTATTTACCGACAAAACCGGGATCGGCAACCAGGGCACGGCCTATGGCTAAATAGTCAGCCCGGTAATTTTCCTTTATAAACTCAATATCCTTTACAGAATTGATCTTCCCTACAAAAATGACCGAAATATTTAATTCAGATTTGATCATAGCAGCCATTTCCCAGGTTTTTCCTTTAGGAATAAACATATGCTGGAAAAACCAGGGTGGGGTTGAACAGGCCGATCCGGCAGTAACATGAATGGCATCTATGCCGGTACTTTCAAGTATTTTTGAAAACGGGATCATGTCCTTTAGGTGAAATCCATTGGGGATCATTTCGTCACCGCTGATCCTCGCAATTATTGGAACATCAACAGCATTCCTTACTGCTTTTGCCACTTCAACCGGAAATTTAATGCGGTTCTCAAAACTGCCTCCATATTCATCCTTACGGTCGTTGACAGCAGGCGAAATAAACTGGGCCAGCAAATAGCCGTGTCCGAACTGGATTTCTATGATATCGAATCCTGATTCTACGGCTCGATTTGCGCTTTCAACAAAAAGTTCAATAACGGCATCCATCTTTTTTCGATCCATCCGGACAGGCGTGGCTCCGCCGTTTTCACAGGGTTTATCGGTTGAAGACCAAAAATAATTTCCCGGAATGTTCGGGTTGGTCATCCTGCCAGGATGGTTGAGATGTGCTATGGCTTTTGCCCCTTTGCCATGAAGGACTTCGTTCAGTTGCTTTAATCCGGTAATTTTTTGGTCAGAGTCAATACCAAGTTGTGTAGGGAGTTCCCTCAGGCCTGGATCCATGTAGAACGGTTCGGGTGTGATCGCCCCGACATGACTGTTTCGATCCCTATAAAAATCAATATGTTTTTGGGTCACATTTCCTTTACCATCGCTGTAGCCCAGCTTTAAAGGGGCAAAAATGAAATTGTTTTTTAATTTTAACATTGTCAATTCAATTTCCCATTTTTAAATGCTTCATAAGCTTCTTTAGCAGTCATTTCCGAAGCACCCGTTAAAATTTTAATATTTGTTTTTTCCAGTACTGTGGCTGCATTGCCGCCGGGGCCATTTCCGGTTATCAATACATCAGGCTTGAGTTCAAAAAGTTTTTGTGCAGTTTTCGGGCCGGCTCCGTGGGCATCATTGGCCACTTCCCGGTTGTCGTAAAACATCAGTTCATCTTTTTCTTCGTCATATACGAGAAAGAATTCCGTTCTCCCGAACCGCGGATCTATCATTGAATCCCACTCTTTACCTTTAGTTGTAAAAGCTATTTTCATCATTTTTTTATTTTAATTCGTTTTTGATTATTTCCCATGCGCTGGTAATTTGTTTTTTTAAATTTCCGTTTGAAAACTCAATAATCGTTTGCCCCACGGTCATGGCTTTTGTGAAATCTTCGTTATATGGCAGGTTGGCAATATGTAAAATGTTTTCTTCTTTTAGGAATGTTTCAATTTCATCGGTGATTTGCTGATTAATATCGGACTTGTTAATGATGCAACCGGCTTTCAACCCAAATTTTTTGATCAGTTCATAAAGCCTTTTTAAATCATGTAATCCGGATACCGATGGTTCTGTAACCATCAAGACAAAGCTGGCTCCCGACAAAGAAGAGACGACCGGGCATCCGATGCCGGGCGAGCCGTCGACGATAACAAAATCCTTAAATTCATCTTCAGCAATTTCTTTGGCTTCATTTTTTACTTTGGCAACAAGCTTTCCCGAGTTATCGGCACCGATACCCAGCTTAGCATGAACCATGATGCTGCCGGTTTTTATATTGGAAATAAACCATTTTCCAGCAACCGGTTTTTTATTGATGATTGCGTTGGTGGGGCAAATCCGGGCACAGTAGCCGCAACCTTCACAAGCAAGTGGATCTACCTGATACGTATTGAACAAGTTTTTAATGGCACCAAATCGACAAACTTCCAGGCATTTGCCACAACGAATGCATTGATCCTGTATGATATATGCCAGTTCCCCGCTGTAAAAATCTTCCTGTTCCTCAAAATCGGGTTCAAGCAGGAGGTGCATATCGGCGGCATCCACATCACAGTCGGCGACAATCACATCCTTGCCGCCCAGGTAGGCAAAGGATGCTGTCAGAGAGGTTTTACCGGTGCCTCCTTTGCCCGATATCACAACGATTTCCTTCATGCCTGCCTATTGATTTTTAAAGTTTTGATGTACGCAATGATTTTGTCGAGTTCCTGTCTGAATTCCGGAATATCTTTGTAGATGAGTTTTCCCTGGGAATAGAGCTCTGCAATTCGCCTGTCATTGGGTATTTTGGCCAGCAGCGGGATGTTCTCCGCTTTACAGTAATCTGTCACATTGCTGTTGCCGATCCCGTCGCGGTTGATCACTACACCAAATTGTTTTTTGAGTTCTTTCATGGTTTCAACGGCAAGTTGGAGATCGTGCAAGCCAAATGGAGTAGGTTCGGTTACAAGGATAATAAAATCGGTATCTTTTGTGGCTTCAATTACCGGGCAGGATGTACCGGGAGGAGAGTCATAAATTCTTATTGCATCTTCAGAAAATGTATTGTTGATATAATCCTTGGTCTGCCTGATCAACGGTACCGCCTGTTCTTCACCGATGTCGAGCCTGCTTTCGGTAAAATGAAGTTGATGGTTCTTATAATATCTCAGTATACCCATTTTTTTTGGGATCATCGGCAGGGCCGATTCGGGGCATAATTCGGAGCAGGCATAACATCCGTGGCAGAGTTGGGGGAAAACCATAATCATTTTACCCAATTGGATCACCGCATGGAAATTACATACTTTCTGACAGATACCGCAAAATGTACACTTATCCTCAACCCATTGCGGCACCATTTTGAATTTGTCCTCTTCATATACCAGCTCCCCTTTGATGAATAAACCCGAATTTGGTTCTTCTACATCCACGTCGGTTAAAACAACTGTTTCTTTTTCTGAAAGGTAGCTTGCCAGGTTTGTTGAAAGTGTTGTTTTGCCCGTACCCCCTTTACCGCTTGCAATGGCAATTTTCATCCTGTCACTTCCGGTTAATGGTCGCAAAGGTTAGTACCGCTTTGCAAGTTTTCATTTAAATATTGTTCTACCAGTTTTTCAGGGATTTCAGAATGGATTCCCGTAAAGACTTCAATGTTGTTTTGGGCAAAAATTTCCTGGGCTTTGATCCCCATACCACCTGAGATAATCGCACTTACACCCAATCCGGACAAAAACCTGGGATAGCTTCCTGGTTGATGATCCGGGGGCTTATGGTAATGGACCTGAAGGATTTGTTTATCTTCAGTTTCAACAATGGCAAATTCTTCGCAATGGCCAAAGTGAGCGCACAATTTTTTTCCCACTGTTGGAATGGCAAATAATTTTTTCATTCCTCTTGATTATTGTATTACTAGTTTAATGATTAATTTTTTTATTCAAGAGTTCTTCCCTGATCATCGTATGACCACATTTTGGGCATTTGATGGTCGTACATTTAATACCTTTCGTATGAGGTATTTTTTCTCCGCACTTTGTGCAAACACAATATCCGCCTGGCCCAAAAGAACCACCCTTATTCCTGCCTTTACCTGATCCAGTTGTGTTAACCAATTTTTCCTTTTGATACATATTATTTCATTCTTTGAGATTTTAATAATTTAGAAAAGAGAGGATGCGATCCCTACCAACTTAATATTTACATTGTCTAACAAAATTATTTTTACCTCCTGCTTTGCATCCTCTCTAAAGTCAAATTCATCAGGTCTCTTTTTAATTATTCTTTTTCATTTAACGACGACAGTTTTTTTTCGAGAAATGAAAGCTGTTCTTTCAAAATATTGATTTCATTTTCAATGATCTCCTTATCCGAGAGCTTTATGAGATTTCGATTTCCTGAGAATCCAAATCCCCTGCCGAATCCACGTCCTCTGCCTGCCCCGCCCCGGTTACCCCATCTGTAACCAATTCCAAAACCAAAATTTTCAAAGTTACCTGGTGAATAATTACCGGCACAATTTCCCAATCTTCTGCCGGTCATTGGTCCCTTTCCCAAAGGGCCCGTTCTGTCAAGTCCTGGCATATTTGCCTCCTTTCTTTGTTAATAATTACAAATATCTGTTCGCGCAACATTTACCGTGTCCGAAACCACCGGCCAGATTGAGCAGGTTGGTTGAATGGCATTCAGGGCAATCGGTTAATGAAGTATTCATATTCATATCGAACATATGCCCACAATTTAAACATCGGATGATATTCTTACGAAAGTGAATATTACCACCTTCGATCAATAACAAACTTCCATTTATAATAAGTTCAGCGATTTTTTTTCTTGCTTCCTCGATTAATCGGGTAAAAGTCGACCTGCTGATCTCCATTTCTTGAGCGGCTTCAGCATGCGAAAATCCCATATGATCAGCAAGCCGAAACGCTTCGTATTCGTCCAGGGACAGGAAGGTTTCATTCAGCAACCTGCCGGCAACCCCTATTGGTTTGAACTCGGTAAAGATGGGAGGCTTTTGAACAATCCTGTTATTTTTCGGACGCGGCATATGCTTCTTTATTGTATTTAATTTTGCAATATTATGAACATATGTTCAAAAAAACAAGAAATATATATTTTTTTATACATAATTTGAACTAATAGATGAGGATATATTTTAAACTTCTATACTTTTATTGAAAGTTTGCTTTAATGACGGCTTTCGGTAAAACCGGTTAAGTTATAAATTGCTGGTTTCGCTGGTTAAAATTCAATTCCTTTTCGGGCTTCCACACCGACTCTGTAATAATGCTTGATTTCTGTCATTTCAGTCACCAGGTCGGCTTTTTCTATCAAAGCGTGTGGGGCATATCTCCCTGTTAAGATCAATTCGATATTTTTAGGTCTGTTATCAATGATATCCAACAGGGCACCAATATCGATCAGTCCGTAATACAGGGCCATGTTTACCTCATCCATGATCACCATGTTATATTCCCTGGAGGCTATGATATTTTTCATATCTTCCAAACCTTTTTGAGCCGCAGCTTTATCTTTCTCAGTTGGTTCGTTGATGATAAAACAGTCAATACCGTATTGTTTGACTGTAATATTTTTAATAAATTTGTTTACGGCCTGGATTTCATGATATAATTGCCCTTTGATAAACTGACCGATAAAAACTTTCAACCCTGCTCCTGATGCCCTTAAGGCAAGACCAAAAGCCGCGGTTGTTTTACCTTTACCATTACCAGTATATACATGAACAAATCCTTTCATCATATTTCGGTCCCTTTCCTTAATTTTCGAATGTAAAATCTATTGTTTCCATAAATAGTCTTTGTGATTTTACCCTCATTGATAAGTTTATCAATCACCTTTTGATTGGCCCTTGCTTTCAATAAAAGTTTATCCACCGCATCTTCACGCATCGGGTGCACGGCTGTAATACTGAGGATGTCTTCTTCAATATCACCCGTAAAAGCAAATGCATTTCCTTCGTATCCAATCAATAGTTCAACACGAGAAACCTGGTTATTGAATACTTGGAACGCTTCATTTAATTTCTCTTCATCAGCCGGTTCAACATGATCAAAAGCAGGTGGGCGAATCGGGACAGACAGATATGCTATATGCGGGTCAATTTCGGCAATATAGGAAGCTAAATTCTGGAATGAAACTATATTGTCATTTATTCCTTTAACCAACATGGTTTCGGTAATCAATTGGCCTTTATACGCCTTGGCGAATTGCTTGATCCCATTCAATACTTCATTAAACAGTAAGTTTTTATGGGGATGGTTTATCTTCTTCCATATGAATTCATCGGCTGCATCAATTTTAACTGAAACCAGGTCGGCTGGCTGAAGTTCTTTTCTGACATCAGGCCTCCAGAGCAATGAACCATTAGTAATCACGGCTGTTTTAATCCCAAGGGGTTTGATCCCTTTTATTTCCAGGCCCAGATTGATATCCAGTGTAGGTTCACCGTCAGGAACAAAAGTTAAATAATCGATGTGTTCTCCATATTCTTTGGCCTTATACACTTTATTTCTTGTCAGTTGAATGATCTTTTCCGGAGAATAATAAGCAGTTCTGTCAACCGATATTTTCAATGATTTCCCCACCTGGCAATAAACACAGGAATATGAACAGATTTTGGGAGGAATATTGTTTATCCCGAGACTTTGCCCCAAACGTCTTGAGGGAACCGGACCGAATATTTTCATTTTAATTCATTTAAGTTTTATTCCTGATGAATTGCATCAACAGGGCAGGCATCAGCACAGGCGCCACAGTCAGTGCATAGGTTAGGATCGATCGTATAAAAATCTTCTCCTGCTGAGATAGCTTCAACCGGGCATTCATCAATGCAAATACCACAAGCTGTGCATTCGTCTTCTGAAATATAGTATGCCATAATTTTGTTAATTTTTAATTGTTAAACCAATTTTTAAATATTATTCAGAACCCCAGTTATTATACCCATTGCTGTATTTCAGGAGCTCATGGGCATATTCGGAATGTTGTTGCATTTTTATACTCAGAATAGGTTTTGATTCTTGTTTTAACAAATCTTCAGTCAAACTCCCATTGATCAAGTGAGCAAAACCGGTTCTTCCATGGGTTTCAATTGCTATCAAATCGGAATTCTTTTCGATACTGAAATCAATGATTCCCTGTTCTATATTGAAAGAATTGTAAATATTAATTGAACAATCGTTTAATTTAAATTTTGAAATAAAATCATGAATCAGTTTTACGCTTTGCGCTGAAGGTTCAAAATTTTTAGGGGTAATAACTTTTAGTAAGTCGATGTGCGAATGATAGATATCTGCAAAGAATTTAATCTTCTCGAATGCAGCATAAGCCTCCTCATAAAAATTGGAGGCAAAAACCATTCGGTCGATGCTAAAATCCTCCAATTCGTTTTTAATTGTTAAAACAGGAGAATCGGCTAGCCTCACTATTTTTTCAGTGTTTGATCCGATAAATATTTTATTAAAACCACTTTTCCCATGCGACCCAATAACAATCAAATCAATACCTTTAAAGCGTTCGAGGGTAACAATCTGCCACATTAGCATATCTGTCAATACTAGTTTTTCAACTTTTATTCTTTTTAAAAAATCCATAGCAGCAAATTTGTTCAGTTCTACAACAGCCTGCTTTTTTATATCTTGATAATACTGATCGATATAATAATGCATATCCATACCATCGGAAGGGAGATTGTACACATGCGCAAGGACGATTTTAGCCTTAATTTTTCTGGCAATACTTGCAGCTGCTTTTAATGCAAATAAGGCATAATCTGAGAAGTCGGTCGGAACCAATATAGTTTTCATTGTCGTAAAATTTTAAACCTGTTCTGCATTCCAGAATTTATAGTTTTGATTTTTAAATAATTATTCATGATTAATTTGATTAGTGTTTAATTTTAAAAATGATACCTTCGGCTGCCTTAATCAAAACATATTTTGTGGGCGCTGAAGTTAACAATGGATGGGTTCCGATTTGATAAGAAACCATTTCGTAAACTGTCACCTTTTTTTGAATGGCCATTCCGATGATATTGATAATCTCACCCGTGGATTTTCCACCCCATACTTCACCGCCCAAAACCGAACCATCGGAGGGGGAGGCATATAATTTAACCGTGAGCGAAGAAGCATCATCGAAAGTACCCGGATGGCGGTCGAAATCGGTAAATTTGGAAAATACGAAATCGATATTGGCTTCTCTGCCATTTTTTTCATTGAGACCCACACTGGCCATTGACAGCCCATTGATTTCGGTAGAAAATATACCAATTGTTCCGTTACAACAGCGGTTTATTTTTATACCAAATAAATTATACCCCAGCACCCTGGCTTCGGCAGTAGCAGTAGATGCAAGCATGATGTGATCGAGTCGTCCGGTAATAAATCCCAGTGTTTGGGAGCAATCCCCAATGGCACATACATCTTTTACCGTTGTTCGTTCAAAGTTATCCACTATTATGGCGCCTTCACTGTTCAGGTTTAATCCTGCTTTGCGGGCAATTTCAGTATTTGGCTTGTATCCGATTGACATGATAACCAGCTCGGCTTTGACTTTTTCACCGGTGCTCAACATAACTCCGGTTACCTTTCCATTTTCTCCCAGTATCTCTTTTGCCAAAGTCGAGGTAAGAACGTTAATGTTTGTTTCCCTGAGTTTTTTAGTGGCAATTTCTCCCAGTTCTTTTGAAAATGCTTTATTGAAGCAATAGGGTTCACTTTCGATTATGGTTACTGTTTTACCTGTTTCAGAGGCGAGTTGTTCTGCCACTTCAGCTCCAATAAATCCACCTCCCACAATAACAATATTTTTGGCCTTATCCGCTTTGTTCTTCAGTTCTTTAATTGAGTTGTAGCTTTTATTGATGTATTCAACGCCATCAAGATGATAACCGGGTATAAAATCAGGAATTACCGGGATGGAACCTGTTGCAAATATCAATTTGTCAAATTCATAGGTGGCGCCCGATTTTAGCTTGACCACTTTATTTTTTATATCGGCCTCCGTCACGGGATCAACAATAACTTCGCCCCCCAGGTCTATAAAAGGTTTTGGTCCCATTACATTTTTATCGACCGAACCAAGGCTATGAAAAACATAAGGAATGCCGCACGGGACAAGGCCTTTTGCTTCTTCAGCAACCATTAACATCGATTTCCCTGGATTTTGCGTTTTGGCTGTCACTCCCACCACAATGCCTGAAGGACCGGCTCCAATAATAATAACATCGTACTTTTTCATTTCATGTAAATTAAGATTTTAATCATTACAAAAATTTCCATTTGTTTTAAGGACTCCGCTTAGATAGTCCATAACCAATTCTTTGGAATTTTTAAGTTCAGCACCTACAAATACATTAATCTTATGCCGGTTGAAAATTTCAATGGCTTTATGCTCAATTTCATTTACAATTACATCTGTTATGTTTTGGTCGGCGAGCCATTCGGGAAGACTACATGGCAAAGGTTCGGGCACACAAAATTCTGAATGATCGATAATTGATAGTTTTTTAGTTCGATAAATTGCGAATTTCTTACAGTCGCCAAAATGCGGTCTTAGATTTTCCTTTGTAACCGGTAATGCAATTGTTCTCATTGATGAATTTGTATTTTTAGTCTTATAAGTTTCCACCATTTTATATGGGCACCGAACCAGTTTCCTATTTTAGTGAAATCTTTTTATTTGAATTTTATTTCCAATAAGTAAAATTAGATAACCCACTCTGCATCAAAGTATATTGCAAGGACTTTGCACTTAATATAAATTGTGAGATTGGTCAATGGATATATTGATATAAATGCTAAGTTTGTATTGATAAGGAGATGGAATATTTTTAAATCAAAAGATTAAAGACGGCATGATCGATAATAGTGAATCGACTAATTGTTTGGATTGCAAACGAAGTTCAAGATGTTTTCAAAAGTTGATAACATCCGAACTTGAATTTATCAATCAGAATAAGACTCAGATACATTATAGGAAAGGTGAAAATATTTGTAAGCAAAGCGCTTTTGCCTCGTATGTTTTATACATTGCTGATGGACTTGTAAAGATATATCTGGAGGATCAACGAAGAAAGAATATTAACGTTAGACTAGCAAAAACTTCTGAATTCATTGGCCTTTCCGCTATTTTTGGTGATAATATTTATAACTATTCAGCCATTGCAATCAAGGATTCAACAATATGTTTAATCGAAAAGGACAGCTTTAAAAAATTATTGAATGACAATGGTACTTTTGCTTCGGAAGTTATTCGTTGGTATTGTGAAAAAGAAAAGCAATTATTTGAAATCATTAAAAGCCTTGGGAATAAGCAAATGCACGGGCGTTTAGCCAATACACTACTTTATTTGTCAGGCGAAGATTTTGAAAAAGAGGATGTTTATTCCTATATTTCAAGAAAAGATATTGCAGAATTTGCCTCTATATCCACCGAAAGTGCTGTTCGCTTGCTCACCGAATTAAAAAATGACAACATCATTTCTATCCAGGGTAAAAAAATAGAAGTGACAAACAAAGATTTACTCCGACAAATCTTTCTTAGAGGTTAAAATCCAAAAAACCGGATAATTTTTTTACCGGATATTATTGTACGTGTTTTAGGGTCTGTTTATGCCAAAATATACCAATCTGGTTTTATTCAACAATTTGATAATTACATAAGGCACAGGTTTGAGGTTAATTGTGATCAGAAACTCGATTACTCACAGGTCTGGGTGAGGCATTTAAAAACTTAATAGCTGGCCATTTGACATAGGGAATATTACTATTAATTAGAAATGGATTTGTAAAATAAAGCATTGAAAATGACAGGCATAAAAAAAGCCGGAATTCTCCAGCAACTCTGAGGTCAACTTTTTGTTTTCCTCTTTCGCGACGGTCTGCTCTTCTCTTGGCCACTGCCGCTTTAATTTCCGCAAAGACGTTTGTCTTTGTTTTCTGATGCAAAGATAGATAATCG
Source organism: Bacteroidales bacterium (assembly GCA_016933115.1). GTDB lineage: Bacteria > Bacteroidota > Bacteroidia > Bacteroidales > JAADJA01 > JAADJA01. Next base: position 8,429 of record JAFGBL010000301.1, on the reverse strand, counting down.
ATAAATCCTCCAGGTTAATTTTATATTAAGTTTATACCAGGATTAGATTACCTGAGGTATTTTACGCTGATGATAAAATATTTTTAATCCTATTAACCATATTTCTTGAAGTTAACCCATACTTCTCCATCAACTCCTCCGGTTTACCTGATTCTCCAAACGAATCGTTCAAACCCACAAAATCCATCGGAACAGGAAAATTTTTTACCACCACTTCAGCTACCGCACTGCCAAACCCGCCCATGACCTGGTGTTCCTCTGCGGTAATAATGGCTTTGGTTTCCTTTGCTGCCCAGATTATGATCTCCTCATCAATTGGTTTGATGGTGTGGATGTTGATCACCCTGGCATCAATCCCTTCTTTCGCGAGTTGATAAGCTGCTTGCAGTGCTTCCCAAACCATATGGCCGGTGGCAATAATTGAAATGTCTTTTCCTTCTTTCATCAACTGCCCTTTTCCGAAATTGAAGTTTTGTCCTTCACTGGTAAAATCTGGAACAGCTTCGCGTCCAAATCTCAAATAAACAGGCCCATTCAATTCATTTATGGCCTTGATGGCGGCCAATTTGGTCTGGGTGGCATCACAAGGGGAAACGACGGTCATATTTGGTAAAACCCGCATTACGGCAATATCCTCCAAAGCCTGATGGGTGGCTCCATCAGGCCCGACGGAAATGCCGGCATGGGCTCCCCCAATGATCACGTGCAAATTGTTGTAGCAAACCGAAATCCTGATCTGGTCGGTGGTGCGAAGGGCAGCAAATACACCGTAAGTAGAAAAAACAGGAGTTTTTCCCTCAAGGGCAAGTCCGGCAGCTACACCCATGCAATTTTGCTCTGCGATGCCCATTGAAAAAAACCGTTCAGGAAATTGTTGGGCAAAAAAGTTCATACTTACCGATCCTGTAATGTCGGCACCGATTCCAACAACTTTTGGATTCATTTCAGCTGCTTCCAACACACCCTCGCCAAATCCAAACCTGGTTGGTTTATTCCCCCTGTTTTGAAGTTGATAGCTCATGAATGATCTTGAATTTCTTTTATAAATCTTGTGGCCTGTTCCTCCGATGGGGCTTTGCCGTGCCAATGATAGTCCCCTTCAATTTCCCTTACTCCTTTTCCCATAATGGTATGTGCAATAACAACCGATGGTCTACCGATGGTGGCCTTAGCCCGGTTAAATGTTGAAACGATATCTTTAAAACTATGACCATCACATTCAAAAACCTCCCAGCCAAATGCGCTCCATTTCTTTGTCAGAGGTTCTATTTCCATCACATCCGAAGTTTTACCGTCGATCTGAACCCCGTTCCTGTCAACAATAGCCGTAAGGTTGTCGAGTTTGTGGTGGGCTGCGCTCATGGCTGCTTCCCAGATTGCCCCTTCCTGCAATTCACCATCACCATGAACAGAATAAACATGCCACTTTTTTTGATCCATTTTGCCTGCCAGGGCCATTCCAACTGCTACTGAAAGTCCCTGACCGAGCGACCCGGCTGACAACTCCAGGCCCGGAAGCCCGTGTTCCCTGCCCGGATGGCCTTGCAACCTGCTTCCCAGTTTTCTGAGGGTAAGTAATTCTTCGACAGGGAAATATCCTGATTGTGCCAGCGTAGCATAAAGAACTGGAGCCACATGGCCAATTGACAAAATCAAACGGTCTCTTTCAGCCCATTTCGCATTTTTTGGATCATGATTTAATATCCCAAAATAAAGTGCAGTAAAAACATCTGTGAGCCCCAATGATCCGCCGGTATGGCCTGATCCCGATACCGCAAGGCTACGGATAATATTGATCCGGATTTTTCGGGCGGTTTCCTTAAGTTCCTCAACTGATCTGAACATGTGAAAAAATGAATAAGGCAAAAATAAAAAAAGGCCACTAAAAAAGCGGCCTTTTATTTTATATGTATGAAAAAGTCAGAATTTATAAATTACTCCACCCATTATACTAATGGTACTGGTTTTCACATCGCTCAACTGCTCTTCGGGAATATCCAGTGTTTTTTCCTTGTATTGGCCGATATTGGCCAGTCCCAGGCTATAACGTACATTTCCGTAGGCTTCCCAGGGGCTTTTCCTCCCACCGAAAGGCAACTGAAATCCTCCACCGAAGGTTAGTCCGTAATCAAAACCGGAATATTCTTCCCTGTACTTCCTGCGGTCTGTATCAGGGTTGTTGTCATTATCGCGCATTTTTTCTCCATCAATTGTCAATCCGAAAAGTGAAGCCAAAAAAGGGCCTGCTTCTCCAAAATACCTGATTCCACGAGGGTCGCCAAATGTAAATTTGGCAAGCAGTGGGAATTGAACATATGTAAAATCCTGCTTAACATTTTCTTCAACTGTTTCCGCTGCTACCAGATAATCAGAACTGGTACCTTTTGTTTGGACCGAAACTTCCAACTGTACGGAAAGTATTTCTGCAAGATCACCCGTCAGCAGGTCTTCCAGGCTGTAATTTATAAATCCACCCACATTATAGCCAATTATCATTTTATTGTTTTTGACTGATGAGCCACGCAAATTGGCAATATTCAAACCTGCACGACCCCCACCGCTGAACTGAGCAAAAGATTCTAATCCCAATCCCAGGAAGAAGAGAAAGACAAGAAGTTTTATTAAGTGACTGAACCGGATCATAATTTTAATTTTAACAGATTGTATAACTTATTAATTATAAACTACTTTAAAAGTACAAAGTATTTTTAAACTATGCTAATTTATACCTTCATTTATACAAATAGTTACAAAGGTTCAGCCATAATTATTAAATATTTCAACTATTTATTTTTAAATACTAACTTGTTGTTTTCTAAATCTATATGAACGGTTGAATCGGTTTTGACAATACCCGATAGGATCAATTTTGACAATTCATTCATGATATTTTTTTGAATAAGCCTTTTGATCGGCCGGGCACCATATTGCGGATCAAAACCAATGGTTGAAATAAATCCGATGGCCTCATCCGATACAGAAATATTTACCTGGTTTTTCTCAAGTTTTCTTTTCAGGATGTTGATCTGTAGCCTTACGATATCCTTTATTTCCTCCTCATCCAGAGGTTTGAACATGATGATTTCATCGATCCTGTTCAGGAATTCAGGCCGGATAACCGATTTCAGCATCAGGAAAACTTCATTTTTGGTTTTTTCGAAAATCTCCTCGCGGTTTTTAGGATTAACTTCCTGCAAATTCTGTTGAATAATGTGCGATCCGATATTTGAGGTCATGATCACAATCGTATTTTTAAAATCCACAATCCTGCCTTTGTTGTCGGTTAACCGGCCATCGTCGAGCACCTGCAACAGGATATTGAATACGTCGGGATGGGCTTTTTCGATCTCATCCAGCAAAACAACCGAATAGGGCTTCCGGCGAACGGCCTCAGTGAGCTGGCCGCTTTCGTCATATCCCACGTACCCCGGAGGCGCTCCAATCAATCTGGAAACAGAATGTCTTTCCTGGTATTCCGACATGTCGATCCGGATCATGGCATTTTCATCATTAAACAGGAATTTCGAAAGGGCTTTGGCCAGTTCGGTTTTACCTACACCCGTAGTTCCAAGGAATATGAAAGAACCGATGGGACGCCTTTCATCCTGCAAGCCGGCGCGACTTCTTCGGATGGCATCTGCCACAGCCTCAATGGCCTCATCCTGCCCGATCACCCTTTTATGAAGATCATCTTCAAGTTCCAGTAATTTTTCGCGCTCGCTTTGAAGCATCTTGCTTACCGGTATTCCTGTCCATCTGGCAACGATATCCGCAATTTCTTCCGATCCGATTTCCTCGTTGATCAGCGGGGAGTCAGCCTGGATTTCGGCCAGTTTTCCCTTCAATGTTTCAATCTCGTCATTTAACGCATTGATTTTTCCGTAGCGGATTTCAGCTACTTTCCCGTAATCGCCATTCCTCTCCGCCTGGTCAGCTTCAAATTTCAGGCTCTCAATGTCCTTTTTCCGTTGCTGGATACTTTCTGCAATTTCTTTTTCCGATTGCCATTTAGCCCGAAGATGTGTGCGCTTTTCATTCAGTTCAGCTATTTCCTTGTTGAGGTGATCAAGCTTGTTTTTATCCTTCTCCCGTTTGATGGCTTCCCTTTCGATTTCCAACTGTTTAATGCGTCGTTCGAGCATTTCGAGTTCTTCCGGCAGCGAGTTGATTTCCAGTCTTAACTTGGAGGCAGCTTCATCGATCAGGTCGATTGCCTTGTCGGGCAGGAAACGATCCGTAATATAACGCTGTGATAACTCTACGGCAGCAATGATCGCCTCATCTTTGATCCTGACATGGTGATGGGTTTCATATTTTTCCTTTAATCCGCGTAAAATCGAGATCGCCGATAAGGTATCCGGCTCATTGACCAGGACGATCTGGAACCGGCGTTCCAGGGCTTTGTCTTTTTCAAAATATTTCTGATACTCTTTTAATGTGGTGGCTCCGATTGCCCTGAGTTCGCCTCTTGCAAGCGCCGGTTTCAAAATATTGGCTGCATCCATGGCACCTTCACCCGCACCGGCACCTACAAGTGTGTGAATCTCATCGATGAAAAGAACGACCTCTCCTTCTGATCCCACTACTTCCTTCACAACACTTTTCAGGCGCTCTTCGAATTCGCCTTTGTATTTGGCTCCTGCGATCAGTGCTCCCATATCAAGTGAAAAAATTTGCTTTGATTTCAAATTTTCAGGCACATCTCCATTGATGATCCGGTGGGCAAGGCCTTCGGCAATGGCAGTTTTCCCGACGCCCGGCTCTCCGATGAGGATGGGATTGTTTTTGGTTCTCCTCGAAAGGATTTGTAAAATTCTGCGTATCTCTTCCTCCCTTCCGATCACGGGGTCCAGCAACCCTGATCTGGCCAATTCATTGAGGTTTCGGGCATAACGGTTCAGCGCATTAAATGTATCCTCTCCTGACTGGCTGTTGACGGTAGAACCTTGCCGAAGTTGCTTTATGGCTGCTTTTAGGTCCTTTTCATTGATTCCGTTATCCTTCAATAATTGAGCTGCAGTATCACTACCTGATAGAATACCCAGAAAAATATGTTCAATTGAAACAAACTGGTCATTGAATTCTTTGAGATAACCTGATGCTTTTTGAAGGGCAGTATTGGCCTCACGTGAAAGATATTGTTCCCCACCCGCTACTTTGGGCATCGATTGCAGGATCCGGTCGATGGCCTGATGAATAACGCCCGGGTCGGCCTCCAGTTTTTTCAACAGGAATGGAACCACATTTTCGTCGGCACCCATGATCCCTTTTAAAATGTGTACGTTTTCAATGGCTTGATGCTTATGCCCGGTCGCTATCTCCTGGGCCTTTTGAATGGCTTGTTGCGATTTTATAGTGAAATTGTTGAAGTTCATATTCAAATATTTTTATTTTGGAAATCACCAAAGGTTTGCCATCTGGTAATACCGGACTATTTCAGGAATTTTTGGCATTTGCATTTTGGAGTATAAGACATTATGTCTTGAAAATTAAATACTTAACAAAAATGTTATGCAATTTTGGCCTGTTTTATTTTAAACATTTTTTTCACAATCGGGAAGGTTGTTAAAATTTTAGTCATCTTTGTGCGTTAATTGGTTTATTGCTAAAACGATCATTTTGAATTGATTCATTGCATGAACAGACTGTTTTTAGTTATTGTAAGTATATTTTGCTGGGTAGGTCTGAATGCTCAAAATCCGATAATCCCCGATACTGTTAGATCCTGCCGTGTGGATAGCCTCAAATTGGAGGGGCAATTAGGCTTTGATGAATATTTGTGGAGTAATGGCGATACTACTTATTATACATATGTTTACAATTCCGGTTTTTATTACCTGAATGTCAAAGCTGCGGATACAATTGACAAGAATGATTCTGTGTATGTAAACATAATAAATGCAGGCATTGAAACCAATGATACTACCATTACTTGTGGAGATACGATCGTACTTAGGGCAACAACCGGCGATTATGAATATTTCTGGTTCCCTTCAAATGCCTCAAGCGACACATTGGTTGTTTTTCCTCGCGATACCATCTTGTACCTCATGACAATTTCAGATATCGATACGAGCTACAATTATTGTCAGGACAGTATTAGGATTCAGGTTGAGCCGATCGTTTTTCTCGATACGCTTATCCAATACAAAATGGGATGCCCTGGTGAGAATAGGGCAGAAGCGGAAGTTTCCGTATCGGGTGGATTTCCTCCCTACGAATACACCTGGTCGCAGGGCGACCCGGAATTCGGGAACCCTTCCTACGCCCTTGGCCTGGTGGATGGTTCCCTAACCATAACAGTTACCGATACCATTGGCTGTTTTAACCGGAAGGTTTATCAAATCGAAGCCTATCCTTTACCCGATATTGAACTTTATTCTGAACCGGATGATACGATTTTCATTGAGAAACCATTTATTACTTTTTCTTTCGAAAATCCTTTGTATGATTCGCTGGGTGTAGATACTTTTCAGCTAACTTCATGGCTTTGGGACTTTGATGATAAGGTAACTTCAATTGCCGAATCACCCCAGCATACCTATACCAGCGTAAATACTTACGACGTGGTTTATAAATTCACTACTTTTTACGGTTGCGAGGGGGAGGATACTATCCAGATAAGGGTTGAGCCGGTGAAGCTAAAAATTACCTCTGCTTTAACGCCAAATGGAGATGGGGCCAACGACTATTTTGAAGTTTACCGGGAAGATGCCGGATCAGAGGAGGGAGGTGAGGGAACCTTTAAATCGGTAAATGTTGCTACGGATCCCATTGACCTGAATGAGTATTACCTGAGTAACAAATTGATCGTATTCAACCGCTGGGGCAAAAAGGTTTTTGAAACCGAAAACTACCAGAACGATTGGGATGGTGGAGATCTTGTGGATGGGGTCTATTTTTATATCCTGATCTGTGATGGGCAATATGAAGATAAAACATACAAAGGGTCGGTCATGATCATCCGAAAGGAGTTTTAAATTATTCAGCGTTCCCCGAATATCAGGCTGCCTATCCGTACAATGGTGCTTCCTACTTCAACAGCGATTTTATAGTCACCCGACATACCCATGGAAATTTCCTTGAATGATTCCTGTTCGATAAAATATTTATTCTTTAACCGATTAAAAATTTCTTTCAGTAAATAGAATTCCTTCCTGACCTGGCCTGTATCCTCCGTAAAGGTTGCCATTCCCATTACTCCGCAAATCCTAACATTTTTCATGGCCTGGAATTCCTCTGAATTTAATAACCCTGTTGCCTCGTTAAAATCCAAACCGAATTTTGTTTCCTCTTCGGCAATATGGAATTGAAGCAGGCAATCGATCACGCGGCCAATGTTATTGGCTTGTTTGTTTATTTCATTCAATAGTTTCAGGCTGTCTACACTCTCAATCAGGCTGACAAAGGGGGCAATGTACTTAACCTTATTGGTTTGCATATGGCCGATGAAATGCCATTGAATGTCCTGTGGAAGTTCGGGTTGTTTGCTGATGAGTTCCTGGGCTTTGTTTTCACCGAAAATTCTGTGGCCGGTTTCATAAGCCTCTAAAATTTCTTCTACCGATTTCGTTTTTGATACTGCTACCAATTTGACGGTTTCGGGTAACTCATTTTTTAGATTTTCAATATTTTGCCGGATACTCATCGTGATAAATTTATTACAAAATTAAAAATTTTGGAAAGTCCATTGATTAAATATTCAACTGAAAAATTCATAAATTTTCATTTTTAGCCGCAGTTTGCGGCTAAAAGCCCAAAAAAGAATGAAAACTTTTTCGAGGGTTAACCCTCAATACAGCTTAGGCTGGATCGGCCTTCGGTGAATAATTTATAAATTTTATGAATTAATCAGATTCAGATAGTATTTGGCAAATAAAATTATTTTATAACTTTGCACTCCCTTTTGAGGGAGGTGGTTGAATAATCAATTTGTGATTTTATATTTTCCACTATATTTTGTTCTTACTGATTCATCCGGAGAGGTGGGTGAGTGGCTGAAACCAACAGTTTGCTAAACTGTCGTACCTGTGAAGGGTACCGGGGGTTCGAATCCCCCCCTCTCCGCTCTCATCCACCGAAGCTTTAGCGAAGGTGGATATTTGGAATTTGTTATTTGTATTTTGGAATTTTATTCACGGGGTGTAGCCCCGCTTTCAGCGGGATAAACTCCGTCCGGTCAACAACCAAATATAATTGGTTCTCCGGAAAATTTGGAATTTGTTATTTGTATTTTGGAATTTTATTCACGGGGTGTAGCCCCGCTTTTAGCGGGATAAACTCCGTCCGGTCAACAACCTGATATTAATGGTTCTCCGGAAATGTTGAAATTTGTTATTTGAATTTTGGAATTTTAATCACGGGGTGTAGCCCCGCTTACAGCGGGATAAACTCCGTCCGGTCAACAACCAAATAATAATGGTTCTCCG
>JAFGBL010000300.1 GCA_016933115.1 Bacteroidales bacterium | reverse complement strand
TTAATAGTAGTAGTCTTTCCGGCTCCATTTAATCCAAGTAGAGAGAATAATTCTCCCTTTTCAATTGATAAATTTAAATCATCAACTGCAACAAAGTCTCCAAATTTTTTAGTCAGATGTTTTGTTTCTATCATAATCGTGTAATTTTTGGTCTCCTAATATGTTGCACAACGGCTTGCAGCTAAGAAACGTGGGGCTTTTCGGAGCATTTACATGTCCGCCTGCGACAAAGGTAGCCACGAAGTACGAACCTTTCGTAAACAACTGTCTGCCCCATGTTTTCTTAGGTGCTGTTATGTGGCGTTTTTATTGTCCAACGCTTAGGTTTAAATTGGAAAGTTCAACCTGTAATTTCACTTTTGCTTTCAATGCTGTGAATACTTTCAGTAAAGTGTCCATTGTTACATTACTTGCATTGTTTTCAAGTCGTGAAATTTGCGCTTTTTGAACTCCGATTAATTTCCCAAGTTGCTCCTGGGTCAAATTCCGTTCCTTCCGGGTTTGTTTAATGGCTTTCCCTATCAAGTCCATTTGAAGTTCATATTCAAAAAGGTCTCGCTCGGGTGTACCAACCTTGCCTATCAAACTGTCTTGCACTTCATCTAATGTGTGTGTTTTCATCTCCATTTGTTTTTAAGTTTATCCTCAAAATATTTTTTTTGGCTTTGTCCTGCTTTTTCAATTTCCTTGTCGGGGACTTTGCTTCGTTTTTTTATGAACCCGTGTGTGGAAATCACTAAAGTTTCCGTGTCGGAAGTTTTGTCCCAAAAGGCAAGAAGCCTGTACTGCAATCCTTGGTACAAAGTCCGAAATTCCCAAACCTCGTCAGTCAGTTTTTTGAAGAGTTTTGGATCGTGTTCATTTTGAGCTTTTCTGATGTTGTAAAGTATTTTTTCGTAATGCTTTCGCTCTAAACTTTTTAGGAATTCAAATGCTTCGTCCAAGAAAACAATCTCAAAAAGTTTTTCCATTCCTTATTATTGTTAGACGAAGCAAAGGTATAAAAAGTTTCATTAAAACGAAACTTATATTAGGGAGGGTGAATTTTCAAATGCCACATAACGTCTGTATAAACGCAGCATTGCTTTTATATAACCATGTGATTTCCTGTTCAATTACCTGAAGATCAGTTGTTTATTTCCAAAAATCAATATCTGAATACATAAATTTCCGAATGAAAAATAGCATTGTTATTATAGTATTTTGTTTCAGTATCGATACACTCATTACCTTTCAGTTTCACTTATTGGGAGAAAAAGCGAATTCTTATTGATTAGTATCTATATTAACTTCTATTCTTCAACGTATAGCAGCCAGCCCTGCTTGGACTTTACCGGAATACTTTCATCGATTCCAAAAGTGCGCTCCGGTTGAAAATCCTTTATTTCCGGGGCAAATAGCATGGATTTGTTCCTATCCAATCCCAGGGCTGGCCAGTCAATAATCAGTTTTACGTCCAGATCCTCATCAGACCAGTTACCCAGCGCAATTAAAGCCCGGTCATTTTTCCGGTATACTGTTGCCAGCACATCAGGGCTGGAGGTGCGAACCGGGCAATGATCCTCCCAGTATCCAACCATCTCAGAATCGGCAATCCCAAAATCATCCCACACCTTCCATACCTGGCGGGGATCACTGTAAACACCATTGGTATACCAGGGCATTCGTACCGACATGCCATACACCATTCCCAGCCATCGATTCCCTCCATCCTGCAACATATCTCCCATCAGGCCGAATGGGATACCGGATACCTCAACAAACCAGTTATCCGGAGACATTTCGTTGTATTTGAAGCCTTCCCCAAACCAGAGTTTATCAACATACGGGAAAAACTCGGCATACTGGTTCGCCGGTCCTATGGAAAACGGGTCACAGGAGTGCAGATCAATAATACATCCTGAATTTTCCTGCACCATCACCTTGCGCATCCGCTTAAGGATCCTCCTGTCATAGGTAACATCATCGAGGTATAAACCATCTATTCCGATATTTTTGGCCAGCCAGCTCAGGCCTTCAACATAGTAATTGTACCATCGGGAATCTCCGGGAGCCGTCAATATCGCCGCATCGACAAAACCATCACCAAACGGATGATACCAGGCCCTGGTATAATCATTCACAAAATGCTCCACCAGCCAGGGATATCCCCCTCCGCGGTACCATGGCAATTCACTCCCCTCGCTACCCCTCAGTATTTCATCCCCCAGGCTTCGTAATGCCCATATTTCGGTTGTATGATTTGTGATCTCCCGAACGGTATAATAGATCTTAACTTTTAATCCCTCGTTGTGCCAGTGGTCAATAAATTCCTTCATCTCTCTCGTGGCTATAAACGGATAATTAATGTATGGATTGATGGTATTCCCATGATGAACATTAATGATCTTTACACCGGCATCGAGCGCTTCCTCGGTAGGCCAGGGATTACGCGCATTATGATAGTATCGATTGGTAAAATGATCATAGGTGTTCCTTTTTTTAACAGGTGTGGGCAATAAGGAAAATTCAAAAGCTATTTCCTCATCTGCCTTTAACGTTCTCTTCCCGGAATGAACGGATGCATGAATTTCGTCACCCGACTTCTTCAAACTGAAATGTCCTTCATTATGGTTGTACCAGCTATCCGGATAATCCGTATGAAACAGATTAAGCATTGGTCCATGATAATCGGATCCCCGGAGTTCACAGTGCAGGCCGCCTTTATGGTTGCCGATCCAGAAACTGTCATGGGGGCCCTCCCATCTGGTTTTATGTGAAATCGGTATTTCATCACCACGAAATCCCATCCCTTTCACATATTGCCCCACGGACGGATGAAAAGGCAATTCCAGGAAAACATCCAGTATC
>JAFGBL010000299.1 GCA_016933115.1 Bacteroidales bacterium | reverse complement strand
GGGTTTGGATAAAGTCCTGCAGGTAATCTTTTTCTTTTTTATCATAACATCCCGGATCGATGATTACACATTCGCCGGTTTCGTCAGAAAGGAGGTAGGTGTTCTCCTGGAAAGGATTAAAAACAAATTTCTCAACAGTTATCATAAATAAAAAAGGCTTTCAACGTGAATGGGCAAAGATAACCGAAATAGATGTTTGTTCTTTGATTATAGCTAAATTTGTGAAATGAAAACCCAACAGTGATGGCAAGGGTGAGGAAAGAGAACAGAGGGCTCAGAGCAATGCACAAAGGGCTTTGATTGGTTGGAAGAATATTTTGGTTGAGTGATTTGAATGACATTGAAAATTGAGTTGTAACATATAAGATAGTCAGCCGTCGTAGTTGTAAAGTCGGCAGAATCGGAAAGACAAATGACAGTTCGCGAATACAATCAATGTGTGGAAGACCATGCTGACGGTGTTTACCGGTTTATCCTCAAAAATTTGAAAGATGAGGAAAATGCCCGCGACATCGTTCAGGAAGCGTTTACCAAGATGTGGGAGAAGGCGCGCGACATCACTTCTGAAAAGGCAAAATCGTATTTGTTTACGGCCGCGTATCATACCATGATTGATTTTATTCGCAAACAAAAGAACAAGGAAAGTTACCGGGATTTTTACCAAGCGGAAAAGAGTTATGAAACAAGTTATTCCGATTTAAAGGAGGTGTTGGACGAAGCACTGGCCAAGCTTCCAGACGTTCAACGATCAGTGGTTTTACTTAGGGATTATGAAGGTTACTCTTACAACGAAATCGGGGAAATCATGAACCTGAATGAATCGCAGGTGAAAGTTTATATTTACAGGGCACGAATCGCAATGAAAAATTACCTGGTGAGCATGGATGTAGTCATTTAAATAAGACAGAAAAAATGAAGATCAACAGAGAAAACTATGAAGCTTATTTCCTGGATTACCTGGAAAAAAACCTGCCGCCGGAGTTGGTGGCCGAGCTGATGGTTTTTCTGGAGCAAAACCCTGACTTGAAATCGGAACTGGAATCGTTTGATAATATCCGACTGGAACCGGAAGAGGCGGTTAGGTTTGAAGGTAAAAAAGTTTTACTGAAAAAGTATCTGAAAAGAACAGAAAATATTTCCGTTGAAAATTACGAGGAAATGATGGTGGCCAGGCTGGAAGGGGATCTATCAAGTGAACAGAATGAGGAATTGAATGAATTTTTGGCAAAAAATCCAGCCGTCAAATTGGAGTACAATTTGTTGAAACATACATTTCTCATTCCCCTGGAAATACAATTTCAGGATAAAGAGTCCCTGAAAAAGAAAGGAATCTGGGTAAGTTACCGTAAACCGATCATTTTTACCTTATCTGCTGCGGCATCGATTCTATTGTTTTTGGGATTATTTTTCACTTTCAACCGGACAGATCAAAACAGGATTGCATCAGGTTCATACCGGTTCGAAATTCAAAAAATGAATCGTCATGGTTTTGACGGTTTTGCAAATGAAATTTCATATCGAAAAGCAAAAACTGAGTCTTCAACAGCTAACCAATTTGCAATTGCTTTATTGGAAACGGGAAAAGAAGAAATGAAAAGGGTTGAGGCTCCTGAAATGCTGGTTGCCAAAAACATCAAATCATTGGAAAATACTCAGGAAATCTCCGGTTTTTATATTTCGACCAAAAGTCTGACTAACGAAGCCATTGCCTTTGCAACTGAACCTGTTGAACAGGAAGGTTCATTTTTTGGAAGGTTCATTTCCGGTTTTGCAGGAAAAATTTTACCTGAACGCGATCAGGGAAAAAAATCTTTTCTTGAAGTTACTGTCGAAGGATACAATTTCCTCGCTGACCGGGATGTTGAGGTTGAGAAAGAAATGGATAAAAACGGAAAGGTGATCGCTTATAATTTGAAAGGCGACAATATCAATTATTCGCATAAGGTAAAAAATCCTTCCTCTGAATAAATTTCCTGTAACAATCCGGTAAAGTCATCCGTCACACCGGTAAACATTCAGATTGTATAACTAAAAAACAATTTTACCATGAAACTGAACAAATCAACATTCATTTTAATGCTGCCGGTTTTGGCACTTTATTTTTCGACCGTGCAGGCGCAGGAAATTGGCAACAAAAATGTAGTAACCGAAGAGAGGGAATTACCCGCTTTTCATGGCATAGATGCGGGAGGATCCATTACCGTATATATTGAAATGGGTGAATCCCAATCGGTAAAAATTGAAACCGATGAAAACCTGCTCGACAATGTTTCGACCCAAGTGAAAGATGAGGTTTTGGTCATTAAAACAAATTTGATGAAGGATCCGACCAAGCTAAATGCTTACATTAAAGTTCCCGGCCTTGATTTCCTGAAAGCTTCAGGGGCAACCGATATTAAAGGTAAATCAACCCTGCAGGCAGATAATTTTAAAATTATTGCAAGCGGTGCTACCAGCGCTGAACTCAATTTGGAGGTTCAATACCTCGAATCCGATATTTCAGGTGCTGCAGATGTTATCTTAACAGGGTCAGCCAATACGCATGTTTTGGATACCAGTGGAGCAGGAAGCCTGGATGCCGGGGGAATGGTTACATCGAAAACCAGATACTCGGTGAGTGGGGCATCGGATGTATCGTTGAATGCTACCGAAGAACTGAACGGCTATAAAAAAGGTGCTGCCGAGGTTTCCTATGTAGGAAATCCGAAAACAATGATCACAACCGGAAAGGACCGGTCAGGAGATAACAATTATTCTGCTTACTCCCGGAATTATAACGATTCGGTGAAAGTGAAGGTGGGAAATATCAATGTTGAGGTTTATGAAGGTGACGATTCAGTGACCGTTAGGGTCGGTAACCGTGAATTGCATATTGATGACGAAGGGAACGTGAGGTTCAGCAAATCGACCCGGCATAAATTCAACGGGCATTGGGCAGGCTTTGACCTGGGAATGAACGGATTTGTAAATCCCGAGTTCAACATGAGTTTTCCTCCCGAAGATGAATATCTTGATTTGAGGATGACAAAATCCATTTCTGCTCATATAAACTTTTTTGAACAAAATGTGGCTTTTTCCAAAAACCAAAAATGGGGTATGGTGACCGGATTGGGTCTGAGCTGGAACAATTACCGCTTCGACAGGAACACCCGGCTCGAACCCGATTCATCTTATCTGATCGGTTACCTGGATCAGAATATTGCGATCAGAAAAAGCAAACTCAACGCTTTTTATGGAAATATTCCGCTGATTTTCGAATTCCAGACCAACAGCCACCATAAGAAAAACAGCTTTCATATTGGGATTGGAATGGTTGCCAATGTAAGGTTATCTTCACATACGAAAAAATACTATGATGAAAGAAACAAGGAGTTTGAAGTAACCCAATACAACCCTGAAACCAATAAGTATGAAACGGTTTATATGGCGACATCACCCGATTATAGCAAAACCAAGGATTTCGACGATTTCCACATGCAGCCGTTTAAATTTGATGGTACTATTCGGATTGGTTGGGGATTTATAAACTTATTTGCCAATTATTCGGTAAACCAAATGTTCAAAAAAGACAAAGGCCCGGAACTCTATCCATGGGAAGCCGGAATTACCCTGGCTAATTTCTGATAATGAGGTTTTAGGGGAATAAAGATCGATCAAATGGTTGTTTCGTCTTTATTCCCCATTTTTTTTTGAGTCATTTTCCGAAAACCCAAATCTTTTTTTATTTCCAACCCTTATTTGTATCATCTACTTTTTTATAATTTTACCGGAAATTTTAATTAATTTTCCCTGTATTAATTTCAAATTCAAAACATAACTTTTATGTCAGGACATAGTAAATGGTCAACGATCAAGCGGAAAAAGGGTGCTGCCGATGCCAAGCGTTCCAAAATGTTTTCCAAGGTGGTAAAGGATATTCAAATTGCTGTTAAGGAAGGAGGCTCCGACCCTGAGGGAAATCCCAAACTTCGGCTCGCCATTGCCAATGCCAAGGGGATCAGCATGCCAAAGGACAACATCGAAAGGGCGATCAATAAGGGTAAAGATAAGGATAGCGCCGATTATCTGGAATTAACCTATGAAGGATACCTTTCGCATGGCGTGGCGGTTTATGTGGAATGCACCACCGATAACCAGCAACGGACTGTCAGTAATATCAGGGCAATTTTTAATAAATATGGTGGAAATCTTGGGACTAACGGTTCTCTGAGTTTCATGTTTGACCGCAAGGGAATTTTTACAATACCTGCAGAAGGTTTGAATCAGGAGGAATTTGAGCTGGAAATGATCGATGCAGGTGCCGAAGATATTGAACTGGAAGAGGGATTTTTCTCTATTACTACGGCAATGGAAGATTTCGGGAAGATGCTGAAAAAACTCGAAGTGTTGGAGATCGAGCCGGAGAGCGCCGAACTGCAACGAATCCCAAAGGATACCGTTAAGCTGGAAGATGAAAATGCCCGTAAAATTTTAAAGGTGATCGAAATTTTTGAGGATGACGATGACGTGCAACAAGTATTTCATAACCTCGAAATCTCGGAATCATTAATGGAGGAAATGTAAAAAATTAATTGAAAAAATGAGTAGCCCTGGTAAAAAGGGGCTTTTTTTATGCTTTTTCTTCCCTGATGATCCGTATGAACTCCCTTAAATGGATAAGCCTGAGAGCAATGGCCAGGATGAAAGCCACAGCCACACTGATCAAAATATTCATTTTCCAGTCGTAAGGCAGCAATTTACCCAGGTAAACGATCAAAACCACTCCCGCGACAAAAATTACCAACGATAGCAATAACCGAGTATTTACCTTGAATTTGAAAATATATTGTGCAGCTATCACCTGTGCAACGACGGTGGCAAATTGTGCACTCAGGCTGGCATAAGCCGATCCAATGGCCATTAAGCGAGGAACCAGGGCAACATTTAAACCTATGCTTATCAACACACCGCATCCTGCAATCAGGTTCATAATTTTCAGGCTGCCATTTGCCGTAAGCAATGTTCCGAACACATAAGAGGTAGATATGGCAATAAATCCGAACATCAACAGGCTAAAAGCAGCGGCCGATTGGCCCATTCGCAAGGTATAGTCAAATACCGTTTCGTAGTCATGTTGCGGATATAGCCAGGTCATAAAATCGGTGCTGTAGTTATAGCTTCCAATGGCAACAATCGTACTGATGGTAAACAAAAGGGAAAACGATAGCTTTGCGATTTTTTCAATCGATTGGTTCAGTTTGATCATTCTGGAAAAAATAGGCAAAAGTAAAGCAGCCGTAAGGAAAGCAATCATATTGGCAGCATCCATCAATCGAAAAGCCTGTGCATAAATACCAGCCTGTTCATAGCCTGTATTTTCCGGAAGTAACCTTTCCAGAAAAACCGTATCGATCCTGTTGTATTGTGCCATCAGTAAAGCCAGGAGAGCGAAAGGGAAACTTTTTTTCAGGATCATAATTAAAAAGGCGCGGTTCCAACTCAGTTTTTTGAAGGATGCCTTGATGATCACGATGATAAATGCGGTTATTGCAGTTAGTCCATAGGCAGCGGTCTGAGCGTAAACAAACCATTCTATTTCAAACGGAGTTGATGTAACGTTTCCCCAAAGCAGAATGCTGCAGAAAATGATCATCAGCAACCTGTCGAGTACTGATAAGAAGCTGTCGGTTCTGAACAGCAAAAGCCCTGAAATATTGGATCTCAGGTAAAGGATAAAGGAAAGCAGTATCTGGTTCAGCGTGATCCATGATAACATTTTGAATTGCCTCGAATCGTAACCGATGATAAACCCAACTATGAAGGTGACAATTACAAACAAGAAAACCAGCAGGATTTTCAACACCAGGATGCTGCTGAAATGTTTGTTCAGCAACTGGCTGTGCTGTGCGATATTGCGGTTGTTGAAATTAGTTATGCCCAGGTCAAGCAAAATGTAAAACAGGAAAGTGAAGTTCAGAATGGAAAAATAAAACCCGAAATCTTCCGCACCCACTGCATTTTGCACCGAACGGTCGATGCCCAGTACCCAGAAGGGTTTTACCAGCAGGTTAAGGAACAGCAACAGTCCGAGGTTGGTGAGGAATTTTTTTTGCATATTGGTTTATTGTCGGCTTTTTTCGGGGAGTAGGAAAAAATTCTGGGTTTTATGTCTTGACGGATTAAACGGCTTTAATTGATCGTTTTCCAACACTTTAATCCCATATCCCAGTTTGTTTGCAAATTCAAAGCAGTCTTTCCGGTTTCGGTTGTCCCAAAGTTCCGTGTAAATGATTGGCCGGTGTTTTTCAATCATAGCTTTTCCACCCTCCAGCACCTGGTATTCGAAATTTTCAACGTCCATTTTAATGGCACCGATCTGCATGCCTTCCTGATGGATTTCCTTCACATCGTCCAACCTGAAAATATTTACGGTAAACTTTTCCCCTTCGTTGAATGAATCAATACTTTCATCCACCACATGGCTCAAGCCTTGCATTTTCACCGATTTCACCACCGGCATCACCATTTCGATGGTGCCGTTTTCACTACCCAGGGCATGATTCAGTATCTTCACATTCTTCAGATGAAAAAAACGGACGATCCGTTGCAATGCCTTCAGGTTGTCGGGCATGGGTTCAAAGGCATAAACGGTCGATTTTCTGAAATTCCTCGCCAGGTGAACCGTCATGATACCTATATTGGCGCCGATATCGAGGACAGCCTTATCCCCGGGGATGATTTTTAAAAAATGCAAAAAATCGCCTTCTTTTTTGTTCCACCGGAGGGTGTAAATGATGTAGAGTGAAAAAATAAACAGGTAGTTGTCGAATCCGAGAAGTGTTTGCAGGATTTTTTTTAGTACCGACTTCATTAAATATTCTGATATTTGTGGCAAAGTTAGTTTATTTGGAGATATAGGAAGAGGGAAAGAGAATTTGGTAAAAAAGAAGATTGGAGAAAACGGGAGGATTTTTAAGAAGACAGAAGGGGAGAAGACAGGAGAAGACAGAAGGGGAGAAGACAGAAACAGAATTTAAGAATTCAATTGTTAACCAAAAAATATAATTATGGAAACAAGAAGTTTTACCGAACTTACCGTCTGGAAAAAGGCTCATCAGTTTGTTTTGGATGTTAATAAGTATTCAGCATTTTTCCCGTCTGAAGAATTATATGGATTGACCTCACAATTAAGACGGGCTGCAGTTTCAATTGCCGCCAATATTGCTGAGGGATATAAAAGAAAAGGTAAAAAGGATAAGTTGAGATTCTATAATTTCGCCCAAAGTTCGCTAGAGGAGTGCCGTTACTATTTGATTTTGTCCAGGGATCTGAAATTTGGAGAAAATAATGATATGATGAATAACCTGGAAGAAGTAAGTAAAATGCTTGAATCCTATTCTATTGCCATACGAAAATCAATGAGTATCACGAATAAAATGTTGTTTTATCTGTTTTATTAGAAAATTTGTGAAGGATGCCTTCTGTCTTCTAACCTTCTGACTTCTAATTTAAAAATATGAAAATAGCCGTTAACACCCGCCTACTCCTGAAAAACCGGCTCGAAGGCATCGGTTGGTTTACCTATGAATCCCTCAAACGTATCACGCAGCAGCACCCTGAACATGAGTTCTTTTTTATATTCGACCGCAAGTACGATGAATCATTTATTTTTTCGGATAACATCACACCGATCGTAATACCTCCCCAGGCCCGGCACCCCATTTTATTCTATTTATGGTTCGAGCAATCCATCCCCAGACTGTTCAAAAGGATCAAACCCGACCTGTTCCTTTCTACCGACGGTTATTTGTCACTTTCAGCGAAAGTGAAATCGCTGGTTGTTATGCATGACCTCAATTTCGAACATTATCCTCAAGATTTACCCTGGATGGTTCGGAAACATTACAGGCATTATTTCCCCCGTTATGCCCGAAAAGCAGCCCGGATAGCCACCGTTTCGGAATATTCAAAAAAGGATATTTCGGAACTTTACACAGTTACACCCCACAAGATCGATGTGGTTTACAATGGTGCCAATGAGGGTTTTAAACCGGTTATGGAAGACACAAAAAAGCAGGTTTGGAAAAAATATACACAAAATTGTCCCTATTTTTTATTTGTTGGAGCGCTACATCCCAGGAAAAACCTGGTGAATTTGTTCAAGGCTTTTGACCTGTTCAAGAGCCGAAAATCAACGAATATCAAATTGTTGATCGTGGGGGAGAAAATGTGGTGGACCCCGGAAATAAGGAATGCATATGAGCAAATGAAGTATAAAAATGAAGTTGTTTTTTCCGGCCGTATCGAATTTGAGCAATTGCAAAAAGTGGTTGCCTCGGCGCTGGCCCTGACTTATGTTTCCTATTTTGAGGGTTTTGGTATTCCCATTGTAGAGGCTTTTTATGCCGGCACGCCGGTGATCACTTCAGAGGTAACTTCCATGCCTGAGGTGGCAGGTGATGCAGCTTTGTTGGTCGATCCATTTTCAATTCGATCCATTACCGATGCGATGGTGAAAATTTCTTCGGATGAAAACCTCAGGAAATTGTTGATAGAAAAAGGGAATGAAAGAAAAAAACTATTCTCCTGGCAAATCACGGCTGACCGGTTGTGGGGGTCGATAGAAAAAGTTCTCTAATAAATTTTATAGGCAATCCCAATTCCATACTCTCCCATGACTGTAGTAGGGCCAATGGCTAGTTTTCCGTTACGATCGAAATTTGTTTTGGCTAGTACACAACCGATAAAAGTTCCTAAAGCAGCTCCTGCAACCACGTCGGTAGCCCAGTGTTTTCCGTCATTGATCCGGGAAAGGCCCACCAGTGCTGCAACAGTATAAGATGTCACTCCAATCCAGGTTTTATCCCTGTAACCGATAGCAAGTACTGTAGCTATGGCAAACGCCGTTGTTGTATGGCCCGAAGGAAATGAGGTATAATCGGTTGTAAATGGTAAAGGCCCTTCCCACAGGTAGGCATTGGGTGGAATATTGTCATTTGGCCTGTGACGGTGAGAAATGTATTTGATCACAAATGCCGCTCCACCGCTTAGTAAATATGCCTTCAAACCGGTGAGGGCCACATTGCGGTGATGTTCGTTTTTTATCCCGGAAAGGTAAATACCGGCCAACAAAGGGATCGAATACAAGCCGCTTCCCCATGGTTCGATAAAATATTTGCTGATATTATCTGTCTTTTGGGTCCTGTTTTTCTGAAAAAAGTTATAAATTTCTTCATCATAAACATAGGTTACCGTCCAGGCACCTGCCAATCCTGCAAATGCCGACCATTGCCTGCCTTTCCAGTGAAGTGGGGTTTTTACGATCTCTTTGGTATCCGTCCAATAAGAAACGATATATCTTTTATTAAAATCGATTCTTTCAACCGCCGTATCCTGCTGTGCTAATAATTTTCCAACAATAAGGAAAACAGTAATGGTTACGAATGAAATAAGGTAAGATTTATGTTTTACTTTTGTAATCAACTGGCTTAACTTCGAACTTCGAACTTTGAACATCGAACTGTTTTTATTCCATCCTTTTAGCCTCTTCCCAAAACACATCCATTTCATCAAGTGTCATATCTTTAAGCGACCGACCCATTTCAACGGCTTTGCTTTCGAGGTGCTGAAACCGCTTGATGAATTTTTTATTGGTCCGTTCCAGGGCATCCTCCGGGTTCACATCGATAAAGCGGGCGTAATTAACGAGGGCAAACAGCAGGTCGCCCAATTCATGTTCCATTTTATCCTTGTTACCTGAAATTTCAACTTCATCTTTCAGTTCGTCCAATTCTTCCAAAACCTTTTCCCAAACCTGCTCCGGTTTTTCCCAGTCGAATCCGACACCTTTCACTTTTTCCTGGATCCTATAGGCTTTAACCAGGGGTGGCAGTGAAACGGGCACTCCGGATAAAACCGACTTCCTTCCTTCCTTCAGTTTCAGTTTTTCCCAGTTGTCCTTTACGGTTTTGGCATCGTTGGCTTCTACATCAGCGTAAATATGCGGATGCCGGAAAACCAGCTTTTCGTTGATGTATTCCAGTACGTCGCCAATATCGAAGGCATTGGTCTCAGAACCAATCTTAGCGTAAAAAACCAGGTGTAGCATCAGATCACCCAGTTCTTTTTTGATCCCGTCAATGTTTTTCTCCAGAACGGATTCCGACAATTCGTAAGTTTCTTCAATGGTCAAATGGCGAAGGCTTTCAAATGTTTGCTGTTTGTCCCATGGGCATTGTGCCCTCAAGTCGTCCATGATGTCGAGAAGCTGTTCGAAGGCCTTCAGTTTATCTTGTTTGGAAGTCATAATAAATTAATAAGTATCAAAGATTTCAAGCTGTTAAAATTAGTAAAATTAAATGCAGATCATGCGACTCAGGATAGATTGTCAATAAGGGCAAGCAAGTTGGACGGTTTGAAAGGTTTATTCAGGTAAAGATCCATTCCTGCTTCGAAAAGCCGTTGTTCTTCACCTTCTTTAGCATGGGCGGTTACAGCAATGATTGTAGCTTTTTTCCCCCGACGGGAGGCTTCGAACTGACGAATCAGACGGGTTGCTCTAATACCATCCATAACGGGCATTTGAATATCCATGAGCACAACATCGAAATCGAATTTTTTATATAAATCGAATCCTTCCTGTCCATTATCGGCTACCTGAACGTTGTAACCCTCCTTCAACAAAATATTGGTAGTCAGTTGTTGATTTAACATATTGTCCTCAACCAAAAGGATGTTGATATTTTTATTATTTACAGGTTGTTTTTGGAGCGGTTTTGATTTCAATACCTTCTCCTTTTTCTTATGTTTCGACAACTGGAGGGTAAACCAAAAAGTGGAACCTTTTTCCACCTCTGATTCAACACCTATTTCACCCCCCATTAATTCAACCAACTGTTTACAAATAGCCAATCCCAAGCCTGAACCACCTTTTTCCATCAGAACCGCACTGTGTGTTTGTGAAAATGCTTTGAAGAGTTTATCGCGGCTTTCCTCGTTAATTCCAATTCCTGAATCACGAACCTGAATCCTGATTTCATAATCGCCTTGGCTTTCATTTACTGTAAGAAGTTCGGAAACTACTTCAATACCGCCCTTTGTTGTAAATTTCAAAGCATTGCTGATCAGGTTGATCAATACCTGGGAAAGCCTGGTTTGATCACCAACGAGTTTTGCAGGAATTTTTTGATCGGTAGTGGATTTGAGATAGAGACCGGCTTTTTTGGCCAGCGGTTCGTGCAACGAAATCACCCGCCCGATGGCTTCGTGGAAGTTGAATTCCTCTGATTCCAGAATTACCTGGCGGGCTTCAATTTTTGAGAAATCGAGGATTTCGTTGATAATATTCAGTAAATTGTTCCCCGAAGTTCTGATTACATTGATATATTCTAATTGTTCCTCGTTTAAATCCGATTCACTCAATACTTCGGTGATTCCAATGATGCTGTTCATATGGTTCCTGATCTCATGGCTCATACCGGCCAGGAACATCGATTTCGACTCGGTAGCCTGCTCTGCTTTCACCTTTTCCTGAATCAACTGGTGTTCGTATTGTTTCTGCCGGGTAATGTCCTTAATGGTGCCAATAATGGCGGGTTTACCATGAAAACGGGTCAGTTCAGCGCATAAATTGATATCAATTTCCTTCCCCGATTTATGGATCATCTTAAACTCGTAAGAGGAGGGGACACTCCCTCCTGTAATCCTTTTATTATAGTTGGAAGTAATTTGCTGATAATCTTCCCTGGCGATCAATTGCCGGGGAGAGAGTTCGTACAATTCCGAATGATTGTTGTATCCCAGGATTTTGCACATTGCTTCATTGGCATATATTATTTTCTCCTGCTGAAGAATAAACAATCCATCTTGGATACTATCCACAAGCGATTTGTATTTTGCTTCGCTATCCTTCAGTTCATCAATTGACTTTTCAAGTAAAATTTTTTGTTCTGTTATCCGCACGTTTTTATCCTCCAGCAGTACCCTTGCTTTTTTATTGATGTGCGATCTGTAGTAAAAAATAAATACCAGGGTAAGGATCATTAAACCAATACTGGCAACAACGTAAATGATATATTGTTGCGTCTTGATCCTCAGGTTTTTGACTTCGTTTTCTTTGGTCACCAATTCCAATTGCTGGTCTTTCGATTTGAAAATGTATTTGGCTTCCAGGTTGGTTATTTTCCGGCTGGTTTCTTCACTGAATATCGAATCGTTCAACCTTGAATATATCTCTTCGCATTCAAGTGCTTTTTTATAGTTCTTAATGGATTTATAATATTCTGACAGGTCATTATACAAATCCATCACTAACCTGGTTGCAGCAATTTTTTGTGCAATATCCATTGCTTTTGACAGGTTGTCGAAAGCAGCTTTTTGTTTATTTAACTGCATGTAAACCCCACCTATGTTTCTTAAAGTATTGGCTTCGGACCATTGGTCATCAATTGATCTTGCAAGTGTTAAGGATTCATTGTAGTATTGGAGGGCACTTTCATAATCCTTTGAATTAAAAAAAACGGTTCCAAGATTGTTCAGGGCAGAGGTTTTCAGGTCGGGATCATTTAATTCGTAGCTCAGTTTTAAGGCTTTCTGATAAAAATATTCAGCGCTGTCAAGCTTTTTAACTTCTGACAATGTGCTTCCCAAATTGTTGTATGAATCGAACATCCCTTTTTTATCTTCTATTTGCTGGTATATGTTCAGGGCTTTATTATAGAAGTTTCTGGCTTTTTGATAATTGCCCAAATAATAATAAATATTTCCAAGATTAACCGAAGTATTTGCGATTCCCTGTCGGTCATCGGATTTTTGCTCTATTTCAAGGGATTTGTAATAATATTCAAGTGCTTTATCATAATCGCCCAGTACATTGTATATCAATCCGATGTTATTGCTGGCTGTCGCTATCCCTGTTAGATAGTCGGTATTTTCACTTAAATCGAGTGATTTATTGTAATAATCCAGGGCAATACGATATTCTTCAAGAAAATAAAAACCGTTTCCGATGCGGTTTAAAGCCCTTACTTTTTTAATATCGTTGTTGACCGTTT
Source organism: Bacteroidales bacterium (assembly GCA_016933115.1). Classification (GTDB taxonomy): domain Bacteria; phylum Bacteroidota; class Bacteroidia; order Bacteroidales; family JAADJA01; genus JAADJA01. The sequence goes on along the minus strand of JAFGBL010000299.1, from coordinate 20,688 downwards.
CACCGTATGCATATGCTTCTTTTGCATAATCAATACTTTTTGCAGGATCGATAAACCAGTATTGTTTGGATAGATTAAGAAGTACTTCGAATTTTTCATCACCTTCGGATTTTTCCAGTTGTTTTTCGAGGCTTTCTAGTTGTGGTAATGCCCTGATTGGAAGAACCTGGAGAAATATAAAGGTTAATAATATGTATTTGATAACTTTTAGCAACATTTGGAATTAAAATCTAAGTTGGAATTTAACTCATTAAAAATTGATGACAGAAGTAAAACAAATATATCCAAATTGTGATTTGAAATTTAATTCCAATTTTACTGTCATTCAGAATAAATTTCAAAATTACATTAAAATATCAAGTTTCTGTCAGACCCTTATACTTCTAAAACCATTTGAAAGTTATGAAAGTTCAAAAGGGTAATTCATCTGAATTTTAATAGGCTCGTGCAAACACCACCCTTTGATTGGAAGTTTTACCCGTATATATGCATTTCCCGATTTCGGGTTTGCTGTCAAGGGGAATGGTCCGAATGGTAGCTTTTGTTTCCTCTTTTATTTTCTCTTCAGTTTCAGGAGTTCCATCCCAGTGGGCCAGTACAAAACCACCCTTATTCTCAATAATGTCTTTGAACTCGTCCCAGGTATCTACTGAAAAAGTATTGTTTTCGCGGAATGACAATGCCCGGTGATAAAGTTTTTTCTGGATTTGTTCCAGTAGATGTTCCACTTTATTTTCGATGTCGGCCATTTGAAGTATTTCTTTTTCAAGGGTGTCGCGCCTGGCCACCTCCACTGTTTGATTTTCAAGGTCGCGGGGGCCAATAGCCAGACGCACAGGTACTCCTTTAAACTCATATTCTGCAAATTTCCATCCCGGTTTAAAGGTATCCCTGTCGTCGTATTTGACCGAAATTCCTTTTTTCTCCAATGCTTGTTTAATTTTATTGGCCACTATTGAGATTTCTCCCAATTGCTCTATTTTTTTATAAATCGGAACAATTACTACCTCGATCGGCGCCAGTTTTGGTGGTAACACCAATCCATTGTCATCGGAGTGAGCCATGATCAGTGCACCCATCAGCCTGGTAGAAACTCCCCATGAAGTGGCCCAAACATATTCAAGTTTGTTCTCTTTGGACAGGAACTGAACATCAAAAGCTTTGGCAAAATTTTGTCCTAGAAAATGAGAAGTCCCTGCCTGAAGTGCTTTCCCATCCTGCATCAGGGCTTCTATACAATATGTTTCAACAGCGCCTGCAAACCTTTCATTGGGTGATTTAAGACCTTTCAGCACCGGCATGGCCATCCATTCTTCTGCAAAACGGGCATAAATCCCTAATATCTTTTCTGTTTCTTCAATTGCTTCTTCTTTGGTGGCGTGGGCAGTGTGCCCTTCCTGCCAGAGAAATTCAGTGGTACGCAGAAATAACCGGGTGCGCATTTCCCACCGCACAACATTTGCCCATTGGTTAACCAGCAAAGGTAAATCGCGGTAGGATTGAATCCAGTTACGGTAAGTATCCCAGATGATGGTTTCGGATGTCGGCCTGATAATATATTCTTCCTCTAATTTCGCTGTTTCATCAACCACAACCCCTTTACCATCCGGTGCATTTTTAAGCCTGTAATGGGTTACAACCGCACATTCCTTGGCAAATCCTTCAACATGATCAGCTTCACGACTGAAAAAGGATTTGGGAATAAACAGCGGGAAATAGGCATTGACATGACCGGTTTCTTTAAACATCCGATCGAGTGTACTTTGTATTTTTTCCCAAATGGCATATCCGTAAGGTTTAATTACCATGCAACCCCGGACAGCCGAATTTTCAGCCAGATCAGCCTTGATAACCAGGTCGTTGTACCATTGAGCATAATTTTCTTCTCGGGTCGGAAAATCTTTAGCCATAACTTAATTGTGGTATAGTGTTTGTATATTTATGTGTTGAAATAATGAAGCGCAAATTTATAAAAATAACATAACCTAAGGAGGGTATTCAAAATGAAATCTTATTTAATCGCAGCAGTTCTATCAATCTTGATCCTGGCCGGTTGTTCATCAACCCGCTCAACTGCTGATTATGATGACGTCTATTATTCCACTCAATCAGAAAAGAAACAAGCTCAGGAGCCTCAGGTTGCTAATCCCGATTATGTTACCAAAAATGAAAATGAATCAGCAGATTACCAGATGAAAGATTATGAAGCAGGTGAATATGTTGAGTATGAAGATGAGCCGTATTATTCGGAAAGCGAAACAGTAGAAACACCGGAGGGGACTACCTACGTAACCAATAATTATTATTCGGATCCCTACATGTACGATGATTACTACAATTATTCGTATGCCAGTCAGATCAACAGGTTTTATGGTCCTTATGTGGGGTTTGGTTATTATTCGCCATATTATACCGGATATTATTATGATCCGTGGTATTATAATTCCTATTGGTGGAGTCCTTCATTGTCTTTCAGCTTAAGTTGGGGATGGGGTAGTTTCGGATGGGGTTACCCGTATTATCCCTACTATTATCCCTATTATTATGGTTCAAGCTACTGGGCCGGATATAACCACGGATATTGGGATGGGTATTATGCCTCAGGCTACTATTACGACTATGGTTACAACTCTTACTATTACGGACATAGACCTTCCCGTGGAAGTTCCAACAGCGGTTACAGCAGGTCAACCGGATCAAATGCGTCATCCACCCAAGGGTCTTCACATATCTCCACCCTTGAAAGATCGACACCGGCAATTAATGGTAGTGCAAACAGGTCAACTTCGGGCAGCAATTCAGGGACGGCAACCCGTGACGGCAAAACCTATACGGCCGGAAATTCCAATGTTTCCGAACTAAACAGGACAGGGAAGATCAATAATCCCGGTGCAACTGGCACAAGTTCGGGCAGTAGCCCGGTTGTATCGGAAAAGGGCAGAAATCCTCAGAATGTTGTCACAAAACAGGAAAATGCAAATTCCACGAAACAAAGGTATATTTATAAAAAGCCTGAAAATAGTCAAACCGATGCCAATACACGTTATCAACCCGGACAGGGTATTGAAAACAACCGACAGGTTACTCCTGCGCAAAGGTTTAGTAAGCCCGGTGAAAATACGAACCAGGAAAATATAAGGACGACTACTCGTCAAAGTACGAGTGGAACGGATCAAAATAAGCAAATTTATTCGCGTCCTAAATCGAATTACAACAAAAGCTATACTCAACCTACAAAGTATAATAGCACACAGGAAAGATCGACACAGCCTAGAAAGTCGGTAACGGAAAGTTACAGCCAGCCTTCCAGGTCATCATCGTCACAAAGTTATTCAACTCCATCACGTTCAGGAAGTAACCGTACTTATACACCGCCCTCCAGGTCGAGCAATAGCCGTAGCTATTCAGTACCGTCCCGTTCAGGAAGCAGCAGTTCCTATTCAGGATCATCAGGAAGTTCGAGCAGGTCAACATCAACTCCATCAAGTTCCGGTGGAGGAAGTTCACGATCATCCGGAGGAAGGAAATAATAGCAATTTGATGACAATCTGATCATTTTAAACAATTTTAAAAGAAAGAATGAAAAAATCAAGGTTATGAAAAAGTTCATCATAACACTGGCAGCATCAGGGTTACTTGGTTTTCTGGCCTATAGCCAAAGTGATGTTGATGCCTTGCGTTATTCCAGGCTTAACATTGGTGGAACTGCCCGATTTATGTCGATGGGTGGTGCTTTTAGTGCACTCGGTGCAGATTTTACTACCCTCAGCACGAATCCGGGTGGTTTAGGCCTCTACAAAAAATCGGAGTTTTCAATTACCCCATCCTTTTATACCGGCTTGACCAAGAGCAGTTATAATGGATCAAAAAGTGATGATATTCAATATAATTTCAACCTTGGAAATGTAGGATTAGTGATAACATCTCAGCCAAAAAACAAAAGCAAATCAGTTTTCAGGAATTTCCAGTTTGCATTGGGTTTGAACCGATTGAACAATTTCAATAACCGGATGCTGATGGAGGGATACAATAGCGAGAATTCATTGATAGATACTTATGTTGAATCGGCCAACGGAATCTATTATGGCGAAATTGAGGATGACATCTACGGTTTTTATTCATATGACCTGAACCCTGCCTGGTACACCTATTTGATCGATACCATTCCGGGTTTTGATGATCAGTACTATGGGGCCATTCCTGCCGGAGGTGGAATATATCAGAGAAAGGAAATAGAGACCTGGGGATCAATGAATGAGTTTGTCCTTTCACTGGGTGCAAATATTTCTGAAAAAGTATACCTCGGCGGTACATTCGGCTTCCCGTTTATCAGGTATTTTGAGAAATCGACCTATAGTGAAACAGATTTGGATAACATCCATGATGATTTCGACAACCTTAGGTTATATGACGACTTACAGACCCACGGAGCCGGTTTCAATATGAAATTTGGGGCGATCGTAAGGGCGACCGATTGGTTCAGGATTGGCGGTGCTATTCATTCCCCGACCTGGTTCAATAACATGACTGATGACTGGTATTCGGAACTAACCACTGAATTTGACAATGGTGATTATTTCAAATCTACATCGCCCTATGGAACCTATGATTACCAAATACATACACCTTGGCGTGCATTGGGGGGAGTTTCCTTCATTATCGGAAAAAGGGCTTTGATCTCTGCCGATTATGAGTTTGTTGATTATTCAATGGCAAAGTTGCGTGCGACTCAATACAATTTTTATGATGAGAACAATGCTATCAAGACCAAATATAAAGAAACTCATAATATCCGCCTTGGATCAGAAGTTCGTTTCGGACAATTTGCCGTCAGGGCAGGGTATAATTACAACTCGAGCCCCTTCACAAACAATATCAACGACGGTGCAAGAAGTTATTATTCGGGAGGAGTTGGATACAGAGACAAAGACTTTTTTGTAGATTTCGCATATGTGAGGTCCGTCAGCCATGAAGATTATTACTTTTATGGAACTGAAGATATCAATGTAAATCCAGTAAAAAATGATTTGATCTCAAACAATTTCCTGTTAACGGTCGGCTTCAGGTATTAAAATATAAGGGCTGCCCAAAAGAGCAGCCCTTCGTATAATGAGTAAATCTACTAATCCGGAACTTTCGTTCCCTTGCCAACATTAGGTACCCACACATCATTCTTATCAGTATTATCAACTTGTGTATTCATGTCGTAATCAGAAGCTTTTAAGCCTGCAGTACCTGCTTGAGTGGTCCAGAGATTTTTATCCAAATTGTCAATAAATTCATCAGGATATCCATCTCCGCCCATCATACCATAAACTCCGCCACCCAAATCCTTTTGCCCGTTCAAATAAGCCTGATCTGATCCAGAAGTAAAGTCATAGGAATATACTCCTAGTCCAACCGGGTTTAGCGGATAATTTGAAAGAACTCCCAGGTGCTTGGTATGCCAGATGATAATATAAGGATCGTTTGTAAAAGTAGCATACGATTTAAGCATACTCATACCATCAGTTGCCACAATGGAACCATCTTTGAGTATAAATGCCGCTTTTTCATCAACCATGGTTGTTCCGATAGCACCTCCTGGTGAAGAGGCATCCCGCAATTCGATCATGACCCAATCAACAACATCGTTGTTGGGTATAACCGGTACAGATTCGGTTCCAGTATAATACCATTTCGTGCCTATAACTGATGAATAGGGCTGATTCAGTGGAATCAGATTTGCGATGTTCAGAGAGGTGTTCATATCGGATCCATTAAATGGGCCTTCCAGTAAAGCTTTCAAATCGAGCAGGATGAATGGGCTTTCATCACCATAAATGGCAAATGCAAAGTCGACAGATTGACCCATTAAAGGATGCCCGGGAGGATATATCAGTTCATTCCACTGACCAAAGTAAGGTTCTTCACCTATTGTCCAGACTGCATCATCGTTCCAGTGATTAATTGAAGTTTTCCATCCGAAACGACATTCCGGAAATTCGTCTAATGGTTCAGCCTGAACGTCCAACCAGTATACCACAGGCTCATCCATTGTACCTTCCTGAACAAATTCACCTTCCTGCAAAAAGAAGATATATTTCCAGCATTCTGTGTCGCCGGGGAGCACATAAAGGCCTATTGCGGGATTATACCAGCCTTCAATTAAACCAATAGCATATGGTTCGAACATAAATTCCATCTGATTATAATTCCTAAACCACAGCACTTCACCCGGCATACTATATCCGGTAGGACTCTGATCTGCCGGTATATCTTCGTGGATACTGAGTGTAAAAATAACTGCACCGGGATCACCGCTAAAAGGTTTATAATCATTGAACCACGATCCCCAAATTTCAATTCGTGTCAATGGTCCGGTAACGGTGCATTCAAAGTCATCTGCAAGTATCATCGGCGGATAAGGTGAACCCAAATTTAATGTGGCATCCACATCCATCCCTTCAAATGACAGATCGGGCAGTTGTATCCATTTTTCAGGTTTACCAATCTCAACTTCATAGTCTTCTACTTCGCCGTCGGGAGCCTGACCAATATATGATAATCCCGTTGTCGTACTGAATCGGAACCTTGCATATGTTGAACCTATCACAGATGTTGGAGGTACATAAATATTTAGTGTATTATTGCCTGTATGTATTAACTGATCTGCAAAGATATGTTCATCTGCTTCTGTCCAATTACCACTGCTGTTGAAGTCGATCCATCCGTTCAGGTATCCGCCGGTTGATGCGATAACGGTGATGGTGGTCATTTGTCCATGACCCAGTATTGAAGGTAAAATAACACCGTCTTCATCATCGATTGCATTATTGTCGTCACCCAGTGCATTGGGATCCTGCAGGCCGTCCGGTTCGGCATCAATGCTGTTCCCTAAGTAAATTGCAGGATTGATCAAGTGCCTTGCTCCGTCATTTGACATCAAGGTTGGATAAGCAGGGAAGGTAATGTCCGGTGCATCACCGAAATCAAGGTCACCTTCGATCATGATTTCATGGTCTTCTACTTCACCATCCGGTGCAATTCCGGTAAAGCTCAAACCGCCCACAGTACTGAACCGGAAACGTGCATAGGTGTTTCCGATATTTGTATTGGCGGGAACCAGCGGGAATATCCAATTGTTCCCTGCAACCAAAGCCTGATCAACAATAAAATGTTCTCCTGTTTCAGCCCAGGATCCATTTCCATCATAGTCTATCCAGGCATTTAATACACCTGTCGTTGAGGCAACAATATCAATCCATGGAGTACCACCTGGCGTGAAAGGATTTAAGACATTAATACCATCCTCATCATCTGGGACCCCATTGTTATCGTCCCCTTTTGCATCCGCTGTTGGCTGACCATCAGGCTCTGTATCAATTAAGCTACCCATATAGACTGTTGGATCATAGATATGAGCTGCACCATTATTAATCAATAATGTGGGATATGTTGGATCATTGGCATCGCCCAAATCCAGTATCGGAGCCTCTTCTGAAGTGATCACAAAGGCCATGTCGCTATAAGTTTCGTTGGCCCATGAAATTTCTGTCCATGTTCCGGGTGAAGGCAGGGATTTATAAGCAGCAGCACAAACCCTTGGCGGATTCATCCGCGAGGACTCTTGCCATCTCCATATTGCCGGATCGGTAGGGTCGGAATTAACTGCGGTAATATCAAGCCAGTAATGTACACCTGCTGTTTGCGGGAAAGGATTCTCCAGGTAGTATTCATATAAGTAAATCGGGCTTCCTTCAAGATTTATTAATCCTGTCGGTTGTTCCGTGATGCTGATGAAAGGGACATTCACACCCCAAATTTCCGGTTCTAATGGCAAACAACCGGATTGATCAGTAAGGTGGATGCTCAGGTGGAAATGATCGATACCGGCGCCTCGTTGCTCTGCACCTCCCGCCATTTCATAGTTGCCCCACCAATGAATATCGGTGACCCATCCGCCTTCACAAATCCAGTCGTCGGCCAGAACAATGACCTGGTAGGAACCATAATCCCAGTCATGGGCGTGTAATCCGGGCAAATTGGGATCGGGATACTGTGCCCATTTGTTTGGAACTTCTTCAATATTGACTTCGTAATCCTCCACTTCTCCGTCATTGGCAAGGCCTGTAAATGTAAGGCCACCTGCCGTATTGAACCTGAATCGAGCATATGTTATACCGACCATAGCTGTCGATGGAACATTAAATAAGAGTGAGTTTGTTCCGGTGGATAATAGCACATCGCTCGCTATTTGCTCACCTGCATCGGTCCAGGAGCCATTCGCATTGAAATCGACCCAGGCATTCAAATACCCGTCAACGGAAACCACGATATCAACCGATGTGTTCTGACCCCTTACAAAAGTTGTTGTAAATGTTACACCATCCTCATCATCAACACCGATATTATCATCTCCCAGTGCGTTGGGATCGGGCTGCCCGTTATATTCCTGGTCGATGCTTGATCCCATAAAAGTAACACCGTCAATAATATGCCTTGCTCCGTCGTTAGCCAAAAAGGTTGGGTATGCCGGATCCGGTGCATCACCGAAGTCCATTTGTTCCATTTCTTCGGAAGTAATAGCGAAAGCCATATCGCTGAACCTGTATGGAGAAATTGAAGTCCAAACAATGCTTTGCCATGAATAACTGGTTGTCATTTCAGCGGCAGGACAGAGAATCGGGAAATTTGACCGGTCGGATTCCTGCCACCGCCATATGGCGGGATCAGTCGGATCATTGGAATAGGCACAGATGTCGAGCCAGTATGTCATCCCTTCCTCCTGAACAAAAGGTTCATCCGGATAAAAGGAATATTCATAAATCAAGTCACCCAGATTATTGAACAGCCCGGTACTGTTTTCGTTGGCATTTGCCAAAGACACATCGAATCCGATGATCTCGGGGTCAAGCGGCAGACAATTGGCCGGGTCATTGGCGTGGAGGCTCAGATGGAAATGATTGATACCGCTTCCGGGAGCTTCATAATTGCCCCACCAGTGAAAATCCGTTACCAATCCGCCATTGCAAAGCCAGTCATCAGCGATGATGATATAATCATAAGGAGGTAAAATATAATCATGGGCATGCAATCCGGGCAGTTCCGTGCAGGGCTCCTGCAGCCATTTAATATCCGGGTTTTCTGAAATTTCAACCTGGTAATCTTCCACTTCACCGTCGGGCGCTAAACCGGAATAGATTAATCCTGCAACCGTGCTGAATCTGAACCGTGCGTAGGTTATTCCTAAATTGGCATTGACAGGTACCAGGTAGTTCAAGCACAAAGTATGTCCGAAATGGATAAATTCATCGGTAAATATCTGTTCTCCGGGATCGGCCCAATCGCCATCAGCATTGAAATCCATCCATCCCTGCAGGAAACCGGCAACGCTTGTGGTAACGGTTATTTGAGCGGGGCTTCCTGCCAAAATCTGGTTGAAGATTACACCATCATCGTCATTGTTCCCATCGTTATCGTCTCCGGTTGCAGTGCCATCGGGTTGGCCGTCAGGTTCAGCATCAACTGATACTCCCAGGTATACTCCACCGGCAATTATATGCCTTGCACCGTCGTTGACCAAAAGTGTTGGATAGGTTGGATCGTTTGCATCGCCGAAGTCGATATATTCAGGCTCTTCTTCTTCCACAAAAAGCAGGTAATCTTCTGATTCACCATCTTCAAACACCCCACTACCATCCCAATCGTTTCCTACTTGAGATTCACTTATCGAAAACCGAGTCCAGACATAGCCATTATTCGGTCCAATCTGGAATGTAAATGGTGGGATCATTAAACTTGAAAGGGGTCCAATAAAACCAGCAGGTACTACAAAATTTACCAAAACATGCTCTGGTGTTACAACGCCGGCACACATTGAATTTGGATCATTCTGCCATTTTCCATTCTGGTTCCAGTCAATCAGAACATTTACAAATCCATCTACCGGCATATTGTTGGTTACATAAATATCAATATTGGCTCCCCAGGTTGCGGTTTGGCAAATTATACCAAGCGAGGAGACTGCTGCTGTTGGACATGGAATTACTGAACCGGTGGGATCAATGGTATATGAACCTGGTACAATAAGACCGGCATCACCGTCTCCAAAGCATTCATCATCATCATAAGTCGGGAAACATCCGGGACAGAGACCGGCATTTCCATCGGACTCTATATCTACCAAAGGTCCGAACCATGCCCAGTTTTCACCAAATCCATGTTGAACATATGAACCGGCCGGCCCAACATTGATGCATGTTGGGAATGAACCTACAACACCTAATGATGGGTAAGCAATAGCACCGGATCCTTCAGGAGCGTCACCAAAATCATATTGTTCTGTCGGGCCACCTCCCTCTGTGGTGATTTGAAATGCCAAATCTACTGATTGGCCTTGAAATTCATGGCCATCCGGGTATATTAATTCCTGCCATTGTGTTCCAGCATATGATTCTTCAGCCTCAACCCAAACTGCATCATCATTCCAGTGATCAATTGAAGTCTTCCAGCCAAACCGGCAATTTGGATCTGGATCCAATGACGTAGCCTGCACATCTAACCAATAGATAATTGGATTTAATTCTGTACCCTCCTGCAGGAAGTAATCAGCTGGATCTAAAATACAGTTATATTTGATGCAGTAGTTGTGATTATCATTTAACCACATTGGTAAAAGTGGATTATACCAATCTTCCGGACCCGAATTGATCCATTCAATATCATCGAAAGTCGGTTGCCAGACAATCATCCATAGAATATCACCGGGCATACTATAACCCGTAGGACTTTCAGATGCAGGAATATCCGCATGTATGCTGAAAGTAAATTGAACTGCATCCGGTGATTCAAAATATGGAAATTGATCATTTATCCAGGAACCCCAAATGTGAATATCCGTAATATTTCCCGTTTGGTTACAAAGGAAATCATCTGCCAGGAGTAAAGGTGGTGGATTGTCAGGATTACGGGTGGCATCCACATCCATACCTGTTGGGCTGAGGTCGGGTAGTTGTTCCCATTTGGCAGAAGTTCCCTCTTCAGTAATATTTACTTGATAATCTTCAACTTCTCCGTCCTGTGCCGGGCCATATTGATCGTTGAACAATAACCCTCCGGTAGAGTTGAACCGGAACCGGGCAAATGTATTTCCTGGAACAGCAATTGGTGGGACAGAAAAATTCAGGTTATTCACTCCCTGGGTAAGGTAGACATTTTGAAATATAAAGTCTTCAACATCTCCCCAAATATTTAATTGATTGAAGTCGATCCAGGCATTCAGGAATCCTGCCACCGATACAGTTACCTGGACAGTGGCTGTCTGTCCTGGTATTAGTGGGCTGGTAAATACAACCCCGTCGTCATCATTGTTACCATCATTGTCATCACCAGTTGCGTTGGAATTTGGCTGACCATCTTGTTCAGCGTCTACTGAGTAACCCAGAAAGGTGACTCCATCCATCAAATGGCTCGGCCCTCCTGAAGAAGCAAGCGTAGGATAGGGCCCATCTGGTGTATCTCCCCAGTCATAGTCGGTTGTTGGAGGGGGGAAGTTTATTATCGCATTGTATAAATCTGGCCTGGGACCAATATTACCTGAAGGAGGAATTACCTGGGCTGTTCCGTATGTAGCCAGATGAGACCGCATGGCAGAAGGGGAAAATGGAGTTGATGATATATTGGCCAGGTAGTAGCCCTGAGCGCAAGCAACGGCACCTGCAACAATGGGTGAAGCGCTTGAAGTGCCGCTGAAGGTATTGGTGTAATAATAATTTACTCCATCCGAGCTGTATAAATCGCCATAACCTGTAGTAACAACGTTTTCACCCCAGCCTTGTAAATCAAACCTTTGACCATAGCTTGAAAATGAAAGTCTTTGAAGATCACCCTCCATATATGTACCACCTGTGTAAGCCCCTCCTGCACCAACAATAATGGCGCCTGAGTTACCATACCAGGTAAGGTTGTCGGTATTCACATTGCCATTTCCGCCTGCTTCAACAACATGGATACCATTGGCAATAGCGTTAGTTATAGCGACATATACCGGATTGTTGTATTGATTGGGATATGTCCCATTTGATGTACTTCCATACCATTCAAGGGGGATATAATTACCTGTTCCTGGTGTGTATTCCCATTGTTGTTCAAGAAGTATAATGTCACCGGCTGATAGGTTGTTGATAGCATATCCTATTGCTCCCGCAGGATTCCAGCCGTAACTTCCATTTTCCCAGTAATAAGTTCCGCAGGTCATCAAACCAGACCCATAGCAAATTCCGGTAGTTCCATAGCTATTGATATCAGACACTAGTTCACCAATAACAGCAGTACCGTGGTTATCATTGCTAAACGGATCGGAAATAGGGTTTGGATTGATTTGGGAACCGCTTGCTTTCGAAATATCAGCGTGGTTGTAATTCCAACTGTATTCCAGGTCACACACAGTTACTCCGGTTCCGGTTCCACCGGTTTGGGTCCAGGCATATAAGGCATCTATTCCGGTCGGTGTGGAACTGGCTGAATTCAGATAACCCTGCTGCGATTGAAAACTCCCCGGAGGAGGAGGATAAGAAGGTAACGGAACCGGTTTTGGAACCGGCATTGCACGGTAAATACCCGGTAAATCCTCCAGTTGTCGGCTTATTTCCCAGATATTGTATTCATCAGGTATTCGCAACCTGTAAATATTATTCAGGTTGTAGACGGGTATTCCCGTGTTCAACTCCCCATTGATAGCCCATCGGTCCATCTCCTCCTCTGAAATGGAAGATATCCTTGACCACGTGTGCCACTCAAGTCCATTCAATAGGTCCTGTAAACCTGCGGTGGCATCCGATAACAAATCAACAGGTTCGCTATTGCGTAGTCTGACCCTGGAATTTTCAATGAACATGACCTCAATCAAATCATCTTCACAAGTATAATAGCGATCATTGGAATTTCCGGAAATTGTTTTTTCTTGTTGTCCAAATGCTGGTAACAGATTGAACAAACTAATTGAAATAATAACGGAAAGTGTAAAAATCTTTTTCATATCGGTTGGTTTTATTGTTTTCAATCAACAGGAAAAAATATGGCTAATTAATTATAAGCAAACCTGAAATATAATTGGTGCCAAGATATGAAAATAAAATTAAATTGTCAAGTATTTTGTCTGGTTTACAAAAACTTGGATATTAATTACATATAGATTTAATGTATATATAAATATAAAAAAGAAGCAATAAGAAAGGATTAAATTGAGAAATTTTTAAAGATGATTTTCAATTCTTTGTTCCCCGGCCTTGGCTTTTTGATTGATACTGTTCCTGTATTCCTCGTTTTTCATTGATTGGGCCTTGTCGTAATAATAACCGGCCTTTTCATAATCACCTTTGTTTTCGTAAATAATTCCCAATCGTAATGCTGAATTGGCTGCAAAATAGGTGGGTGATTCGGCACCCTTTTCAATGGTTCTTTGGTAGTATGGGATACTTTCGTCTGGTTTCCCCCAGTCATCATAAATACGGCCCAGGCGGTAGGTAAATTCCAGCGAATCCGTCGAATTTCTCAGGAAACCGGATGAATTTCCGAATGACAGTGCATCCAGCGCTTTTTCGTAATATCCGCCATCGAATAATAACCTTGCTTTCAGAAGATGTGGGTTGGGTATGTCCTTTCGTTCGGCTTCACGAAGGGCTTGTTTATCGGCATCTACGATATCGCTGCCGTATTTTTTAACCTTGTCGATATTCTCTTCATATTTGTTCTGATCTCCATTGATCAGGTAATACCAGGCAATTTTTTGGTACGCCTCTTTGATGTAATTAATGCCCTTAAAATTGATGACATATTTATAGAAATATTTATTGGCATCCGCATCGAGCCGGTGAAGTTTGGCCAGCCCGGTGAGGTAATCCAAAAAATAAAATGGATAATAATGATGGCCGGTCGGTCGATTTAGTAATATCTTAATGGCCTGATCATTCATTCCATTGTCCATGTATACCCTTGAAATGGCATAAATGGCCAAAGGATTTTCCAGATTGGAGCTATCCCGTTCTATAATTTCCAGATATTCGAGTGCTTTTTCCTTGGTGCTCATCAGGTTGATCTGGATAAAGCTCAGGTAAAAAAGGCATTCGGCTTTGTAATGCTTATATTCTTCCTGTGTTAATGATGCATCCAACACTTTCAATATCTCATCCACACCCTGGTCAATCGTACCTTCAACACCTACCAGCCGTTTGATCCAGTTATAGTTGTCGGGGACTGTTCCAATCAATGTATGCAATAACCCTAAGTTAATCAGGTTCGGGAGAAATTCAGGGAATTCTTCATTGTTATCTTCAAGTAGCCTATAGGCCCGGTTGATTTCGAAAGTGGCCGAAATATATTCATTGAACTTGGTTCGTGCAACTGCCCATTGAAGGTTGGCCAGTGCCAGGCAATACCGGTAATAAGGTGAGTTTTTATCACCTGCTTTCAACCGCTCGAATACAACATCCTTTTGATCGTCGTATTTATTAAAAACAGCCTCTTCTTCCCCGATAAAAATGGTGAGAAAATAAATGTAATTATCCAGCAGGTATGGTATATTGTTATCGGGATGAAGTTGTTTTTCCTTCTCAATCAGTGCTTTTCCTTCACCAAATTTCAGACTGATGATTGCACTGTAAGCTTCACGGCAGGTTTCATTGAAATCATAATTATATTGAGGAAATCCTGAAAAGGATAACAAAACGAAAGTTAATATGATAAATAATCTGAACATTTTCGATTGATTCAGCGGATATAAAAATAAAAAAAAGAGGAGAACAAAATGAACTCCTCTTTTCTACGCAAAAACAATTTTTTAGTTTTTTGTCACCATATTCACTATTTCTTCGTCGACGAGGATGCGCCCGCAATATTCGCAAACGATGATCTTTTTGTGCATCCTGATGTCCAACTGGCTTTGTGGGGGTATTTTATTGAAACAACCTCCACAGGCATCGCGTTCGATCTGGACAACGGCAAGTCCGTTCCTGGCATTTGAACGGATACGCTCATAAGCAGTCAGGAGCCTGTCTTCGATGTATTTATGGTTGGATTGCGAACGTGAGATCAAATCCCTTTCTTCCTTTTCGGTATCGCTGACGATATCATTGAGCTCGGCTTTTTTAACACTCAGATCACTGTTGCGCTCTTCCAGGTCGGCGTTTGATTTTTCAATTTCTTCCTTGATCGCATCCAGCTTGGCATTGAATTCCTTGATCCTTTTATCACTCAACTGGATTTCGAGAGTCTGGAATTCAATTTCCTTCGACAACGAATCATATTCCCGGTTGTTTCTCACATTCATCTGCTGTTCTTCGTACTTTTTCACCAGCGCTTCACTGTCCTTGATGGCATTCTGTTTCTCAACGATCTGCTTTTTCAGTACTTCCGTTTCTTCTTTATAGTTGTTGATCCTGGTTTCAAGGCCGGCTATTTCGTCTTCCAGGTCCTGAACCTCCAACGGAAGCTCGCCCCTTACAATCCTGATCCGGTCAACCTGTGAGTCGATTTGCTGCAGTGTATATAGTGCAATGAGTTTTTGTTCAACAGTAAACTCCTCTTCATTGTTTTCTTCTGTAGTTACTTTTGGTTTTTCGTCCACTTTTTCTTTTGTGCTTTTTGCCATAACTAATTGTCTTAAAGATAATTAATAGGGTTTGTCGCCCCTTCCGAAATAAGGACTGCAAAATTAGGAAATTTTTCAATTAATACATCATAAATTAATTCTTTTGCAAATTGTTCGCTCTCATAATGGCCTACATCCGTGATGATGATGTGGTTTTCGGCCTGGAAAAAGTCGTGGTATTTGATGTCCCCGGTGATGAAGATATCTGCTCCGGCCCTGATGGCGTCACCGATGAGAAAACTTCCCACTCCGCCGCATACGGCTACTTTTTTTATCTTTTTCCCAGGCAATCGGGTGTGACGGATACAGCCGCTTCCCAGGGTTTGTTTTACGTTTTTCAAAAATTCCAATTCATCCGTTTCTTTTTCCAGTTCACCGATCATTCCGGCTCCAACGCGATCGAAAACATTTTCGAGCGGATACAGGTCATAGGCCACCTCTTCATAGGGATGGGATTCAAAAAGGGCATTTAAAACCGCACTTTCCCGGTAAACCGGGTAGATGGTCTCAATCCTGATCTCATCCTCGTAATGCAGCGTCCCTTTTTCGCCCACAAACGGATTGGTTGCATCCGATCCCCTGAATGAGCCGGTCCCGGGTGTATTGAAACTGCAACTGTCGTACTCACCGATGTGTCCCGCACCGGCTTCGAAGATGGCTTTGCGTACTTTCTCGGCGTGATCGGCAGGACAAAATGTGACCAGCTTTCTGAGCAATTCCTTTTTGGGTGAAAGTATCCTCATATTTTTTAACCCCAACTTTTTGCTGAGGATAGCATTAATACCCTGGTCCACGTTGTCGAGGTTGGTGTGGATGGCATAAATGGCGATGTTGTTTTTGATGGCTTTTTCAATGATCCGCTCCTCTGCATTTTTACCGGTAATGCTTTTGAGACCCTTAAAGATCAGCGGATGGTGGGAGATCATCAGGTTGCATTTTTTTTCGATAGCCTCTTTCAGAACCGCTTCCGTAACATCCACGGTGACCAGGGCTTTTTTTATCTCCGATTGAATGTTACCGATCAACAAGCCGGAGTTGTCGTAGGATTCCTGTAATTGCGGGGGTGCAAATTTTTCGAGAGCAGCAATGATGTCGGATAATTTCATCTGTTTATAATTTAATATTCAATGGTCAGATGGAACTCCGTATGACTGAATAATCATTGTCGTGTGTGTCTTAATAAATATTCAGTCATGCTTCGTTTCATTTTGGAAGATTTCAATTTTGGCCAAAATTACTATAAATCGGGGGAATGTATCTTTTGAACTTGGAAAACAATTCGTATTTTTACCCTGTGGTTTTCCTGCGCATCATATTGTTCCCTTTCAGCTTGCTTTACGGCCTGGCCGTATGGCTCCGCAATAAACTGTTCGACTGGAACATCCTTCCTTCCAAATCCTTTGATATCCCTGTTATTTCAGTGGGAAACCTGTCAACCGGCGGCACCGGCAAATCGCCGCATGTGGAGTACCTGGTGAACCTTTTAAAAAAGGATTTTATAGTGGCTACCCTTAGTCGCGGTTATAAAAGGAAGTCGAAAGGTTTTATTTTGGCGGATGAAAAAAGCGACGCCAAACAAATGGGTGACGAACCGTTCCAGTTCAAAACCAAATTTCCGGAGGTGGAAGTGGCGGTCGACGAAAAAAGAAAACGGGGGATCGAAAAGTTATTGAAGCTAAAACCCGAAACAGATGTGGTGATCCTTGACGATGCCTTTCAGCACAGATATGTAAAGCCGGGCATTTCCATCCTGCTCACCGATTTTCATCAACTTTATTGTAGTGATTATGTCCTTCCCACCGGCAATCTCAGGGAGTTCAGGAGCGGGTCCAAAAGGGCCGACATCATTATCGTTACCAAAACTTCCAAAGTGCTCTCGCCCATTACCCGCAGAAGGATCGACGAGCAGTTGAAACCCGCACCAAACCAGAAACTGTTTTTTTCCTACATCAGGCATCAAAATCCGGTTCCGCTGCCAGGGATTAAAAAAGCGGCAGATCCCGATAAAGATGCCAGATTCAATACCATTTTGCTGGTGGCCGGAATTGCCAATACCTATCCGCTTGAAATGTATTTGAAAAATATGTGTGATGAGTTGGAAGTGATGAAATTCCCGGATCATCATTCCTATGTACAAAAGGATATCATCCGGATCATTGAGAGATTTGAGAACATCATTACGCGAAATAAAATCCTGGTCACAACCGAAAAGGATTCGGTACGTTTAAGGGATCCGGAACTGATGAAAACATTGAAAAATTTCCCGGTGTATTACATTCCGATCGAAATTGTGATCCACAGGGAAGACAGGAGAGAGTTCAATGAAATAATACTTAACAATGTTAGAAAAAATAAAAGAGACGATTGATTATATCCATGGCCTGATTGACTACAAACCCCGCATCGGGATTGTGCTGGGAACCGGTTTGGGCGGATTGGTCAAGGAAATAAATGTGGAGGGTACAATTCCCTATAAGGACATTCCGAATTTTCCTCTTTCCACAGTAAAAGGCCATGAAGGACAACTGATCTTCGGAAAACTCGGCGGTAAGAAGGTGGTGGCCATGCAGGGCAGGTTTCATTATTATGAAGGATACACCATGCAGGAACTCACTTTTCCGATCCGGGTCCTGAAGATGCTGGGGATTGAGTTGTTGATCCTTTCCAATGCTGCAGGCGGTGTGAACCAGGAGTATGAGATCGGTGACCTTATGGTCATTAAAGATCATATCAACCTGATGGGCGACAATCCGCTGATCGGGCGGAACGATACCGGGCTGGGGCCCCGTTTCCCCGACATGAGCGAAGCCTACGATAAAAAGATCATCCGGCAATTCACCAAAATAGCTCGTGTGCACAACATCCATTTCCAGGTGGGAGTGTATGCGGCTGTAACCGGACCTACCTTTGAAACTCCTGCCGAATACCGCTACATCAGGACTTTGGGTGCGGATGCCGTGGGCATGTCAACGGTTCCGGAAGCCATCGTCGCACGACATATGTCGTTGCCGGTATTTGCCGTTTCGGTCATTTCCGACCTGGGAGTTGAAGGGAAGATCGTGGAAATTTCTCATGATGACGTGATCGATGCCGCGAGCATGGTGGAACCGAAAATGACTCTCGTCATTAAAGAAATGATCCAGAATATGAGCCCTAAAGTATAGGAGATTCCAAATAAAACTATTCCAGTAAATCCTCGGCAAACGAATCGGCCCAACTGACGATCGAATCCCTTTGTTCATCGGTGAGCCGGGCTTCGAGGTGCATTACTTTGTATATGTCGATCGGCATGGTTCCTTCAATGACTTCTTCTGCAATTTCATCCAGTAATTTTAACTGTTCCCTTTTGGGCAGGGTGTTCCAAACACTGAAATCCAGACTTTCCCTGCCTTCCCTGATATCCTTGGCCACCAGCCACGAAACCGGGGCAATATTGGCATACCAGGGAAACCGGACGAATTGTGAATGGCAGTCGTAACAAGCACTTTTGATCAATTGCCCAATGTCTTCAGGTATGGTAGCGGTTTCAAACAAGTCCTGCCCTTTCACCGGACGGTTCATCTGTTTATCATAAGGAATGAACTGGAGAATGATAAAAATTATCAATGCGATGAAAGCGATGGTATTTCTCCATTTTTTCATTTAAGCCTTAATTAACCAGTTCGTCAGCGGTTTTTTCAGCCCATGCTTTCAGTTTATCTGCTTCTTCTGGGGTTAGCGCTTTATCAGGATAATTTTCAAGAAATTTATCGGGTGGCATTTTACCCTCCCCAACAATGTCCTTGATATCACCCAAAGCAGCAACTAGCTTGGCTTTTGATAAATCGTGCAACTGATCGAGTAGCAATTTTTTCCTGGCTTTATCGGACTTGGAGTCAACATTATGACAGCCGAAACATGATTTATCAAAAATACCCTGGATATCATCCGGGATCACAAAGGTGTCTTCCTGATTTCCAGGGCCAGATCTTGTAATTGAATTTGTATCAAACGATGAGAGAACGATCACGAAAACGGCCACTACCGGCAAAAGCACAAACAGTCTGTTAAGGTGGTTTTTCATAGCAGAAATAGTTTTGTTGATTTAGGATGCAAATATAAAATAATCGTGTTAAAATTTAGCCAATAAGTTAATAGTTGGGGGTTATTTCGAAAAATCAAGAATTTTAACCCGCCAATGCTTGCTATCGATTTTATGCTTTCTTGTGGTGATGGGAGTAAGTATGACCCCTGCCACCAACAGGCTTCCGCTGATAATCAGGGTCTGTTCGTCGACAATGGGTTTATCGTTGTTGATCAGGCCGTTGAAAGTCGCGATAACAACATAGGCAAACCCAGCCGATAGAAAAACTTTTTGCAACAAAGAAAATCCCCACCTCCCCCTGACGATGTAATTGATATTGCCGATAAAAACTTCATTCGCGTAACCTACAATAATACTGGAGTCGTTGATGCCTGTGATTTTTCCGCTTAAAATGGTATCCGGATGAATGGTTTTTATTTTTATCGCATCACCTGAGTAGTACTTTTTGTTATTGACGGTTCCCGGCTTTTCAAGCAGGAATATTTGCTGGCTATGGCAAAATGAAACCATGATGCTAAAACCAAGGACAAATAGAATTCTTCTCACCGGAATTTATATAAGTGACGAATGACGAAATTAAATAAAACTTTCTGTAATTTGAGCAATATGGATAAAAATACCAGGTTCAGGCTAAATTTTATTTTGATGTGCTGGCTGAATATTTCATGGAAAATAGTCGTACAATAGCTATCAGGTGCATATAGGTTTTAATGTGTGAATGTTTCAGATTTCAAATGATATTAACGATTCAATGTCAAACCACGAAGTGGTAAAATGTGAATGGCCCTGGGTGGAACCCATGGATATTGGAAATAACGCCAAAGAATCCCGGAGGGGTTCAATAATTCATAATAAATATTTCTCATTAAAATACATTAGTGTCCGGTAAAAAATTCAAATGATGGGCTCAAGCCAAGTCTATTCAGGCCTTTATAACCCCGGCATTAATGCCGGGGTTAGTTGCTGCTTCTACAAG
>JAFGBL010000298.1 GCA_016933115.1 Bacteroidales bacterium | reverse complement strand
ACTTATATCGCACCGCTTCAACCGCCTACCCTTGCTACCTTCCGGTCCTGGGGGAGTTCAGCAGGAGCTGGTCGTATAAGACTTACCCGGTGGCAAAATTACTAAATTTATAAATGATGTTGCAAATTTTATCCATAATTTTAGCAATTCAAAAGTTGTTAATTTTGCGCTAATCCTTAAAAACACGTAAAATGGAAAATTCACAAAAAAACCTGATTATTCAATCTGTTAAAATCGGAGCACTGTTTGGGTTATTAGGTATTGCTATTTCCCTGATCATATATCTATTGAATATAAACATGCTAAGCATTGGATTTGGCATTGTTTTTATCATTATTAATATCGGCCTGTCCATAGTAATTTTTGCCTACGGGATGAGATATATCAGGGATAAATATTTCAATGGTACCATTTCCTACCTCAATAAATCCATCATCGGATTGATCATCGGTCTGGTAAGCGGTTGGCTGGCAGGGTTATTCGGGATTTTACTGTTTACTTACTATGACCCTGGTTTCATGGAAGGGCAAATCGACAGATTTATAATAATGCTGGAAGAGATGGGGCTTGATGAAGCCGGAGTAATGAAACAGGAGCAAAGAATCAGAGAAAGTTTTACGTTGACAGGCCAGTTAAAAGCGATGTTCATCAGAACACCCATTTTTGCTTTTATCCTTTCGCTGATAATTGCAGCATTTGTTAAAAAACAAAAAACTGATAACGAAAGCACTGTCTTATAATAATGGATATTTCAGTTGTAGTACCCCTGTATAACGAAGAAGAATCACTGCCTGAACTTACAGAGTGGATAACCAGTGTATGTACTTCGCATAAACTATCACACGAGATCATTTTTGTGGATGACGGCAGCATCGATGAATCCTGGAAAATTATTGAGAATTTATCAGCCTCAAACCCAAATATCCGCGGTATTAAATTCAGAAGAAACTATGGTAAATCGGCTGCATTGAACCAGGGTTTTGAAGCCGCCAATGGTGATGTTGTGATTACTATGGATGCAGACCTTCAGGACAGCCCGGATGAAATCCCGATCCTTTATAAAATGGTGAAAGAACAAAATTTTGACCTGGTGTCGGGATGGAAAAAGAAACGCCATGACCCATTGGGTAAAACCCTTCCTTCAAAGTTCTTCAACTGGACTACCCGCCGGATTTCGAAGATCAAAATCCATGATTTCAACTGCGGTTTAAAAGCTTACCGCAAAGAAGTGGTCAAAAACATAGAAGTATACGGCGAAATGCACCGCTATATACCGGTCATTGCCAAGTGGGCCGGTTTCAGGAAAATTGGCGAAAAAGTCGTTCAGCACCGCAAGCGCAAATACGGGGTTACCAAATTCGGCATGGAAAGGCTTATCAAAGGATACCTCGACCTGCTATCCATCACCTTCATGTCAAAATTCGGCAAACGCCCCATGCATTTGTTTGGTGCGTTGGGAACCTTATTGTTTGCCATCGGATTTATTATCGGTATCTACCTGGTGGCAGCCAAATTTTTCTTTGAGGTTTATAAAATGACCGAGCGCCCGTTGTTCTATTTCGGCTTGCTGGCCATGGTGATCGGTTCTCAACTTTTCGTAACCGGCTTCCTGGCTGAAATGATTTCGCGGAATTCACCCGACAGGAATACCTACATCGTCGAAAAGGAGATTGGAAAAACGGATTCAGTTATCGAACCGGTTAAAACTAAATGACCCACCCACGAAAAATAGTGATCATCGGCTCGGCTTATCCGCTGCGGGGGGGATTGACGGCTTACAACGAAAGACTGGCAAGGGCTTACATGGATATTGGGGATGAAGTAACTATTTACACATTTAGTTTACAATATCCAAATTTTCTTTTTCCTGGTAAAACACAGTATACTGATGAAGCTCCTCCTAGTGATTTGAATATTCGGGTAAAAATCAATTCTATTAATCCTTTAAACTGGCTCAAAATTGGAAAAGAAATTAAAAATATAAAACCCGACCTTGTCATAATTAAATTCTGGATACCTTTTATGGCTCCATGTTTGGGTACAATTGCCCGGATAATCAGAAAAAACAAATTCACCAAAGTGATTTCTATTATTGATAATATCATTCCACACGAAAAAAGATTGGGCGATCGGTCATTAGCCAAATATTGGGTTAAAAGCGTGGATGGCTTTATTGCTATGTCCAAATCGGTCCTGGAAGACTTGAATTCATTCAACAAAGAGAAAAGAAAAATTTATTGCCCGCACCCTCTCTATGACAATTTCGGCAAGATCATCAATAAATCACAAGCCAGAAAACTATTAAATCTAGACGTTCAGGGCAGAATCATCCTCTTTTTTGGATTTATCAGGGAATATAAAGGTCTTGACCTTCTGTTGCAAGCAATGGACAATGAAAAAATCCGAAAATTAAAAATCAAATTACTTGTTGCCGGTGAGTTTTATACAGATCCAAAGCCATATTTTGAAATAATCGAAAAAAATAAATTACTGGAGAATGTAATCCTTTCCAACGATTTTATACCTGACGGAGATGTGGCAAAATATTTTTGCGCTGCAGACATCGTTGTCCAACCATATAAAGATGCAACCCAAAGCGGGGTTACTCAAATTGCCTACCATTTCGAAAAACCAATGATAACAACCCAGGTTGGCGGACTGGCCGAAATTGTTCCAAATAATGTTGTCGGTTATGTAGTAAAAACGGACGTGGATGAAATATCAAAAGCCATAGTAAGATTTTATGAAGAAAATAAAGAGGAGGAATTCATTAAAAATGTTAAATTTGAAAAACAAAAATATTCTTGGGAAAATATTATTATTTCTATTGATTCATTAATAAAAAAATGAAAAACCTTAAGAATCCTGTTATTTGGCTACTATTCAGCCTTTGCCTTATTTCTGCTGAAAATACAGCGCAAGACACTATATTTATTCAACCCGGACCAGAAGATGGAAAAGATGCCATTATCCATTCTCTTTACCCTTATACCAATTATGGGGACCTGCTTAGTCTAATTGCAGCAGCATGGACATACCAGAGTGATTTTGGGATAATAAGAGGATTATTTGAATTCGACCTTGATTCTATTCCTTCCGATTTACAAATAAAAGAAGCATTCTTGAATTTATATTATAATCCGACATGTGGGCATGAAGGACATGGAGGAGAAAATTCAGCCTGGATAAGAAAAGTAACTGGTAATTGGAATGAATATACTGTGAATTGGATTAATCAACCACCCACAAGCAGCGAAAATCAAATTATCCTTCCCGCAAGCACAAGTACTACACAGGATTATTTAGGAATTCCATTAACGGATTTGGTTCAGGAAATGATTTCAAATCCTGAAGAGAATTTTGGCTTTCAACTTCGCATCCAAAACGAGGAGGTTTATAGAAGTCTTACATTTGCATCCAGTGATTATCCAATCACATCACTTCGACCAATGCTAGTGATTATTCCTGAATGTCAATCTCCGATTTCCTACTATACATATGAAGATTTAGGAAATTTTGTAGAATTCACCGACAGTTCAAGTTTTGTTGAATCATGGTACTGGAGTTTTGGAGATGGTTTTTATTCCACTTTGCAAAATCCTACTCATTATTACAACGAACCCGGCTTATATGATGCTTGTTTGATAGCATTTAATGATTGTGGGTCAGACACACTTTGTCGAGTCGTCCGAATAGCCCTTACCTCGACAGATGAACAAAGTCAAAATAATAACCTGGCTATTGGGCCCAATCCGATCAAAGACTTTATTAATGTATGTCTAATTCAATCAACGGAGGAGAAGTCAATTTTGTATATATATAATAATTTAGGTAAACTCATCAATCAATTTAAATTAGAAAATCATACAATAGAATTTAAAATCAATTGTTCTTCATTTGAACCTGGAATTTATTTTTTAGTCATTCATGGTGATAAAAATACAACAACACAGAAGTTTCTAAAATTATGATGATTCGAAGTAAAGCACCTCTCAGGTTAGGACTTGCTGGTGGTGGAACGGATGTCTCCCCCTACTCCGATTTATTCGGCGGGGCCATCCTCAATGCCACTATCAGTATGTACGCCTATGCAACCATTTCACCCCGGACCGACTATAAGATCATCCTTAACTCACTGGATAAAAATCAACAATTCATTTACGATTCGACATCACAACTGGAAATCGATGGTGAGTTTGATTTGGCCAAAGGAATTTATAACCGGATTGTGAAGGATTTTACAGTGAAACCGCTATCATTCGAACTAACGACATTTGTAGATGCTCCTCCTGGCTCCGGTCTGGGTACTTCATCCACGCTGGTGGTTGCCATCCTAGGGGCATTTGCCGAATGGCTCCAATTACCGCTGGGCGAATACGACCTCGCCCATCTTGCTTATGACATTGAAAGGATTGATTTGCACATGGCAGGCGGAAAACAGGATCAGTATGCCGCTACTTTCGGTGGTGTGAATTTCATGGAATTTTTCAAGGAAGATAAGGTAATTGTTAATCCATTGCGCATCAAGCCGGTTTACCTCAATGAATTGGCTTACAACCTCGTTCTTTTCAATACCGAAACCAGTCGTTTGTCATCGACAATCATTGAAAACCAAACCAAAAATATAGTGGATAAAAAAATCGAATCCATTGAGGCCACCCATAAACTCAAGCAACAGGCCATCATGATGAAAGAGGCCATCCTGAAAGGGGAACTCGACAATATTGGTGACATCCTCAATTTTGGCTGGCAAAATAAAAAACTCATGGCCCGGGACATTACCAATCCCTGGATTGATCAAATTTATGAAACAGCCATTCAAAACGGTGCAACTGGTGGTAAGATTTCAGGGGCAGGCGGTGGCGGATTCATGATCTTCTATTGCCCCAACAATTCCAGGACAAAAGTGATCGAATCCCTGAAAAAGTTTGGTGGAGAAGCCAAAAGGTACGAATTTACAACCCAGGGGCTCACCACATGGACCATTTAACCTGTCATGAAATTTTTATATTTGTAAGGTGACATAATTTTAAAATTTATTAACGGCCGGTACCTGATCAAATGGATTCGAAATTGTGGCTTCAAAAATTACTTAAGTGGCGGAAAAAACACATCAACGACCGTTATTTCATCATTTACCTCAGCGTGATCATCGGGTTATTATCCGGTATTGCGGCTTATTTTCTCAAATCAACTGTTTATTATATTGAATACTTTCTTACCTCCGGATTTCAAAAACAGGAACAAAATTTCTGGTATGTAATTTACCCTGCCATCGGGATATTCTTAACCGTTTTGTTTATCCGTTTTGTTCTGAAAGATAAAACCCAGCACGGTATTCCCAGGATCTTGTATGTAATTTCCAAGCTTGGAGGAAAAATGAAACACCACAAAGTATTTTCATCTTTGTTGGGTGGTTCATTAACTGCCGGGTTTGGCGGCTCCATCGGGTTGGAAGCACCAATTATTTCAACGGGATCGACACTCGGTTCAAGCCTGAGTCAACTATTACAACTTAATTATAAAACAACTACTTTGCTGATCGGTTGCGGGGCGGCTGGTGCAATGGCCTCGATTTTTACTACTCCCATTGCAGCGGTGATCTTCAGCCTGGAAGTGCTGATGCTCGACCTGACCATTTCATCCATCATACCTTTGCTGATGGCTTCGGCAACCGGCGCCATCACAACAAAATTACTTCTGGCCGAAAAAATTCTGATCCATTTCGAAGTCTCCGAACCTTTTGTTGTTTCTGATGTCCCCTTCTTCCTGGTCCTTGGAATCCTTACGGGGGTTGTTTCGCTTTACTTCAACCGTATGACTTATTTTATCACAGATAAGCTGGCTATTGTTCGAAACATTTACCTGCGTGGGTTAATCGGAGTATCTCTCCTCGGGGTATTGATATTCCTTTTCCCGCCTCTATACGGTGAAGGCTACGACGCCATCCGCCTGATCATTTCAGGAGATTCCATCAAACTGGTGAACAACAGTATTTTTTATATGATCCGTGAGAATACCTGGTTTTTTGCCGGTTTTCTGTTTTTTATCCTTGTGCTTAAGGTTATTGCCACGACCCTTACCATCGAAAGCGGCGGCATTGGAGGTATCTTCGCACCAAGTGCCGTAACCGGTGGATTGACCGGATTTACTTTCGCCCGGGTATTGAACGACCTGGGATGGACCAAACAGTTGGCCGAAAGTAATTTTACCCTGGTGGGAATGGCAGGCGTTCTGGGCGCTGTGCTTCATGCACCTTTAACGGCAATATTCCTCATTGCCGAAATGACCAACGGATATGAATTGATCGTCCCATTGATGCTCACATCCACCATCTCTTTCATAACCATCAAAACTTTCGACCCGCATTCCATTTTTACAAAAAAACTGGCCGAACGCGGCGAATTGCTGACCCATCACAAAGATCAGGCTGTATTGACACTTTTAAATGTTAAAGATGTGATTGACAGTGACATCCTTACCATTCAGCCAAAGGCAACCTTGGGAGACTTGACTCACCTGATAGCGAAATCGAAAAGAAACCTATACCCGGTGGTCGACAGCCAAAAAATCTTTCAGGGCCTGGTAATCCTGGACGATGTGCGCGAAGATATGTTCAACCACAATAAATACGGAATACCTATCACCAAATACTTACGTCAATTGCAGGCAAACGAAATCGTCTCAATCAATGACACCATGGAGTCGGTGATGGAAAAGTTCCGTCAAACCGGGAATTACAATTTGCTGGTCCTGAATAAAGGAAAGTATGTCGGTTTTGTTTCCAGGGCCAATATTTTTAATGCCTACAGGCAAACTTTGATTGATGTTTCACAGGAATAAAACGAAAAATATGGATTTTCTCGAACTTGCCAAAAGCAGATATTCTGTCAGAAAATATAAACCTGATTCCGTACCCGAACAAGATCTACTATATGTCCTGGAAGCCGGGCGGGTGGCTCCTTCAGCCGTGAATTACCAACCCTGGCATTTCCTGGTTATCAGGGAAAAGGAGAATCTTGAAAAAATCCATTCCCTTTACCACCGTGAATGGTTCAGGCAGGCTCCGGTGGTGATCATTATCCTGGCCAACCACCATGCTTCCTGGAAAAGAGCCGACGGAAAGGATCATGCCGATATCGACATTGCCATTGCTGCGGATCATTTGACCCTGGCTGCTGCCGACCGGAGCCTGGGAACCTGCTGGATTTGTAATTTTGACAAACAAAAGACCGTTGAGGTCCTTAAACTCCCCGATCATCTTGAACCGGTAGCTTTTCTTCCACTGGGATATCCGGCAGATTCCACTGATACAAACAGGCATCAGCAAAAAAGAAAACCGCTTGACCACATTGTTAGCTGGGAAAAACCTGGAATTAATAACGGGCCATCATAAATATTTTCAGCGTAAGTAACCGAAAATTCCGAAATTTGCAATCAATAAATGTACGCGGGAAATGGATATTAAAAAGACAATTGAAGAATCGATCAGGGTTAAAAAGAATTTGATGGAAGATGATAATATCATCCTAACAATTCAACAGGTTGCTCAGGTTTGCATCGAATCGTTAAATCAGGGAGGGAGGATACTTTTTTGCGGAAATGGCGGCAGTGCTGCCGATGCCCAGCACCTGGCTGCCGAATTGTCTGGCCGGTTTTACTATGATCGCGATCCGTTGGATGCCGAAGCCCTGCACGTAAATACATCCTATCTGACGGCAGTTGCAAACGACTATTCGTTTGATGAGGTGTATGCCAGGCAGGTGAAGGCGAAAGGAAAAAAGGGTGATGTACTGATCGGATTTTCCACCTCAGGAAATTCTGAAAATATTTTAAAAGCATTCAAAACCGCCCATGAACTGGGGTTGACAACCGTTGCACTGACCGGCGAAACCGGCGGTAAACTAAAGGAATTTTCGGATCTGTTGATCAATGTTCCGTCGATGGATACACCCCGCATACAGGAAAGCCATATTTTGATCGGGCATATGATCTGCGAAATGATCGAAGCCCATATTTTTCCAAAATAGGCTCCCTTGATCAGGAACATAAACAAATTAGAAATTTGGATTTTAGTAATAATCAAAAAATACTGAGCAGATAAGCATGTTCGTTCCGGAAGCAATCATACTGGCTGGAGGACTGGGTACCCGTTTACAAGGCGAAATCGGTAATTTACCAAAAGCACTTGCACCGGTCAATGGCAGGCCGTTCCTGGAATACCTGCTTGACTACCTGTCCGTTTACGAGGTCGATCATGTGGTTTTATCCGTTGGTTATAAAGCAGAAAAGATCAGGGATCATTTTGGCAAAGCTTACAAATCCATTAATATCGATTATGCATGGGAAAAGGAGCCGTTGGGAACTGGTGGTGGCATTAAAAAAGCATTTGATATGATCGACGGTTCAAAAGCACTGGTGTTTAACGGCGATACCATGTTTCGAATTGACCTGATCCGGCTTTTTGATTTTCATTCATCAAGGCTATCCAAATTTTCTCTCGTTCTGAGGGAAGTGGACGACATCAGCAGGTTTGGAGCAGTAGAAGTTGATGAGGATCGCAAAGTTACCGGTTTTTTTGAAAAAGGCGAAAAATCGGGCAAAGGATTGATCAATGGCGGTGTTTACCTGATCAGCAGAAAGTTTTTTGAAGAAAATGAATTCCCTGAAAAATTTTCAATTGAGAAAGATTGTTTTGAAAAATTATATCAAACGTTCCCTTTTTATGGCTTAATTTGCAGGCAGTACTTTATCGATATCGGAATTCCGGAAGATTATCAAAAAGCACAACATGATTTTACAGAATTTATCCATTGATAAATCCTGGTCGCTTTTCCTTGACAGGGACGGAGTGATCAACAAACGGCTGGAAGGAGATTATGTAAAAAAGTGGGAGGAGTTCGAATTTTTACCTGGGGTACTAAAATCATTGGCTGTATTCAACAAAATATTTGGAAAAATTTTTATCGTAACCAACCAGCAGGGGATCGGAAAGGGATTGATGCTTGAAACCGAGCTGGAAGTTATCCACGACAGGATGAACCGTGAAATTCAGGCCCATGGCGGCAAGATCAATAAAACCTATTATTCACCATATAAAGCGGAAGAAAACAGCGTTTTCAGGAAACCGAATACCGGACTGGCCCGGAAAGCTAAAATTGATTTCCCAGAAATAGCATTTGAAAAATCGATCATGGCCGGAGATTCCATCACCGATATGCAATTTGGCAAAAATGCAGGTATGTTTACGGTACTGATCGGAAAAGATAAAGAATTTTACCAGGCCCACAAGGAGATCATCGACCTGATGTTTCCCGATCTTGAGGGATTTGCGGAGTTTCTAACATTAAAAAGTTGATGCCTTTGACGCCCAGGATCATTTTGACAGTTTTTCTAGGTTATACCTTCCTTCTTTTTTTCGTTTCCTGGTTTACTTCCCGAAAGGCAAACAATAGTACTTTTTTTATCGGAAACCGGGCTTCACCCTGGTTTGTGGTGGCCTACGGCATGGTCGGAGCTTCCCTTTCGGGTGTTACTTTTATTTCGATCCCCGGTTGGGTAGGCGATACCGGATTTTCCTATATGATGGTGGTGATCGGGTATCTGCTGGGTTATTTTGCAATCGCCAGGGTATTGCTTCCCTTATACTACAGGCTTAACCTAACCTCTATTTATTCCTACCTGGAATCCAGGTTCGGTTTCTGGTCCTATAAAACCGGGGCATTTTATTTCCTGCTTTCAAGGATCATCGGGGCATCATTCAGG
The DNA here is from genome assembly GCA_016933115.1 of Bacteroidales bacterium. GTDB lineage: Bacteria > Bacteroidota > Bacteroidia > Bacteroidales > JAADJA01 > JAADJA01. The sequence continues at coordinate 6,220 of JAFGBL010000298.1, read as the reverse complement.
ATGTTCCTGGTGGTAAATGTGTTGCAAATTTTTGTTTTTGATGCCTGGAATATCCCTTTCGGAATCACCGTTTCGCTGTTTATTTTGCTCATCTGGCTCTATACTTTTAAAGGTGGGATCAGAACCATTGTCTGGACCGATACCCTCCAAACAACCTTCATGCTGCTGGCCATTGGCATTTCAGTTTACCTGATCGCAACAGAATTGGATTTAAGCCTAAGCGGATTGTTGGCAACGGTGAAAGAGAGCGGATATTCAAATATGATCATCACCGATATAACCAGCCGTCAACACTGGTTGAAACAGTTTATCAGCGGGGCATTCATAGCCATTGTTATGACCGGTCTCGACCAGGATATGATGCAAAAGAACCTGAGTTGCCGCAACCTGAAGGATGCACAAAAAAACGTTATCACCTTGAGTTGGATTCTGGTTCCGGTCAACCTGATGTTCCTTTTTTTGGGAGCATCACTTTACCTATTTGCAGTTCATAAAGGGATTCAAATTCCCGATCTCACAGACGACCTGTTTCCTACAATTGCCATCAAACATCTCAGCATATTTGCCGGCCTGACATTTTTTATCGGACTGATTGCAGCTGCCTATTCAAGCGCAGACAGCGCACTCACGGCACTCACAACTTCCTTCAGCATCGATTTTTTGGGGATTGAAAAGAAAGAGAATTTAACCGAACAGCAACGCATCCGGATCAGGACCTACGTTCACCTGGGCATTTCCCTGATAGTATTAATGGTCATTATCATTTTCAGAGCTATCAACGACCAGGCGGTGATCCAAAAGTTATTCACAATTGCCGGATATACCTACGGACCCCTTCTCGGGTTATTTGCCTTCGGACTGTTCACCAATTGGCAGGTAAAAGACAGGTGGATTCCTGTCATTGCACTTATTTCTCCGATTATTTGTTACTTCCTCAGCCTTTATGTTCCGACTATTCTCTATGGTTACACATTCGGATTTGAGCTCCTGATAGTCAATGGCTTGCTTACCTTTTTCGGTTTGTATCTTGTTAAAAAAAAATAACGCATTTTTAACATACATATCCTTGCTCGTCTTTATCTTTGCAACTTTTTTAATCTAATACAGAACTTAATCCTCATTGCATATGGCAAACATTCGATTTAAAGCACTTGAAGTCACTTTATCCCGGAAAAGGAAAATCCTGGATTTACCGAAGGAAAAAGTATCAACCTATTTTGGAGAACTTACTTTCAACAGGAGCGCCATGCAGGAATTCCTGACCCGTGAAGCATATCAGAAACTTATAGATGTCATTGAAAAAAGCGAAACCATTGAGCGTAAAATTGCCGACCAGATCGCAGCCGGGATGAAATCCTGGGCCATGAGCAAGGGAGCTACCCACTATACGCACTGGTTTCATCCTTTAACAGGCGCCACCGCTGAAAAACACGATGCATTCATCATTCCGGTTGAGGGCGGCCAGGCCATTGAAAATTTCCAGGGCGGTGAACTCATCCAGCAAGAACCCGACGCATCAAGCTTCCCCAGCGGCGGTATCCGAAATACCTTTGAAGCCAGGGGTTACACCGCCTGGGATCCGACTTCTTATGCTTTTATCATGGAAAGGACATTGTGTATTCCAACCATTTTCGTCTCGTATACGGGTGAGGCCTTAGATTATAAAACTCCACTCCTCAAGTCCCTGTCGGCTCTGGATAAGTATGCAACCGAAGTGGCCAGGCTGTTTGATAAAAATGTGAATAAAGTATATGCTACACTGGGTTGGGAACAGGAATATTTCCTGGTGGATGCAGCCTTATATAAAGCCAGGCCCGATCTTTCCCTGACAGGAAGGACCGTGTTCGGACATGCTTCAGCCAAGGATCAGCAGCTTTCGGATCATTATTTCGGTACCATCCATGAGCGGGTACTCGATTATATGGCCGAACTCGAATACGAAGCACACAGGCTGGGAATCCCCGTAAAAACCAGGCATAACGAGGTTGCACCTAACCAGTTTGAGCTTGCTCCTGTTTTTGAAGAAACCAATATCTCGGTCGATCACAACCAATTGATAATGCACTTGATGGAAAAAATTGCCCGCAAGCATGATTTCCAGGTTTTGTTGCATGAAAAACCTTACAAGGGTGTAAATGGTTCCGGAAAGCATAATAACTGGTCCATCGCGACTGATACGGGCATTAACCTGCTTTCACCCGGAAAAACAACTGCTTCCAATTTCCGCTTCCTCACATTTATGGTTAACATCCTAAAGGGAGTCGAACGCTATTCGGATGTATTGAGGGCACACATAGCTTCGGCCGGCAACGATCACCGGCTGGGTGCCCACGAAGCACCACCTGCCATTATTTCTGTTTTTATCGGCTCGCAACTATCTGCCACACTTGATGAAATTGAAAAACAGACCAAAAAGGGCAGGATGAATGCCAATGGTTTCAACCTGAATATCAATATCCCGAAAATTCCGGAGATTTTACTCGACAATACCGATCGCAACCGTACATCTCCTTTTGCTTTCACGGGTAATAAATTTGAGTTCAGGGCAGTTGGTTCATCAGCAAACTGCGCCAATCCAATGATCGCGCTCAATGCCATCATTTCTGACCAACTCAAGGTTTTCAAACATGATGTAGATACCCTTTTACAGAAAAACCTGAGGAAAGATGAGGCCATTTTCCAGGTGATAAAGAGGTACATTACCGAATCCAAAAACATCAGGTTCGAAGGAAATAACTATGGTGATGATTGGATGGCTGAAGCAAAAAAACGCGGCTTGGCCAACATTACTTCCACTCCACCGGCTCTTAAAATCCTGTTAAAAAAGGAAACCATCAAGTTATTTGAAGATCTGGAAATTTTATCGGAAAGGGAATTGAGGGCAAGGTATGAAATACAGTTGGAAAACTATACCAAAAAAATCCAGATCGAATCGCGTGTAATGGGCGACCTGGCCAAGAATCACATCATTCCCATAGCTATTCGTTACCAGAACACCCTGATCGAAAACGTGAAAGGTTTAAAGGATGTTCTGGATTCAAAGACTTTTGTAAAGTTATCGCGTAACCAAATGCAGACCATCAAGGAGATTTCCGAACATGTTGAAGAGATCAAGGATAAAGTTGCCGCCATGCTGGAAGAGAGGAAAAAGGCCAATGCCATTGCCGACCTGGAAAAACAGGCTGCCGATTATAATCAGTATGTATTTCCGTATATGGAATCCATCCGCTACCATGTGGATAAGCTTGAGCTGATGGTGGATGATGAATTGTGGCCGCTACCCAAATACAGGGAGATGCTTTTCAATAAGTAAATCTTTTATACAAAAATAAAATGAAGCAGATTTTTAGTCTCTTATTGGCCTTGATTTTTCTGGCTTCCTGTCAGCAAGAAATCAATCAGAAAGAAAATACTCAAGAACAATCAAAAGTAACGGCAAGGGATGGCGTATTCATCCATATCAGTCATGGCATGGATGATCCGCACCGTGTGGTAATGGCTCTTCAAATGGCCGTTATGATGTCGGAAAACAAAGATGTAGCTGTTTATTTTGACATCAAAGGGATCGAGGTGGTTCTAAAAGATGCGGAAAATATTGAATACCTCACTTTTGCAGGTTCTCTTGAACAAATCGAAAAATTGAAGGGGAAAGGGGTCCTTCTGATGGCCTGCCCGGGTTGTTTGAAAGCTGCCGGCAAAACAGGAGATGATGTAATGGATGGAGTTATGGTGGCTGAAAAAGAAAAGTTTTTCAATTTTACAAAGGGCCGGATTTTGACACTGGATTATTGATAAAAAAGGTGGGTAAAATTAAAGATTACCCACCTTTTTAAATTATTTATTAGGGCTCCTTGCCGGAGAATCTTTCATCTTTTCTTTTTCCATGATATTCTGGTTTAATGTAGCTGGTGATTCAGCTTCCTTTTCTTTTGCTTTAATAACTTCTTCTAATTGTTTAATATCAATCCCATTTTTAATATTTGGATCAACAGGTGTTTGATTGATCTTCTCCTGATCTGAAATTTTTTGCTTTGGACCCTTTGCACTGGTATTTGTATCTATATTTCTCGACGGTTGTATAACAGGTTTTGGGATACTCGGATCTTCCTTCAATTTGGCGGGATCAGGAATAACCGACGGATGCAAACCAACTACCAATTCTCCATTTTCATAATACAAACCTTCTCCATCAGTTTCAGTGTCGTTATCGTTGTGTAATCCCATTGCCAGTTTATTGGTATACTCCGGATCGATCACTTCCTGGGGAAGCACCGGATTTTCATATCCGGCACGTTTGCCAATGGCAATATAGGAAACAGTTACGTTGCTTTTACCATTGTTGTTTTCGATCACTGTAAATCCTGAGGAATTAACCTGTGACAGGTAAACCCCATTTGAATTACCCGTTGGGGTGACCGTAACAACTACCGGTTCGGTTTTTGAAACGGCATTGGTAAAAGCTTGATCAAAGGTTATTGTGCTCTTACCGTTAACCAGGTTTGCGTAACCACTTGTCTGAACCGTAGCATTCGTTGTCACATTTGTGTAAAGCACTGTATTTTCGGTTCCTGTTTTTTGCAAATGGACATCCAGGTCATTTTTAAATACCATTCCGTTTGAGTATATAGCATAGTTATCCCCCTCAGTGTAAGTGCCATAAACTTTTCCATGGATGTCAGCACCAAAGAGATCTCCCCATGCACCAAGACCAACTCCAATTTTTAATTCTGAGTCTTTCCCTGTACCACTACTATAAGAGGTAAAATATCCGCCATATGATGTTCCACCACTATTCCTATAACCCAGAGAACCCCAGTATGATCCACCCTCTTCTGCTCCTAATATCCCTCCACATCGGGAAGCGCTATAATTGTAATTAAAACCCGCTGTACCAAATGAATATAAGTCAGCATAGTATGAATGTCCTTTGATCGCATTATTACCGTTATTATAGGCATATCCGGTTCCGGGATTTTGTGTTGTACGAATCCGGAAAGCATATACAGCTGTCTGGCCATCACCATCTGCCTCCAGTTCATTGTGATAAAAATAATTTACCCAATTATTGGAATAACCTAATAAAGAATAAGCATCACTATCATAATGAACATCTAATCTTGCTAATGGTGAATAATTGTTGATCCCGACCCGCCCATCGGAATGTATCACCATATCGTTTCTCCATCCTGTACCAGGTTCAGCATTTAAAACCAGGTTATCATTATTATCATCAAAATACAACCATCCTTTATAATTGCCATTTGTTTCAAATGATAATCCTGCATTACCTGATTCTGAAGTGTTGTCCAATGTAATAAATGGATAATAATCATGGACAGTTTGATCCCCTTCGATGAGCAATCTTTCAGATAATGACGTCGTTCCAATACCAACATTTCCTGAATTATCTATAGTTATGGCTGTATTAACACCTGCATCCGCAGTTCTGGAAATTTTCAGTTTGTCGTTATCACTATTATCAATTCCTATGGCCCAGGTCATACCACTATTAACCCAAAAACCTATTGTAGCATCTCCTGCTCCTTCCTGGTCAATCCATAGTTGTGAGTTTGTAGCCTCATTATTTCTTTCTACGTGAAACTCAGCAACCGTATTTGGTGTTCCGACACCTACCCTGCCTCCATCATAATAAATACCATAAGGTCCTTCCGACCACCATCCTCCGCCGGTAAACTGGGTGCCGTTTCTCAACAAATTTCCGACAAAATTGATATCCCCCAGTACATCCAGTTTATAAGCAGGTGAGGTAGGTTCATAATTCCATTCTCCAACGCCAACATTACCACCAACTCCCTGCAAAACAAGGGCATTTGATCCATTAAATGTTCCTATATTAAAATATGCCTGCATGGGATCGGTGTTGGTTTGCCAAATTAGGAATCCTTTGTTTAAAGATGATTGTCCGACATAAAGTACAGGGGTATCGGTATCATCTCCTATGCTGACATCGGAAGTGAATTTATATGAACTGATATCCAACCCAAAAATCCCTTCCGAGTAAATAGTATTCTTTGGAATATGCAGGAGACCTGAAGGGGTGGACGTTCCAATCCCGACCCCGCCATTGTTGTAGTAAAGGTTAGTTCCATTTTTCAGCCAGTCGGATGCGGAGTACAATGCAAACGGCACACTCATCAGCTCAGCCGTTCCCATTGTTACATAAGAGCCGGTCAGGTTCGTCTCCACCTGGAGGAATTTT
>JAFGBL010000297.1 GCA_016933115.1 Bacteroidales bacterium | reverse complement strand
GGCTGTCCGCCGACATCATATTGTCGATATAGAATGCCGTATTGTCATGGCTGGTCTCGATCGGCCGGGATTGAATCTGAACCAGGCAGCCGTTTTCGACCTCCGGATAGTTGGCGGTGATGATATCTTTTACGCGGTAATCGATGGGACTGTAATTATCCGCTGCGTTATACAGCCTGTAGATATGGTCTGCGTTTGCATGATACCGGTCATGGCTGTATTCCTTCATCAGAAACAGGCCGATCATCAGGCAAATCGCAACGCTGCACGCAAAGCCGAATATTATGATCAATGAATAAATTTTGTTCCTGGTTATATTATGCCAAGCGGTTTTCAGATAGTTTTTCAGCATCGAAATTCCCCTTTATTCATACTTCAGACTCTCCACCGGATTGGCCGTTGCCGCTTTGATCACCTGAAAACTGACAGTCGTTAATGCGATCAGCAAAGCGATCCCGCCCGAAAAAATGAAAATCCATAAACCGATGTCAATTCTGTAGGCGAAATCCTGAAGCCATTGATTCATAAAATAGTATGCGATCGGCCAGGATATTATATTGGCAACGACGACCCATTTAATAAATTCTTTGGAAAGCAGGGAAAAGACTTTAAGGAAGGAAGCACCGAGAATCCTGCGAATCGCAATTTCCTTGGTTCTTTGTTCCACCATATAAGAAGCCAGGCCGAATAAACCAAGGCAGGAAATGAATATTGCCAAAATCGCGAAGATGTTAAATATTTTTCCCGTTCTTTGGTCGGACTTGTACCGTCGGTCAATGGCTTCATCCAAAAACTGAAATTCGAAAGGCGAATTGGGATTTTCCACCTGCCAGGTTTTCTCGATGATTGACAATCCTTCTGTGAATTTTGATCCATTGATTTTAACCAGAATCGCTCCGGTACTTTTGGAACCCATTGTGTCTGGTAACATATGATAGACTTGGGGTTCGATTTTTTGATGCAAGGAGCTGAAATAGGCGTTCTGCATGACACCGATAATTTTTCCGACCTGACCGTACAGGCGGAATTTTTTCCCGATGGGAAACTTCATCCCCATCATTTTTACAGCTTCTTCGTTTAATATAAATGCTTCCTGTGCATCGCTCGGATGGTTTCTCGAGAAATTTCTCCCCTCAACCATCTTAATCTCCATTGTAGGAATAAAATCGTAATCAACCCTTACGTGTGAAATCCAATAATTGTGGTCCTTCCCTGCATTTTCCTGCCAATCAAAAGCAAGTCCTCCCGTATAGTGCGGACCTCTGATTTGTAACCAGTCCTGGGCTGTTACCCTGGTAATGTTCGGATTCTTCAGCAAACGGGTTTTTATCAGGTCGTATTTCATGGCGAAGTTTTCCCGGAAAGGGAGGAGAAGTGTGTTGTTTTTGTTAAATCCCAAATTCCGGTTTTTGACGTATTGCAGTTGGTTGTAAATTACGAAAGTACCTATGATTAATGCGATAGAAACGCAAAATTGGCTGATAACCAGGAATCTTTTGAACATGGAGCTTTTTATTTGTTTACTCGAACCTTTATGTGTGTGGGCCGGAATCAATGACTGCTTTTTCAGCAAGGTTATTGGTTGAAAAGAGGACATATAAAAGGCGGGATATATTCCTGCGATGAATCCTGTTATCAGCGTCAAACCAAAAATTCCCAGGATGTACTGGTAGTTGAAAATATTGAATGTTAATTCTTTTCCCGTAAGACTATTGAATAAAGGAAAAATCAATCCTATAGATACCATTGTGATCACAAACGCAATGATGGTTATAAAAATAGATTCAGCCAGGAATTGTCGCCTGAGTTGAAATCGGCCGGCGCCCAATACTTTGCGCATGCCAATTTCCATGCTTCTTTTGGCTGATCGAGCGGTTGAAAGATTCATAAAATTAATGCAAGCGATGCACAGGATCAAAAATGCAATGAGTGAAAAAACATAGACATAGGTTTTATTTCCCAGTTCAGCCATGACTTCAATTCCTGCAAGTTGAGTGTCCGCGTCAAGGTGAACTTCCTTGATGGGTTGCAGACCAAATTTAAACTTACTGTAAACGACCTGGGGACAGTTGTGTGCTATAGCTAAATCGGTCACCTTGCGGTTCAATGCAGCATAGTCAGTATGATTTTTCAGCTGGACATACGTACTGAAGCTGAAATCACCCCACTCGACTCCCAGTAGTTCACGAGTGATGATCTGATTAAAGGGAAGTAAAAAATCGAACTGAATATGTGAATTATGAGGAATGTTTTTGATGATTCCGCTCACAACAACGTTAAACTGGCCATCCAATGTTATTACATTGCCGACTGGATTTTTATTGCCGAAGTATTTCTTTGCCATGGCTTCGGTCAGGATAATGCTCTGGGGATCGGAAAAGGCGGTGGCTGGATTGCCCTGCAGAAACGGGAAGGTAAACATGGCAAAAATGTCCGGATCGGCAAAGATCACCCGGGTTTCATAAAATTTTGTATTTCCACTTTTTACAACAGTTTTAGGAGACGTGCATGCGATTCTCGCGAAATGAACGATTTCCGGAATTTCCTTTTTTAATGCCGGCCCCAGCGGCGCCGGTGTGCCGGCGCCTTTATCTTGAAAATTATCCTTGTAGTTGATTATCCGGTAAAGATTGCCGGCGTTTTTATGAAAACGGTCATAGCTCAATTCATCCTGTACCCAAAGCATGATCAGTATGGTACAGGTTATTCCAATCGATAGTCCGAGAATATTGATGAACGAATAGATTTTATGCCTGGACAAGTTTCTGAATGCAATTTTTATATAATTTTTAAGCATTGTATCTCCTTTTATTCATACTTCAAACTCTCCACCGACGCCGGAGTGATTCTCTTTGTTGCTGAGGGATCCTTTTGCAGAGTCACGTTGCGGTAACGGTCGATCGTCCCCTGCGCCAGCTGCAGGCGGGCGCGGGAGATGTTGTAGTCGGCGAGGGCGCGGATCTCGTTTCCCCGGGCCGCGGCCAG
>JAFGBL010000038.1 GCA_016933115.1 Bacteroidales bacterium | reverse complement strand
GTTTAATATTTTAATAAAAAATTTTGAAATATATCGAATAAAATATTGAGAAATGCTCCTTAACTAAATGGAGCTAAGAATGTGTAAATACTTGTTTCAATTCTCTTAATTTACCAATACCATTTTCCCTGAGAAGCAAGCATCTCTGCCTTGAATCGAATAATATAATAATCCGGGAGTTAGACCTCCAGCCTGTAAAACATACCGACCGGTATTTTCGATCAATATGTTTAATAATGTTTTGCCAGAATTGTCATGGAGGATAAATTTCAAATATTTATCATTTCCTGCTTTGTCCCAGCAGATAATTGTTTTTTCTTTAAAGGGATTGGGAAGGTTATATGATATTTCAGCTTTATGCTCGTTAGGACTATCTATCTTTGTATAAACGGGTAAAATACTTCTGTAAAAACCAAGACCTTCCGCAAAAATTATATTGTTTGGGTGTCGGATAAGAATGTTGATGGAAGTTTCAACACCGCCTCCATATAATCCACTATTGATCCATTCAAATGTTAAACCACCGTCTTCTGAATATAATACACCTCCCCAGTTTCCTGGATTCTCTTCAAAAGCAACAAAAATTTTATTATTGCCAACAAATAAAAAGTCATCGGGTGATATACCTGTGAAATATAATGCTGTCCATTCCTGACTTGTAAAATTATACCTATAAAAACCTTCTCCATAAAAACCTGCATACAGGTCACCCTGAGGATGAAAAGCAAGTGCAATTGTTTGTGTATAGGTACAGGGTGATTCCATGTTTGTCCAGGTGTCCCCTAAATCAGTTGTGAACCAGATACTCCCTTCTCCAAACATATTGGTTGAACCGGCCCATATATTTCCATCATCTGAAACTGCAAGTGATTTTAGATTTTCCTGTCCATAGTTAGTAAATACAAAAGCCGTATCCCAGGTTTCCCCAAAATCTGTTGAAAGAAGTATACCATGTAAATTTCCACCGCCTCCAGCAAATACATAACCGTTTGAAAGGGATTTGATTACTGAGACATTAAGGACTTCATGATAGACTTCATACCAGCTTTCACCGTTATCAGTTGATTTGTACATTGCAGCAAATACTCCAGTCAAAATATCCCCATTTGCACAAACCTCAATGGCATAAACCGGTAATTCATCCAACCCAAGATATTCCCAGGTTTGGGCATTGTCGCTTGATCGGTAAATGCCACCCGGATAGTTAAATCCATTCATTCCAAGATAGATATCTCCTTGGGGGCTAATTTCCATACATCTTGAAAAAGTTGAGTCAGGACCTGTGGTAATTAATTCCCAATAATCTTGCGAGAATCCAAAAAGAATCCAACTGCTGAAAATAATTATATTTATTACCCTAATCGATTTCATTGAATAATAATAAATTAATATGTATTGGTAAAGTTAGGATTTTTTTAGCTATGGTGGTTTAAGAATAATTATTTTTGTAAAGTATTCCATTAACAATTTGGGTATTTGATTTTGCTTCTAAAGTAAACACTTAAGAACTATTTTTTGTAATAGAAATAACTACATTCAAAATAAATTATGTAGTTATAATAACTACATAATTTATAACAAATCATTAGAACCAGCCCAGTGAATTAGACTGGCAATTGTCTTGACACCAGCTTTACTCATTAACCTTTCTCTATACGTTCTTATGGTGTTAGTCTTTAATCCCAGTTCTGCCCCAATCTCCTCGCAGTTTTTATCTTTCAATAACAAATGAAGAACTTGATTTTCTCTTTTCGAAAGTAATTTGGCTTCAAATTTTTCTTTTGAATTGGTTGCTATACTACCTTTAATTTTGTAATAGGTTCCCTCGTTGTAAACAATTTTAATAGCATCCACAAGTTCATCTTTAGAACAGTCTTTGAGTAAGTAACCATCGACGCCAATTTCATTGCATTTTCTGATAAATCCTCTATCTCCAAATTGTGTAAGTATTATTATTTTGATTTTTTTATATTTGCTTTTTACAATTTTAGCAGTCTCAATTCCGTCTAAAACTGGCATTCTAATATCGAGCAAGGCTATATCTGCAATACACCGTTCCAATAGTTCCAAAACTTGCTTGCCATTTTGAGCTTCACCAATAATCTTAATATCGGGTTCAAACATTAGAACTGTTTTTAATCCATCAATAAAAATAGGATGATCGTCAGCAATAATTAATCTGATCATTTTTATTTGCTTTTAGTTATTTGTCTGTAGTATCTAACATTTTCTATTTATATTTCTTTATTTCGTGATTGCTTGAACAAAGCATATTAGTTTTGATCAGATTGATGCGGAAGCCAGGATCAAGGTGATCGAAGAGCAGATTGCGGCTTTAAAAGGGTGATCTATTTCCAAAAACCTATTGCGTAAAAACATACTGCACGATATTGGCCCCCATTTTTAGGGCACGAGTCCGGTTTGCCTCCGAATCGTGGTGCACTTCCGGGTCTTCCCAGCCGTCGCCCAGGTCGCATTCGTAATCATAAAAACACACCAGCCGGCCTTCATAAAAAATACCAAATCCCTGGGGAGGCTTATCATCGTGTTCATGGATTTTGGGTAAACCCTGGTTAAACTCATATTGCTGATGATAAATGGGATGGTCAAAAGGTAGCTCAACAAAATCGGTTTCAGGAAATACCTGTTTCATTTCCCGGCGGATAAACTGGTCCAGCCCATAATTGTCGGAAATATGCAGAAACCCGCCGCCGGTAAGGTATTTACGAAGATTTTTGATCTCACTGTCAGAAAACACCACATTGCCATGCCCTGTCATGTGCACCAGCGGATAGTTGAATATTTCGGGGCTGCCCACTTCCACCGTTACGGGTTCAGGGTTGATATCGGTATTGAGGTTCTCATTGCAGAATTTGATGAGGTTTGGCAATGATGTGGGATTGGCATACCAGTCGCCGCCTCCGGAGTATTTCAACAGGGCAATGGAGACTGATGACAGGGTCTGAGCATGCGTTTCTGTCAGTACAGACAATAACAAAACTAAAAGTGAAAAATATCTCTTCATTGGATTTGCAAAATTACAATTTAAAGTCACCTTACATATCATTTTGACTTATCGGGTGATTTTTTTATTAACGGGATTTTGATGCAGAAAGTTTACGGCAAAGCAGGAATACAATGCAGCCGTCTCCGTGCGAAGCCTTGCCGGTCCCAGGCTCACAGGTTTAAAACCTGCATTTTTGGCTGCCTCGAATTCTTCCCTGCTGAAGTCGCCTTCCGGACCGATGAATATGGTTGCCTGTCCCGATCCACTGTAACTTTCTTTCAAATGTATTGTTTGGTTCTCATCGATGTAGGCTATAAACTTTTCTCCCGGAAGATTTTGCTGAATAAAGGATTTAAACGGAATTGATTCATCAAGAATTGGCAAATAAGCCTTCAACGATTGTTTCATGGCCGCGATGATCACTTTGTTCAGCCTGTCGCGATTGATATTCCTGCGTTCGGAATGATCACATATCACCGGCGTGATGCGGTCGATGCCCATTTCAGTGGCTTTTTCGAGGAACCACTCGAAACGGTTGATGTTTTTGGTGGGAGCCACAGCCAAATGAATGGAATAGTCCCTTTTGCCAAAATCATCTTGTGAATTGATAATTTCAAGCTTACAATTTTTAATATTTTCGTCAATGATGCGGCATTCGAGTAATTTTCCCATTCCATCGGTCAGGTGTACGATGTCTCCGATTTTAAGCCGAAGCACCCGAAGGCAATGTTTCGATTCCTCGGCAGATAAATCATGGAATTTTCCGGTAATATCGGGGCTGTAAAATAATTGCATGACTGGTTAATCGTTACTTATTTTTACCATTTTAAGTTTAGTGGACTTAAGCTCACTGTCAATAACAACAAAGTAAACCCCGTCAGGGCAGGGCTGCCCGCTTAAATCCCTTCCATCCCAGGCGATCCGGTGAATCCCCGGCGAAATTTTTTCATTTTCCAAAGTTTTGATCAGAACCCCACTCAAGTCAAAAATTCTGATTGTGACTTTCGATGCGATTTCCACATTAAAATTGAAAAAAATCCGATCCTGGAAAGGATTTGGATAAATTTGAAAATCCTGCTCCGATGAATTGGCAGTATCTTCAATACCTTCATAAAAGCTGTAAAATTTCAGGGTTTTCCGGGTTTCAATGTTTTGATCGTCGGTGAGTAAGAATTCAATGTCGGTTCCGGCATAATTTTTTTCTGGTGTTCCCGAAAAAATCCCATCCTTGCTCAGGCTCAACTCATCAGGAAATTCTTCAGCCGTAAAAATTTTTGGAGTTCCCGGAGCCGGTTCAAGATCCGTATATAAATAATTGAAATTATCGCCGTTGGAAATACCGGCAGCCCATATATTGTCTTTGAAGATATCCTGCTGCAATTCGTAATAGAACTCAAATTCACCATTCGGGAAAAGCAGAACCGCGTATTCGACATCCTGCAGTTCAAGGCCGGGGATACTTGTTTTCCACCAAAACGTCACATGGGTTTCATCCCCTTCGTACCAAAGCCCGTTATACTGATCCGGATCGATTTTTTGATTTCGGTTCAGATATGGCGCAATACAATTGACCTTTCTGATCAACATTTGCTCGTCGTAAAGGTAAGGCCAGGGAAAATATTGCTTGTCGAATTTCAGGAACCCGTCCACATGAACATAAACAGTATCATAGGTTTTACCATAGAATGGAAATGAAAAATCGAGCACCTGCAATCCAAACCCGCTTTCATTGTCATTGGGTTCAATCTGACTCCCTTCGATGGGGGGCATTTCTCCTGCAAACCCTTCCTGATCGTAATGTTTGAGCAGCCTCCATTTATAGGGCGGCGTGCCGCCACTGGCAGTCAATTGATGTGAATAGGGATCGCTGGTCAAAGCCGGAGGCAGTTCGTCATCCGAAATTTCCAATTGATTGAAATTAATTTCAGCATTCAAATAGATTGTTGTGAGGCCGTTATCCTGCAATGAGATATTCGTTATTGGATATGTATGTTCCACCGTTCCATTGGTATAATCCATCACCGAGAAATTCACGATTTCCCCATCTCCCAGATGATCAGGATCACGTTCATCCACCAACAGGAAAAATCTGGCCGGTTCGCCGCTGTTGATCTCTCCCAGCAAAGGGGTGATGTCCAGTCCGAATTCAATCGTTTTATTTTGTTCCAACCAGGTTCCACCCTGCATGTACTGAAAACCTCCCTGGTAATCGAAAATGGGAAATCCAAGAATTCGGGTTGGGTTACCTGCATCTGAGTCGGAAGCAATTCCGGCCAATACCTTGATCGTTTCCCTTGCCGTGTGTTTAAACGTTATTTTATAAGTAACCAAAGGTTGGTAATTTTCTTTCACTTTCACCACATGTACGGCATGGTTCCAGATGCCGCCATCATAAACATTATCGGCCAGGGTTTTGTACATCATAAAGCAAAATCCGCTGTCGGCCCAGTTGACGCCACCCAGGTAACTGTCGGTAAACAGCAACCCACCGGTTTCCCAGTCGCGCATATCGATGATCCCATCGTTGTTGATATCGATGTTGTTGGTATATTGTCCATCCAGGTTGTAATCGAACCGGATGGAATCGTTCCAGCCTGTGATGGGGCTTGCGTGGCCGGCGGTACCTGAAAACCGGGTGATCACGTGTTTGCCTCCTTCAGGTGTGCCTTCGGGCAGCAGAACGGTATTCCACGGACTGGGTGAATAAAAACAGGCAATTCCTCCCACCTCGGCTCCTTCCAGGTGATTGTGCAACCAGTTTTTCAGGGTAAGCAAACCTTCCGGTGTGCCGACATAGATTTGATAAACCTGATCCACACGGTTGAACAAGCCGTTGTAGTATTTATCATAGCCCGAAAGCCAACGGCTCGGTCCGCCTTCAGCAACTCCGCCGTAATCGGCAACGTTGGGCTCCCCATTGGTCCTGACAATTTCGAAACTGTGGAAATAACTCACCCCATGCCATCCATAACCTCCGTTTTGAAAATTATAGGTAAAATGGGTGGGATACTGGTTTTCGGGCGTGTTGGCCGGTATTCCCCTCCGGTAATTGATCTCATAGGTAAAATTGAATGCAATGGCCGCATATTGTCCGCATTCGTTCGAAACCTGCTCGAACAGATCCCTGAAATAAGGTTCATCTGAGTTATCAAGCTGAGCAGGCAGCGTGTTTTTTTTAAGGAAATCAGGTAATTCCAACTCCGGCAGGTTTGCCAATGCTATGGAATCCTCATTGGATAACCGAAAAATTCCCTGTGCAGGTTGGGCGACAGGGCAAGCCATTGACCCGGTTAACATAAGGAGAATGAAAAGAGCTTTGAACTTTCCCAAAATATTTACGTTTATGCAAAAGTAAGGGATTTTGAAGTTTTTATATATGAGGTTAACGGTGAATTAAATAGGATTTACTGAAATAAATTTTCGAATTGGGAGTTAACTAATCTGAATTGAGCAATAATGCAAGTTTTTGAATATATTTATTAATTTTGCCGAAATTTTATCAAAGTATAAATTAAATATTAAAAAAATGAAAAGAGTTCTTGTTACAGTTTTATTGATTCTTGGAGTATCATTCGTTTATGCACAGGATAAAACTGCAAAAGATTACAAAATCGAGGGGGCGGATGCCTATAAAGCAAAAGACTACCAAAAGGGTTTGACTTCCTTCGAACAAGCGATTAATTTGTATGAAGCGGAGGGTAAGATCGATACCTCGCTTTATTATAATGCCGGCATTTGTGCGATTAAAGTGGATAATTTTGAAAAGGCCGTCAGCTATTTCAACAAGTCATCCGAACTGGATTATAAAGTTTGTAATTCGGAGCTTTACAAAGCCAATGCCCTGATGAAGCTCGAAAATTACGGTGAAATGGAAAAAGTGGCCACTGCCGGGATTGCCAAATGCCCTAAAGATAAAAGCAAATTCAACGACCTGCTTTTCCAGTATTACCTGAAATCGGGCCTCGATATTTTCAACGGCGCGGCTAAAATGCAGGCCGAGGTCACCCCACTGGCTACCTCCGACCCGGAAAAATACAAGGAGGAGATGGTGAAGGTGAAGGATGAGTTTAAAAAATCATTGCCTTACCTGGAAAAAGCAAAAGCCATTGAACCCAAGGATGAAAACGTGAACAAAGCCATCAACCAGGCCAACGAGATCATCAGCACGGAAATAAAATAACCGGGTAATTTTGAAGATTGTAGATTAAAGCAGGATAAACAGTCCTGCTTTTTTTGTTTTCATATCGCAGAAAACCACTGATTTTTTTAGTGGTTTTCTTGTAAAGCAATAATTTTTTCTGGCTGACTAATGACTTTTTCATATTGTTAATATATGGACGTGAACATTAAAAAGTTCAAAGATTTGTTTACTTAATGAAGTTTCTATAATTTTAGTCATTGGTTTAAAATCGTATTCAATGCAAAAATCCATTGATTTTTTAGGATATATAATTCTCATCTTGTTTTCCGTAATTGTCATTGGGAAAGCACATTCAGGCATAATTTATCAACCTAATTGCGATTCCATAGAAGATATAAATAAACCAATAAAAGTGACTGGATACACCATTAAACCCGGTACCGACACAACCTGGGATTTTCCCCGAACGATTGTTTCTGATCATCTCGTAGTGGATTCCGGAGCAGTATTAACCATTACATCAAGCGTATATTTTGCCAATTACCGCAAGATTGTTGTCAAACGAGGCGGTAAGCTGGTACTTGATGGAGGAATACTTTCCAATACCTGTGATCAGGTCTGGCAGGGCATAGAATTATGGGGCCGTTCCGATTATCCGCCCGACAGCATCCATTACCAGGGCCAGGTCGTTTTGAAAAACGGGGCTGTTATTGAAAATGCCGAATATGGAATACGGACGATAAAAGTAGATGGCATTCCAGACGAGAGTGAAACATTGGATTATGATTACACGGGAGGCATCGTGAGTGCAGGGAATTCCACCTTCAGGAATTGCAGATACGGTGTTCAGTTTCACCCGTATGGATTCGAAAACCAAAGCGGATTTTATAAAACGACCTTC
>JAFGBL010000296.1 GCA_016933115.1 Bacteroidales bacterium | reverse complement strand
TATTGTATTTGTTAACCTAAATTTAAAATGTATGAAAAAGTTTACTAGATTGTTACTGATGATGATGACGATTGTGTTCTCCATCAGTGTTATTTTTGTACAGGCACAAAAAAATGTGTCGAATTACAAGCAATTGGATGCTAAAATGCTGGAGAAAAAGATGCAGAATGCCGGCATTCAGCAACAAATTGATGTAAAGAAAGATGTTCAAAAAATTGAAAGTCCTGCCCTGAGTGTCAGTGCAACTTTCAAGGATGTTGAACTTGAAAAAGTGACACAACAGAAGCAGATGAAATCATCGGTAGCTACGGAAATGGACCCTAAATCGGGTTCTCCTGCACCTCCATCAGATTTCTTATTTGATCTTCAGTTTGAATATCCCTTAACTCATCCTGATGGTTTAAGTGTTGGTATTGAAACGGATGGTAATTACATTTATCTCTGCCACTGGCAGAATGGTAATTACTACCGTTACGATATGTCGGGTAATTATCTCGCTACCTTTACAATAGCAGGTACTTCATTGATAAGGGATATGGCTTATAACCCTAACACTGGATATTTTTATGGCGCGGCTGCCACTACTACTGTTTGGGAAATGGACTTTACCCCGGGTTCTGAAGCCCTGGTAAGTACGATTATAGCTCCCACAGCCATACGGGCTATTGGTTGTGACCATGACAATAACTTGCTTTTTGGAAATAACTGGTCAACCGCTATCACCTTTTTTGATCTGACTGGTGCTTTGCAGTATAGTTTTCCGGTTGGCCCAACTGGTGCAAGTTACTATGGACTCGCCTATGATGATTATTCAACAGGTGGACCATTTGTCTGGGGTTATGCTCAGATTGATGTAAGTCTTGAGTGGTTGGTGCAAATGGACGCAGTAACCGG
Organism: Bacteroidales bacterium; assembly: GCA_016933115.1. Classification (GTDB taxonomy): domain Bacteria; phylum Bacteroidota; class Bacteroidia; order Bacteroidales; family JAADJA01; genus JAADJA01. The sequence goes on along the minus strand of JAFGBL010000296.1, from coordinate 64,311 downwards.
TGTTGAAACAGGCGTGGCTTATGATGTAGGTACTGCTTTAGGACATGTCGGTACTATTGCCGGTGGTTTGGCTATAACACCTCCGGGTACATTCCCGGGTTTTCCGACTGAATGGTCACTTTTTGGAATTACCCAAAATACCTCCATGTGGGCAGTTGAACTGGGCCCTCCCAATCCATGCTCTACGCCGGTTAGCCTTAGTGCAACCAATATTATGGACACACAAGCCGACCTGGGATGGACCGAAACAGGCACTTCTACTACATGGGAAATTGAATTACGTGAAGCTTCCGTTCCTTTCACAGGAACTCCAACGCATACCGGAATTACCTTAAATCCCTATACCATGACAGGCCTGACCACTTTAACCTCCTACCATTGGAAGGTACGTGCCGATTGCGGCAGCGGTTCCTATTCAGGTTGGAGTGCTCCCAACACATTCGGCACAACCGGTGGCGATTGTATGTGGGAATGTGTAGGCTATGATTCATACGGTGATGGCTGGAACCTTGGTTCTATTGATTTTTATGTTGATGGTGGATTGGTTGGAAACTGGGCAGGCCCCGCTACAACCGGGCCCGAAAGCTACTTTTTCCCTATTCTGGATCCTTGTACTATTGACATTGTATGGAATCCAGGAAGTTGGGACAGTGAGGTTACCTATGAAATATATGACAACTTCGGTGGCCTTCAATTCAGTGATGGACCCAATCCAACCGGAACAACCGGATTGCCAGGATGGTGCACACCTCCGGCATGTCCTCCGCCAACAGCTTTAATGACCAGTAATTTAACTGGCACTACAGCGCTGGCAAGCTGGTCTGATGCCAATAGTGCCGGACTTTATGATATTGTATGGGGAGAGACAGGTTTTGATCCTGATACCGGCCCGTTCACAGGAACAGCTTATGGCGTTTCATTCCCGTTTGGTCCTCCTTATCAGTACACGCTTACCGGCTTGTCTGCTGCAGTATCTTATGAATGGGCAGTACGTTCCGATTGCGGTACCAAAGATTTAAGTATCTGGGCTAAATCAGCTCCTTTTGTCTGGTATCCTGTGCCTGCCAATGACGAATGTGTTAATGCTATCTTAGTTGGTGGTTCCGGATATCCGGAAACTGTTTTAGGTACAACATTGGGCGCTACCATTGACTGCCCCGGAGTACTCGATTGGGAAGCAGTATGGTATGAACTTGATTTACCTTATGCTTCTAATAGCGTTAGTTTAGATTATTGTGGCACACCTGATCAAGCTACTATAGGTATTGTTTACTATCCTGATTGTTCAGATTGTAACGCATATGTTATTGCTGATTTCTATGAATTCTACGATTGCGGAACTCCCGGTGGAGTAACCGTAGGCCGGATGGATTGGTTTGATGTACCCGGTCCGGGAACAATAAGGATACCTGTTTATCAGCTTCCGTTACAAGATTTTGTAGCTACCTTTGATGTTACTGAATTCAGTATCCCGCAGGGCGCTACCTGTGCTGATCCTTTGTTGATCACTTTACCTGCAGATTTACCATATCTTGATGCAGGCCAGACCACTTGCGGCATGATCAATGATTATACCGAAACCTGCCTTGGTTCTTATGACGGCGGTGAAGATATCATTTATGAATTGACCGTAACATCAGATGTAATCGTTGACATATTGCTCGATCCTTTGGGAACAACATGGACCGGGATTCTGATTGATGAAACATGCCCTCCGGGTGCTGCATGTATTGCATTCAGTACTATGAGCGGTTCTACTCCTCATGGTTTCACAGGATTGTCTTTAACAGCCGGTACATATTATATTATGATTGATACATGGCCATCACCCACCTGTATCCCTGCATTTGATTTAACAATAAATTCCGCTGCCCCGACCTATGATCTTGACGGAACTGTTACCTATTATAATAATGGCATACCTATGGATTATATTAATGTTACTTTGGATGACGGTGCAGATGCCATTATTGCTTCAACTATAACAGATGGTTCTGGAAATTACCAGTTTACCGGTATACCAGCCGGAACCTATACTTTGGGTGCTTCTACAATCAAGCCCAGAGGTGGTGAAAACCTGGCCGATGTTAACCTGATCGTGTCACACCTGCTTGGAAATCCGCTTACAGGACTTCCATTCCTGGCTGCCGATGTTGATGCAAGCGGTGATGTTGGTTTGGCAGATTACAACCTGCTTGTTAGTGCATTGTTGGGTAATATAGCGTTTACTTCACCCGACTGGTTCTTTGGCGAAGATCTCACTGTGGTTCTGCCAGTACCTCCCGGAGAAGAAACGCAAAATTTTGAAGCAATTTCTTCAGGTGATCCAAGTGGTGACTACCTGGTACCTCCGGCAGCCGCTGGATTGGTATGCGATAATGCTCCTTTTATTGACATATCAACCCTTCCAACTTCCGTAACCGGAAACACTGCTGACGGCTTAATCTGGAGTAGTTTGCCATTCTGTGATTACTCGATTACGGCTCCCGGCGAATGGTGGACATTTACCGGTACCGGCGCCGAATTGGTGGTTGACCTTTGTACCAATACAACCTGGGATACCAAATTGCATATTTTCTCAGGCGCTTGCGACGCCCTGGTTTGCGTAGGTGGAAATGATGATTATTGCGGATTGCAATCAGGTCTTCAATTTGTTTCAACTGCTGGTGTTGATTATTTCGTTCTGGTTAACGGTTATAGCTCCAGTACAGGCGATTATGAATTGACTATTTCTGAAGTTGCACCATGTTCCGTAACCTGTCCTCCGGGCAGCACTGCCGAAGGAGAAGCTCCGATCCCTGATGATGGTGAAGATGTTACCAACGGCGGATGTAACAGTACGCCCAATGTGTTTGGTTCGGTAACTTGTGGTGAAACCGTTTGCGGTACCGCTGGATTTTATTTGTATAGTGGCAGTTCTTACCGCGATACCGATTGGTACGAACTGGATCTTACGGGAGCTGCTGTTAATCAGAATGTAACTGTTGAATTTGAAGGCGAGTTCCTTATCCAGGGATACATTTTATCCGGAAACTGTGCAGCAATTGTTTTGGAGACAGGATATCTTGCACAACCTTGTGAAGTTGGTAGTATGACAGCTGTCGGTTTAGCACCCGGAGTTTACTGGATTTTCATGGGACCTGATTTCGGTGCTACTGCAAATTGGGATGACTACTATTTTACAGTTACTTGTGAAGACACTCCCTCTGGTACATATTGTACAGCCGGATCAGGATTGGAAGATGAATATATTGTAACCGTTGATGTAGGAACCATTGCAGCAGGACCTTATTCACCCGATGGTGCTACTTATCATGATTATACGGCTGTTAGCACAAATATGACAATAGGAGTAGGATATCCTATAACTGTAGTAAATGGAACAATTTATACCGGAGACCAGGTAACTGTTTGGGTTGACTGGAATCAGGATGCCGATTTTGACGATGCCGGTGAAACTTTTACAACTACTACGGTTGATTATGCAACATTTAATGGCACGATCACTCCTCCTGCAGGTGCTTTAACTGGTATGACAAGAATGAGAATTAGGCTGAATTATACAGAAACTCCTTTGCCATGCGGAAATAACTCTTATGGCGAGGTACATGATTATTCGGTGAATGTTCAATAAATTGATGATTTATAAGGATAACACCGCTTATGATTGGGTGGTGTTATCCTTAACAAAAAATTAACAGTAAAATAATTTGGATATTATTTGCGAAGATGTTACATTTGCAATTATTAATCGATGAACCAAGAGTAAAATTAAATATTCAATTAAATAAATAAAGATGAAAAAGTTCCTTACATTCTTCGCATTACTGACTTTTACAAGTTTGTTCGTAACTGCGCAACCTACGTTAACTTGGCAATTTGCCAATTACAAGGTAATCAATGCCGGAACCCAGCTTCAGTTCGATGTTGAGGTAAAGGCCAGTGCAGCTGGTACATTTCACCGCGACTTACAGGTCTATTTCGATTACAACACCACTGCATTCGGAACAGATATTGTAACAAACGGTGCGATCAGTTACACACCTCTTACGCTGATGAATGCTTCCAAGTATTTTGTTGTGAATGCTGCCGACAATACCGCTTCCAAATTTGCCGTCATTACCGAGGCTTATGAGGAAATGGACGAGGTTGGTTCATCAACTTATTACGAGGAAGTAACCACCTCCTTTCAAGGACTCTTACGATTTACCATCGACATTATGCCCGGAATGAATACCCAAATGTGCGGTATTGCTTTTGACCAGGCACTGATGAATGGTGGCCAGTACTACCAGTCTACTTCTCTGGTTGAGCCTGTGAAATATACTGATCCTTCTTTATACGAAGGCGCTATTTCAACGTTGAAGTTGAGCACGCTGTACGGCACAATCACCTATGCCAATATTTCAAATCCAACGCCATTGAGCAGTTGTACGGTTGATGGTGGTTCCATTGGTACAGCTTTGACCGATGTTAACGGATTTTATAATTTCAGTGGCATAGACGATGGTATGTATATCCTGACAACAACCAGTTCCTTGCCCTATACCTATGTAACTACACTGGGTGATGTGAATGTTGAAGTCAGCCATTTATTAGGTTCACCACTGACCGGATTGTATTTTCTGGCAGGCGAAGTTACTGGAGACGGTCTCGTTAGCCTTGGAGATTATAACCTGATGGTAGGTAACCTGGTTGGTTCGCTTAGCGGATACCCGGCTGTACCGGGCTGGAGATTTGAACAGCATACGGTTAATGTTGTCAATGGCATCGGTACGTTAGATTTCGAAGGTATTCAGTCGGGCGATACTACAGGTAGCTGGCAGTAATCGAAATTATTGACTTAAGAATTAGAAAAATAAAAAATTGAATTTATTAAATAAAATGTATAACAAAAAATTAAAACAGATGAAAAAATTTATTTTAATTTTCGCCATGGCCATAAGCATGAGTATTGTATTTGGTCAAACGGCCACACTAAGGCTTCAAATGCCTGCCACTCCACCAGCGATTGGAGAGCAGTTCTTGGTAGGTGTTTACCTGGATGAACTGGTTTGGCCAGTTGATCCAACGATCTGGAGTGCCATTTTTGGGTTTAACTATGATCCCGCTGTATTAACTGCAGTGAGCACAGGCCCTCCGTTCAACAGGTGGTATCACAATCATAGCCAGATGTTTATTGACTACGGATCACTGCCAAGCAGTAACGTACCGGCAGCCGGTGATTTGCGCATATTCTTCGGAACCGGTGCCGCTTACGGATTTGATCCGAGTTTTTACGGATTTGAAAGTGGTGTAACACCGTTTAAATTCTTTGACTTGAAATTTACCTATCTGGGTGGTGATATTGAGATCACCTGGCAAAATGACAATCCGGTACTGGAACCGGCACCGGGTGGTTTAGCAGGTGGGAAGTTGTTATCCGTTGAAACGGAAATGTCAGCTCCTCCTCCACCGGCAGTTGGTGTTTTTTATGTATTAACAACTATTGATATAACAACCGGCGGTGGCATTGACTACATGTGGGTAGGTGGAACACCCGGTTTTGAGACCGATTGGTTCACAGCTACAAACTGGCTTCCGGTAGGTGTACCTACAGAGGCTGACAATGTAGAGTTCCCGGGTACCAAAGCAGGACCGTGTATATTGTCAGGAAGTGCAACTGTAACTAACCTGTTAATTTCGGGTGGTTCACTGACAATTGCCGATATGTCAGACTTGACTGTTAATGGAACATTCCAGAATGACGGAACATTCGTTATCGCAAGTAATGGAATAGCAGTTCCAGGCGGTGGTGAATCAGGTTCATTCATTGACATGATGGGCGTTTCAGGAACAGGTATTTTTGAATTCCAGCGCGACATCACAAACTCAACTCCATTAGGAAGCCAGGTTGGATGGCATTTTATTTCATCGCCATTACCGGCAGGTGAATTTACTTCGAATGATTTGATCCAATTCTATCTTAACAGATGGGATCCTATTGCACAGTTATATAGCCCGGTTGTTGGTGCTGTGCCGTGTGTTCCTGCACCACCAGTTGCAAATGGTTTGATGGAAGGCTGGAGTATTAAACATGATCAATTATTTCCGGCATATTGTGCTGTTCCGGTTGATCCGGTGATCAATATGATTGGAACTTCCTTCAACAGTGGCCCACAAGGTCCTTTTGCACTGTTCCCGGGATGGAACCTTGCAGGTAATCCATATCCAAGTGCTATAAATCCTGATTTCATTGCTTATCCTGCTGGTTTGACTACCAATACCGTTTATATGTGGGACGGCTGGTCATCAAGTACCTGGGTACTCGGATTTGTTGGAAGTGGACTTAATATTCCACCTGCACAAGGATTCTTTGTAGAGGCTTCTGCATCTGATAATTTGAACTTTTTAGGAACTACCGGAGTTGGAGGAGAACGTATTCATGATCCATTCCAGTGGTGGTGGAAAGATGCATCTGATTTCCTGAAATTGCAGGTAACTGTTGAAGGACGTACAAATGCTGACTTCACTTATATCAGGTTCAATGATGTTTCAACACCTGGTTTGGATAAGGAATGGGATGCTAATAAATTGTATGCTGGAATTGATGCAACTCCTCAAATCTGGACAATGAGCGAAGGATTAGAACTTGCATTGAATACCCAACCGGCAGTTGATATGGTACCCATGTCATTCAGCTGTGGAACAGCAGGAACCTATACCATTGAAGCAATTGAAACCGGCACATTCGAAAATGTAGTACTTGAGGATTTAGTTACCTATGAACAAACTGACTTACTCTCAGGTTCATATACATTTGAATATTCAGATGTTAACGAAGTACATCCTTTTATGGTACACTTTACTCCATTGGGAACCATCGAATACGAAGCCAATAGCATCCGTATCTGGGCAAGCGACAATCAGGTTAATGTTGTTGTACCGAATACCGGAACCATTGTTGTATACAACATGATGGGACAGGAAGTAACCAGCAAAGATGCTGATCCGGGTCTGAATACACTTCCGGTTAATGATGTAAATACTTATTATATTGTTCAGGTTGTAACCGAAAGCAATGCCAAGACCGGAAAAGTATTTATCAAGTAGTAAATGTGTAGTTCAATAATTTAGAAATCAAAAAATTACAAGATATGAAAAAAGTAATTCAGATATTAGCAATCGCATTTGTAATCTTGGTTCCGGTTATACTGTCAGCACAGCCACAACCCTGGGATCCGGCATGGAATGGCGGAGAAGGTGCATACCCTGTAGGTGGTGGAGCACCCATTGGTGGCGGACTATTGATCCTGTTGTCACTGGCAATCGGATACGGTTCCAAGAAAATCTATGAAGCACGCAAAAAAGTGCTCGATTAATCGATATTCATAGATTTTAATCAACGAAAAAGCTTTATCCCGGTATCCGGGATAAAGCTTTTTTATATAAAAACGCATCAGTTTATGAATATTATTTTACGAATATTACTGTCGGCATTGGCGGTCATTATGACAACCTATATTTTACCGGGTGTACATATCCGTGATTTTTTATCGGCAATAATCGTTGCCGTTATACTTGCAATATTAAACGGTATATTAAAACCTATACTTGTCATTCTTACCATTCCCATCACCATCCTCACATTGGGCCTGTTCCTGCTTGTCATCAATGCGATAATAATTTTACTGGCTTCCAGCATGGTTCCCGGTTTTTATGTGGACGGCTTTTGGTGGGCATTGCTATTTAGTATCATATTGTCAGTCATATCTTATTTGCTTGGAATTGCCGCAACCGATAAACCATCCAAATCATGAAAAGCAGAATTCTTCATCTTCAGGAAGAAATTGATCGGGTCATCAAAAAGTGTGATGCTTGTTACATGGGTATGGTTGATACATCGGGAAATCCTTATGTGATTCCTATGAATTTCGGATATAAATCAGGTGAAATATTTCTACATTCAGCACAGACAGGCAAGAAAATAGATATTTTGCAAAAGAACAACCAGGTTTGTGTTGCTTTCAGTACCGATCATGAACTGCGTTGGCAAAGCGAAAAGGTAGCCTGCAGCTATGGCATGAAATACAGAAGTGTTGTGGCTTTTGGGAAGGTTGTTTTCATAGAAGATTATGATCAGAAGGTAGATGCATTAAATGTCATTATGAGCCAGTATACGGATAGGGAGTTCAGTTATAATGCACCGGCAGTGAAGGATGTCAATGTTTTTAAGGTGGTGGTGGAGAAGTTTGAGGGAAAGGCTTACGGATATTAGCAGGATCTGGTTTTGAGGGCGAAGGGCAGGGAGCATAGAGCATAGAGCTTAGGGCAAAGAGCATAGAGCAAAGAGCAAAGGGCGAAGGGCGGGAGCTTGGAGCATAGAGCGAAGGGCAGGGAGGATAGAGCTTAGGGCAAAGGGCGAAGGGCGAAGGGCATAAAGTAAAGGGCTTAGAGCAAAAATTACAAGACACTGGTAATAGCTCAATTTAATCGTCATTGCGAGGAAATTAGGCTGGGTAGTGTGAGGTATGACGAAGCAATCTCAATATTGAATTTTAAGAGTTCTTTAAGGTAGTTAACAATCCAAACTATTATCCTCGCTCTTTCGGATTTCAGAGTAAGCCATCGCGGTGGCTAATCCGAATGTTGATAACGTGGGATTTTAAATCCCTTTTACCATTCTTTTTAATGGTCTTCAAATCACACATTCAATTGCGGATTGCAAATCTACCATTATTTGGAATCGGATTATCCTGCACTGAAAAAGGCCTTTTCACAAATCCGAATCAGCGGCTTAGGGATATGATGGATTTTCATGCAGCAAATCGCAGGTTGATAATGTTATCGATTACATCAAAGATCAAAAAATGCATCATTGCAGAAAGACATTTATTGAAGAGTATCTGGAATTTCTTGAAAGATTTGAGGTGCCATATGATGAATTATGCAATTTCAAACCTGTGGATTATTGCGAAGAATGTTAAAATGTGCCTTAAGGCACTTGATTTGGGTAGAAATGAATTGAGAAGATATTATTTCGTTCCCTACGGGACGGGATAGATTTTGGCCTTGCAATCAGCTACCCATATTTATTCCCTGACGGGATTAATTTTTGATCAAACCGGGGTTAAATTCAACATCATGCTGGGACACTTAAAAATAGAAAAAATTGAATATAATAACCTCATTGTCAATGGCTATTTTTTGAATCCTATTAAAGTACAGAAAACAGGCGAAAAACGATGCGGTTAGAAAAAATTGCAAAAATAATATAAGAAGAATTTACAGCCACTAAGAAGAGATGAGTTCCTTTCGTATGGTAAAGTATACTTTATTGATTAAAACCCCTACACTGGCGCCAAAAAGACCTCCGACGGCCACATCTCCGGGATAGTGGACTCCGAGATAAATCCTGCTGTAAGAAATGATAAATGCCCACAGGAATATCAAAGGTGTAAAATACCTGATCTTTTTTCCAAGAAAGCCGGACAGGAATATAGCCATCGCAAAATGATTGCTTGCATGCGAAGAAACAAATCCGAATTGGCCTCCGCATTTACCATATACAATATGTACCATGCCTTCCAATGAAGGCTCATGGCAAGGCCGCAACCGTTCAAAAATATTTTTAAATAAATGGACAGACAATTGGTCGGTAATAGCAATCAGAATAATCAGGACAAGGCTAATCCATATGGCTTCTTTCTTATAAAATTTAGCAAGCAGGTAAATGAAAAACAAGTAAAGTGGAATCCAAATAAATTTGTTGCTTAACCAAAACATAACTACATCCCAAAAAGAATTGTGCATTCCATTGAGGAATAGAAAAAGTTGGATGTCCCAGATATTTAATATTTCTAACATTTAAAAAAGTTTAAAACTCTTTCGGATTATAATGTGTGATTTTGTGGTGGCTAATCCGAAAGTTAATAGCGTGGGATTTATAATCCCTGGATCAATTCTGTTTTTATAAAAGAAATTACTCTTCCCATTAATTCTAAATTCAGCAAGCCTTTTTTAAATTCGTTCCGGATTTCAAATCCAGCCTTATTTGGGTTCGGATTACCCGACGCTCAAAAAATCCAATGTTCAAAATCCGAACCAGCGATTTTATGATTAACTTGTTAAACTTTCCCAAAGCATATCCTTTAATTTCATTAATCCTGATCCTGACACAGAAGAAATAAAGACATTAGAAACATCTGGTAATTCATTCTTCATTTCCATTATCAATTCATCATCCAGTAAATCTGATTTTGTGATAGCCAGGATTCTTGATTTATCAAGCAGTTCAGGATTGTACAACCGGAGTTCTTTCAGCAAAATGTCGTATTCATTTTTGATATTGTCACAATCCACCGGAATCATGAACAACAGTACAGAATTTCTTTCGATATGTCTCAGGAACCTTAGCCCGAGGCCTTTTCCCTCATGAGCACCTTCAATGATGCCCGGAATATCTGCGACCACAAATGAACGGTCGTCCCGGTACCTTACCAATCCGAGATTGGGTGTGAGGGTCGTAAACGGATAATCGGCAATCTCAGGTTTTGCGGCTGAAATCACTGATAACAAAGTTGATTTACCCGCATTTGGGAATCCCACCAGTCCGACATCTGCAAGAATTTTCAATTCCAGAATGTACCATGCTTCAATTCCGGGTTCACCCGGTTGAGCAAATTTGGGTGCCCGGTTTGTTGCAGATTTAAAATGGTCATTGCCCAATCCTCCCCGACCTCCCTTGACCAGGATGTTTGTCTCACCGTTATGGGTAATTTCAAATAAAAAATCATTGGTTTCAGCATCCCTGGCAACCGTACCCAGGGGGACTTCAAGAATAATATCTTTACCACCTGCTCCGGTCTTCAAATTTCGCATACCCGACTGACCGTTTTCTGCATGAATGTGTTTGGTATATTTAAGATGAAGCAAAGTCCAGAGTTGCTGATTCCCTTTGAGGATAATATTTCCACCCCTGCCTCCATCGCCTCCATCCGGGCCGCCCCTGGGGTTCGTCCTGGTTCTCAGAAAGTGGGCAGAACCTGCACCGCCGTTTCCCGAACGGCAAAAAATCTTCACATAATCGACGAAATTCGGACTGCTCATTTTGATCTAGCTTTCAACTATCTTGTAAATGTCAGGGTAGTTTCTCCCATGACCATTATAATCCAACCCATAACCAACAATAAAATCGTTTGGAACTTCAATGCCCACATAATCAATCTCATAGTTCATTTTAAATGCCTCGGGTTTAAAAAGCAATGTGGCAATTTTGACATCCCTTGCTTCCAGTTTTTTTAGTTTATCAACGGTCACACCCATGGTGATTCCTGTGTCGATAATATCTTCAATAATCACAACAGAACGATCCGTAAGGACTTCATCGAGTCCGATCAGCTCTCTGACAACCGAAGTTGTTTTGGTTCCGATATAAGAGGACAATTTTACAAACGAGATCTCACAGGGAATATTGATTTGTTTTAGCAGATCTGCTGCAAAAATAAAGGCGCCATTCAGAACGACCAAAAATAAAGGGTTTTGGCCTCTCATGTCATGGGTGATTTTAATGGCAATTTTTTCAACTGCTTCCTGAATTTTCTCCGCTTTTATAAATTTTGAAAACGTTTTATCGTGTACTTGAATGAACTCCATAAAAATTCAATTAATTTAAACAAAAATACAAACTATGCAGAAACGCGGGATTAAATATTTAATTTTGAGCCGGATTAATCAAATATTAAAAATATGGAACCAAAAGTAAGTATCATCATGGGTAGCACTTCCGATTTAAAGGTAATGGAAGGAGCGGCAAAAGTTTTGGACGAACTGGAGATTCCCTTTGAAATGAATGCACTATCGGCCCACCGGACACCGGAGAAGGTTGAAATTTTCGCTAAATCAGCCTACCGGAGAGGGATCAGGGTTATTATTGCCGGCGCAGGAATGGCGGCCCATTTGCCGGGGGTTATTGCAGCCATGACATCTTTACCGGTTATTGGAGTTCCCATCAATGCCACATTGGATGGAATGGATTCATTGCTGTCCATTGTGCAGATGCCTCCTGGTATACCGGTAGCCACTGTCGGAATTGACGGTGCCAGAAATGCCGGAATTCTTGCAGCACAGATGCTTTCGATCGGGGATGAAAAATTGGCTGCCAAAGTGAATCAGTTTAAGGAAGATTTAAAAGAAAAAATAGTTAAAGCCAACGAAGAACTTGCAACAGTTAAATTTAAGTTTAAAGTAAATTAACTATCTTTTAATCAATTTCCGGGATTCAGCCAGGTTCAGAATGATCGAAACGATCTCATCCTCTTCAATTGTTTGACGATTAAATGTTATGTCAAAAATGGAGCAATCGGTTTCGTATCCCACAAAGCTGTCAATAAGGTACTTTCGTTCAAGATCTATTTCCAGGATATACCGTAGGGCTTCCTCTCGGCTTTTATTATAGTTTTTACTTATCCTGTCCACCCTCCATTCAATCGGGGCAGTTAATTTGATATGCAGAGAGTGAGGATTATCTTTCCTGAATGCAACACCACCTCTGCCAACTATAATTACATTGCCTGTTTTTGCAATTGAACGGATCACCTCTGTAATGGTATTTCGGATTTTTTTATCGCTTTTATAATAGCGTGTCGACATGGCTCCGACAATTTCATCCATCATGGTTTTTCTTTTCGACTGAAAAACATATTCAATTTTTGATGGAGTCAGATCAAGCGCTTTCGCCGATTCTTCCAGAATTACCTTATTGATCCATTTCCATGGTGTTTTTATACCGAGATTTTTGTTCTTTTTGGTGAGTTCAAGTGCCAGTTTTTGAGCTATTGAATTTGCCATACATCCAAAATCCCGGGAAATGGAAATATATGGGCCTGTTTCAATGAGACTGGCTTTGCGTTCACTTAAGATTTCACTGAAATATCTTTCGAAAACATTGCTTGAGCCAATTTCTCCGGCATAGGTTTGATTGATCATGACATCCTCCTTTTTTTGAAGATATTCAAATATAGTAAATATTTGGCCTGTTTCAACATTATCGTTGAAATTATTTATGGGAATTGTAATTTGCTTAAATGCCTCCTCAACTGCGTCATAGAGGCTTCGCTTTCGTGTCGCATCAGCGGAGTAAAGGATCAGTCCGAAGGCCTTCCGTTAAGGCATGGATGCCATCCCACAAACTTTCGCCCTAAGCATTAGAAGTGTAAAGCATTAAGGTTTAATGCGTATTAATGTAAATACAAATTACCGGTTGGATATTTGTACTTTTGCAATTGGTGAATTTAATAATGAATGATAGACAAATGGAAAGGCCCAACCCACTCAAAGCTCCGAAATACTATTTCAGCGATACATCCTTCAGTACCCTCATGAAAAAGAGGATTTATCACGTATTGCTGATCTCCAGCGCCTATGATGCCTTCATGCTTGAAGATGACGGAAGGATTGATGAGCAGATCTTTAATGAATATGTGTCCCTTAACCTGAGATATCCTCCGCAATTTATCCTTGCTAATTCGGCTGAAGAGGCAATTCAAAAATTATCGGAAGAATCAATAGATTTGGTCATTACCATGTTAAGTGCTGAAGAAGCCGATACTTTTGACCTGGCCAAACAAATTAAGATAAAATATCCATCCAAGCCATTTGTTGTTTTGACCCCCTTTTCGAGAAAAGTTACTTTAAAATTGAACCAGGATGACCTGAGCGCTATTGATTATATTTTCAGTTGGCTGGGTAATGCCGATATTCTTCTGGCGATCATTAAACTGATAGAAGATAAAATGAATGTTGAGCATGATGTGAAAGAGGTTGGTGTCCAGGTAATTTTGCTGGTAGAGGATTCCATCCGGTTTTACTCAAGCTATCTTCCCAATATTTATAAAATCATTTTCAAGCAGTCATTAAAATTCATGACTGAAGGATTGAACGAGCACCAAAAAATGCTCAGGATGCGCGGGAGGCCAAAAATTTTACTCGCCACAACGTTTGAAGAGGCAATTGATTTTTACGAAAAATATAAGCATTACATGCTGGGCGTGATCACGGATTTAAGCTATCAACGGGATGGTGATATGGATAAAACAGCCGGGATCAAGCTTTGCCAGCATATTAAAAAAGATGATCGTTTCATGCCTTTGCTGTTGCAGTCGTCGGATGCCGAAAGCGAAGAACTGGCCAAAGAAACAAGGGTCGGATTTATCAATAAGCACTCGAAAACCCTATCGCTGGAATTGCGAAATTTTATTTTCGAATTTTTTGCGTTTGGCGATTTCGTATTTATCAATCCTGAAACCGGAAAGGAAATCATGCGGGCAGCCGATCTGAAGTCATTCCAGGAAATCCTGTTCCGGATCCCCGATGAATCATTGGAATACCATATTACGAGGAATCACTTTTCAAAATGGTTCAGGGCCAGGGCATTATTTCCACTCGCTGATTTGATCAGGGATTTGAGGTTTCAGGATTTCAAAAACCTGGATGAAGTAAGAAAATTCATGTTTGATGCGATCGCCAGCTTCAGGATGAACAAGGCCAGGGGAGTTATTGCCGAGTTTTACCGTGAAAGTTTTGACGAATATTTCACTTTTACCCGTATTGGTGAAGGATCGATTGGTGGAAAGGCAAGAGGATTGGCTTTTCTGGATTCCCTGATCATGCGGAACAAAATACTCGACAGATATAAAGACGTGATTGTGACCATTCCTAAAACCGTAGTGCTGTGCACCGACGTATTTGATGAGTTTATGGAGGAAAATGACCTCTATCGGATTGCTTTGTCAGAACAGTTATCCGACCAGCAAATCCTGGATCACTTTGTAGCTGCCCGGCTGCCATTCAGGATTCATGAAGATTTGTACACCTTTATTTCTGTTATCAGGAACCCTATCGCCGTGCGGTCTTCCAGTTTGCTCGAAGATTCCCATTACCAGCCCTTTGCTGGTATTTACTCCACTTACATGATTCCGAATATTCAGGATGATGAACGGAAAATGATCGAAATGCTTTCGGATGCAGTCAAGAGTGTTTATGCATCTGCTTTTTTCAGGGATAGCAAGGCTTATATGTCTGCCACAGCCAATGTGATCGACGAGGAAAAAATGGCGATCGTCTTACAGGAAGTATGTGGCAACCGTTATGGCAACAGGTTTTACCCGACGTTTTCAGGTGTAGCACGTTCAATAAATTTTTATCCCATTGAGCCTGAAAAACCTGAAGACGGGATTGCAAGCGTAGCTTTGGGTTTGGGAAAATATATCGTTGATGGGGGGTTGACATTACGTTTTTCTCCAAAATATCCGAAAAAAATTCTTCAATTGACTTCCCCTGAAATGGCATTGAGGGAAACCCAAAGGATTTTCTATGCTTTGAACCTCGATACCGGAAGTTTTAGTCCATCACTTGACGATGGTGCCAATTTATTGAAGTTAAGAATAAATGAAGCGGAAAAAGATCAGTCGCTGAATCAAATAGCTTCAACTTATGATTTTGACAATGAGGTTTTAAGAGATGGGGTACAATATCCAGGTAAAAAGGTGATTACATTTACCCATATTTTACAGCACGGTGTATTTCCACTTGCTGATATACTGGATATGGCCTTAAAAATAGGCCAGAAAGAAATGAATAAACCGGTGGAAATTGAATTTGCTGTTAACCTGAGCAAAAAGAAGAATGAGCCAAGCATTTTTAATATGTTGCAAATCCGCCCGATTGTGGATAACCGGGAAACGATGTTAGTAGATCTCGAAAAAATAAAGAAAGAGGATACAATCATTTATTCACAATCGGCTTTAGGGAATGGAGTTATTCAAAATTTAAGGGATTTTGTTTACGTTAAGCCCGAAAGTTTTGATCCGGCAAAAAATTCTGAAATAGCACATCAGGTTGGAAAATTGAATGAAAAATTTATCAGGGAAAAGAAGAATTATATTTTAGTTGGCCCCGGTCGTTGGGGTTCAACAGATCCCTGGTTGGGTATACCTGTAAAATGGCCGCAGATTTCATTTGCCCGGGTAATTGTAGAGTCAGGGTTGGAACACTACCGGATTGACCCCAGCCAGGGGACCCATTTTTTCCAAAATCTTACATCATTCCGGGTGGGATATTTTACCATTAATCCTTATATCAATGATGGGTATTATGAATTGAATTTTTTAAGTAAATTTGAACCCGTTTATGAAGATGAATTTTTGAAACATATTCAATTTGATAATCCGGTCGAAGTGCGAATTGACGGAAGGAAAAATGTGGGGGTGATATTGAAACCAGTGAGCAATAACAATTAATATTATATAAAAATGAAAAAGATTACACTATTATTTGGGCTTATGTTTATTTTTTTTCTTGTTGATGCGCAGAAAATATCCACTTTGCACATCGATAAAATGAACAGTTCTGATTTTACTCCAGGAGATATAGTAAAGGTTTCAGTATTCATTGATGAATTAACAGATCCTGTGGCTCTTATCCAAATGTATATTGGTTTTGACGAAAAAGTATTACAATACAAGTCAACTTCTTATGTGAATCCTGTTTTCAAAAATGGATGGAAAGATAATGTAACAAGCCTATATTTTGCAGCTGTATTCATTAGTGTAAATTCGACAGGTAATATTGAAGAACAAATGGGAAAGTTATGTGAACTTGAATTCATTTATAAAGGTGGGGTAACTGATCTAATTTGGGGTACTGAAGAAGTGATACAAAATGGTGTGCGGATTACGGGTGACACTAGATTTTTTGACTCCAATAGCAAGGATATAGTATTGAGCCTTATAGATGGATGTGTTTGCAAGTTAGAATGATAAATAATCTCTTAAAAAAGCCGTCACAAAGGACTTGCAACGGCGAAAATAACACAGTGGATTTATTTTGAGGGAGACGACAGTACAAAGTTACGACCGGTAATTGAAGTAAGTTTTATTTTAACCTTAATTTTATATTAATTTTCAGGGGTAGCCCAACAAAATAAATCTTTTAACTAACAGATTAGTTCCTGAAATCCTTCCCTGCCGCAATTCCAAGGCTGATTTTAATTACATTTGCCGCCGAAAATTTATAATAATGAAATCCAAAATTTTATTTCTGTTTCTTGCGGTTTTACCCGCTTTTTTTTCAAAATATGCATTGGCTCAATTCGACACTTTAAGGGTTATGTATTATAACACCTTAAACTATCCTGATGCAGGTGACCCTAACCGGGATGATTATTTTCGCACCATCAATCAATACCTGAAAGCAGATGTTATATTAATCAATGAGTTAACAAGTGAAGTAGGTGCATTTACTTTATTAAATGATGCCTTGAATGTATATGGCACTACCCACTATCAAAAAGCCAATTTCACGGATGGGCCCGATACGGATAATATGTTGTTTTATAATGGGGATAAATTGGTTTTGCACTCGCAATGGTACATCCCAACTGCCTTACGGCATATAAATGAATATGTATTGTATTATAGGTCTGATGATCTTGTTACCGGTGGTGATACGACTTTTTTTTATTTCTATTCTGCGCATCTAAAGGCATATCCTGAAGAGGAATTTCAACTAGAGCGACTGGAGGAGGTAAATAATTTCAAGGAGAGGATAAACAGTATAGCAATTGCGGAAAATATTTTTTTTGGCGGAGACCTGAATCTCTATAATAGCGATGAGCCTGCTTACCTGGCATTGATAAATGATGGAATTTATCCCTTGGACGACCCATTAGTTGCTGGTGATTGGCACAATAATACCTATTATAGGTTCATCCACACACAAAGCACCAGAACTACGGATTTCGGAGGTGGAAGTACGGGTGGATTGGACGACCGATTTGATTTTATCTTGTTTTCCGAAGATGTTTTAAGTGGCACCAATAAAGTGAAATACATCGAAAATACATGTATTGCCTTTGGGAACGATGGTAATCACTTTAACGATGCCTTAATAGATTTGCCTTTAAATCCGAATATACCCGATTCAGTGACTTACGCTTTGTATTATATGTCGGATCACTTACCAGTTGTTGCCGATTTCAGAGTTGAAGCGACTCAGGATACGACCACTGCAAAACTTGTAATTACTGAGATTATGTACAATCCTCCTGAGGGAGGAACAGATTCACTGGAATACATTGAAGTTTATAATGGCGGACATACTTCAGCAAATCTTGGCGGTTATACTTTGACAGGGGTTGATTTTACATTTCCTGGTTCCGTCCTGAACCCAGGAGAGTTTATCGTTTTGGCGGTTAATGCTGATGCCATGGTGAATACTTTTGGGATTAGTGCGCTTCAATGGACAAGTGGTGCTTTGAGTAACGGAGGTGAACAAATTATATTAAAAGATCCCTCGGGAAAAACAGTCGATTCAGTGAATTACTCAACCGGATTTCCCTGGCCAACTGCCGCTAACGGCCTTGGTCCATCACTGATATTGTGTAATCCACAGGATAATAACGCTCAAGGGAGTAATTGGTCTGTATCCAATAATCTTACAGGTTATAATAATGATAATGAGGCAATTTATGCAACGCCTGGTTTTACCGAATGTGATTTTCCACCAATTGCGATTTTTTCAGCAAGCCCAACAGAGATTTATATGGGTGATACTGTAAGTTTCACAGATTTATCGGTTAATAGTCCAACGAGCTGGAACTGGGCATTTGAAGGCGGAACACCGTCAGGTTCATCATTGCAAAATCCTGTTATCACTTATGATACACCGGGTGTTTTTGATGTGATTTTATCCGTTTCAAACGGTCAGGGAACCAACGAATATTTGATACGGGATTATATTGTTGTTACCCAACAGGAGCAGGGGAATCTAATGATAACGGAAATTATGCAAAACCCTTTAGCTGTGGGCGATGCCGATGGTGAGTGGTTCGAAATTTTTAATCCTGCCAATAATCCGATTGACCTGAGTGGTTGGAAAATAAAAGATAACGGCATTGATGCGCACACCATAAATGGTTCCCTGATTGTCCCGTCAAAAGGATTTGTCGTTTTGGGTTCAAATATTAATACTGCATTAAATGGAAATTATACATGTAATTACCAGTATACCTATATAAATTTTCAGCTTGCAAATGGGGACGATGAAATAATTTTACTCATGCCGGATGATACCGAAGTTGACAGGATAGAATACGATGGCGGACCCAACTGGCCCGATCCCAATGGAGCATCCATGATATTTACAGGAAACCCCAATGATGATAATAGCAATTTTACATTTTGGTCAACAACAAGTTTGAGAGAGCCTTCCTATTCAGGGGGTTTTAGTGATAAGGGTTCTCCAGGGACCAATGGTACCGGTCAAAACCTAATAGTATCAACTCCCCCTGCATTTGATCTTCAAATTAAAGTTTTTCTCGAAGGCCCATACAATGGGGAGGATATGAATACGCAACTCATCGGAATCGCTGATTTTCCTTTTGTACAACCTTTTAATACTTACCCCTGGTATTATTACGGGGATGAGTCCGTAATATCTTTGCCCAACGATGATATTGTCGACTGGGTATTGATTGAGTTAAGAGATGCGTCCGATGTAGCTTCGGCAACTTCAGGCACATCAATCATAAAGAGGGCCTGCTACATCCTGAGTGATGGCTCTTTGGTAGATATGGATGGTGCTTCATTATTGCATTTTGAGCTATCGGTCGATTATAATCTTTTCGTTGTAGTTTACCACAGGAATCATCTTGGTGTAATTTCCAATTATCCGTTAACCAAAACAGGAGATATTTACAGCTACAATTTTACGACAGGAATTAACCAGGCATATCAAGGTGGATTGGCACATAAGGATTTGGGCGGAGGTGTTTTTGGAATGGTTGGCGGTGACGGCAACAACAGCAGAACAATAAACGATGAGGATAAAATATCGGTATGGCAGTTGCTGGTAGGATTTAGAGGTTATATACAGGCCGATTATGACCTTGATGGAGAAATTGACAATCAGGATAAAAATGATATTTGGTTAAATAATCAAAATCAGTCTCAGCAAATACCAGAGTAGTTTTAATTTTACCCTTCGTCAAAAAATCATTTATCCCGCCACTTGAAGGTTTCAATCATGTGGCTAATATCTGCTTCAATAAATTTTATTACCGGGGCCAGGGAATCATTATTGGGGACGGTTTTAAAATACAGTGCGCCGCGTATAAAATTTTTTACGCTATCGGTAAGATAAAATTGGTAGGGAGAAGCAACTTCGGTTCCCGAAATATCGTAGGTCAATCCAAATACTCTCTGTTCGGGATTTTCATATTGTTTATTGGCAATGGAACTGGCTTTGGGAATGTGTTTCAACACCAGTGTTCGGGAATCTTCAAGGTATTCAGCAAGGTTATTGTTGATCTTCTTATAGCTGATGTGGATTTTCCCCTTGAACTGCGGGAAAACAATATTTATCCAATAAGATTCAGTATTGGGATCATCATCAACCACAGTTTTAGCATAATCAGGGTATTCAAAAGAATAAGGATAGCTGGTATCGAACCGGATGTAATTTTTTTCAGGGAGTCCAATACGGAAATATCCTCTGGGTTTGGGATAGTAATCGTGTTTGCATGAACCAACAATCAGAAACATCAGGACAATGAAAAACAACCCGAAAAATCTCCTTGATTTAATCTGAATCTTCATTTTCGTCCACAGCATCTCTGATGGTTACTTTAATTTGTTTTATCCTTCGTTTATCGACGGTTATTACTTTAAATTCAAAGTTCTGATAATTGATCACTTTGTTTTTTTCAGGAATTTCCCCCAGCAGTTCCAGGATAACCCCAGCCAGTGAATCGGCATCTCCTTTAACGTCATCAAAAATATCATCATCAAAGCCGGCAATTTTGCAGAAATCGTTGATACTCGTTTTCCCTTCAAATATATAATTGTTGTCATCAAGTTTTTTGTAACCGATTTCGTCTTCAGGAGTATCAAACTCATCGGAAATCTCACCCACAATTTCTTCAATGATGTCTTCCAATGTGATAATTCCGGATGTTCCCCCGTATTCATCCACTACCACTGCCAGGTGTATTTTTTTCTCCTGAAATTCCTGAAGCAGGTCATTGATCTTTTTATTTTCAGGAACAAAAAAAGCAGGCCTCAATAGCTCGATCCAATTAAAATCACCTTGATTATTTACATGCGGTATCAGGTCTTTAACGTAAAGTATGCCTTTAACATTATCGAGGCTCTCTTCAAAAACCGGTATGCGTGAATAACCTGATTCAGTGACAATTGTGATCAAATCGTTAAATATTAATTCCGAATCGACTGCAATAACATCCATCCTTGATCGCATGATTTCCTTTACTTCAATATCCGTGAACTTGACGATGCCTTTCAGGATTTTGGTTTCCTCTGCCCTAGTCTCTTCATCAACTGTAATATCGATAGCATCCGACAATTCACTCATTGAAATTTCAGGGCTTCGATATGCAATTTTCTTATCGATTATCCGGGTTGATCTGACCAGAATGGTACTCAGCGGATAAAATACCCGGACAAGAAAATGCATCGGTGCTGCCATGAAAGAGGCAAAAGAGACCGGTTTTTGGTTTGCATAAATTTTCGGCATAATTTCCCCAATAAGCAGTATAAGGCCGGTTATTACTATCACTTCAATAATAAATCCAAGAATTGGGAAGCCGCTAAAATTGAACAAATGCCCGGAAACATACGAAGTCAGGATCACGATGCCCACATTAACAAAATTATTGGCAATTAAAATAGTTGCCAGGAGCCTTTTTGGAATTTCAAGCAAAGAGAGAATTTGCTTGCTGTTTTTAGTATCCTGCGATTGAATCAGTTTTAATTGCGAGGGACTAAGGGAAAAAAAGGCAATTTCCGAACCGGAGATCAGTGCTGAAAAGGAAAACAAAACAAGGATGATCAATAAACTTGATAACATGCCAATGGTAAAATCACCTGTTAATATACTCATTAGCATATTGAAACAACATAGATAAGGGTCACTGTCAGGCTCTTCCAAAATTAATGTGATTTTATATTTTATGTTTGCGGATGCAAAATTATAAAATTAAAATATACAAAATAAACACTGTAATTGGGCCAATGACCTGACCGATTCGTTTGGAGGCAGTTCAATGCGTGATAAATTCTGAAAAATCGGGTTAAAACGGTAGATCATCTTCAGGGATATCGATGTCGGGCTCATTTGCTGTGGATGTGGAACCTATCTGGCTTTGGATTTCAGGTGGTATTTCCGCTTCACGACTAGTTTTGCCTAGTTTCAGAACTTTGTCACCGAAAATCTCAGTTGTATATCTTTTATTTCCATCCTTATCCTCCCAGGATCGAGATCGAATTTTACCCTCTATATATATTTGTTCACCTTTTATTAAATTTCTTTCTGCAAGGTATCCCCATAATACAATATTGTGCCATTCGGTTTGATCAACCCAATTCCCCTCCTTGTTTTTATAACTTTCCGTTGTTGCAAGGGGAAATGAAGCCTTCTTTACTCCATTGTCGAAGGTAATGATTTCAGGATCCTTACCTAAATTTCCTATTAATATTACTCTGTTAATTCCTGCCATAATAATTTTGGTTTTTTTGTTATGCAAAGTTAACAATTAACCTACTTCGATTCCTCCAAAAACATCATTTTCTTCCATGAATTTTTCAATCAGCCTGGGAATCGGGTATAGATTAATTTCCCTTTGATGCACTTTTATCAAGTTATTGTGCATGCTTTTTTCAATAGATGTAACGATAATATCTCCTGTAAATTCAACCATAATGAATTGGGCATGTATAATTCTGTGCGTGAGGATATGCCTGTAATTTTTAGGTATGAATCTCAAATTGTATATTCCGGAATGATCAAGTAATTTCTCTATTTTATCCCGGATTTGATTCTTTGGTAATCTTTTATCAGATTCAACCAGTGGAAAATCATACAGGTTCTTCCAAATGTCATTTCCGACTCGCTTTCGTAAATAAATGTAAGGCAACCCTTGAGATCCCGATTTTAAAAGTAGATAATAGAAGTACCGGGATTTTTGTTTAACTTGTTTTTCTTTCAGGGGCAGTTCTCTCACTTTACCTGTCAAATGTGCAAGGCAATCAAATTTAAAAATACAGGAATTACAATCGGGATTAAGTGGTTTGCAATAAAGTGCACCAAATTCCATAATGGCCTGGTTAAATATGCCCGGCTGATTTTTATCCATTAATTCAGTTGCCAAAGTCGTGATTGTTTTTTTCCCCGGAATTGTATTGACGGCTATTTCTAACCCTTTCAACCGGGAAAGAAACCGCATTACATTCCCATCAACTACCGGATATGGCAAGTCAAAAGCAAAAGAACAAATTGCTGCCGCGGTATATTCTCCAATTCCTTTGAGTTTTAAGATGTCCTTATAATTTGCAGGGAAATGACCCTGATATATTGAAACTATTTCACGGGCAGTAAGATGGAGGTTTCGGGCCCTGGAGTAATATCCAAGACCCTGCCACAATTTAAGGACGTCTTGCTCATCAGATTCAGCCAGCGAACGGACATCGGGAAATTTCTTTACAAAATTGTTGTAGTATTCAAATCCCTGATCCACACGTGTTTGCTGAAGGATAATTTCAGAAATCCAGATTTTATATGGATCCGGGGTGTTTCTCCAGGGGAGATGGCGCTTATTGATTTCGTACCAACTTATTAATTTTACAGAAAATTTCACAGCGAACAAATTTAAGTACAGTTCGTTGAAAATTAGCAGAATATTTATTGCATTTAAAAAAATTTATATATTTGCGCCCTGATTACTGAATTAATTATCAAAATATTAAAATATTTTTAAACATGACAAAAGCAGAAATCGTAGCAGACATTGCAAACAAAACCGGAATTGAAAAAACAACTGTACAGCACACAGTTGAGGCGTTTATGGAAGCCGTAAAACATTCAATGGCAAAGGGTGAAAACGTTTACCTCAGAGGTTTTGGAAGTTTTGTAATCAAAAGAAGAGCTGAAAAAACAGGTAGAAATATTTCAAAGAATACCACCATTATTATTCCTGCTCACAATATTCCAGCTTTTAAACCGGCTAAAACTTTCGTAAACGTAGTTAAAAATAAAGTAAAATAAATTTTCTAATTAACAAAGGATTATGCCAAGCGGGAAAAAGAGAAAAAGGCACAAGATGGCAACCCATAAGCGTAAAAAACGCTTGAGGAAAAACAGACATAAAAAGAAATAATCTTTTTTAGTTCCACGAATTCAGAACATGATGACTTTGTCATATTATGTTCTGAATTTTTAACCACCTCCAAATTTTATTTCAGCTCTCTCTGTAAAACGTCATTGGTCCAAAATTCAATGATGTTGTTTTATTTTAAAGATTTTAAAATGTGAATAAAGAACTAATAGTTAACTCAGGTCCCTCTGAAGTACAAATTGCTCTGCTAGAGGACAAGACCCTGGTTGAATTACACAATGAGAAGAGTAATACCGGTTTCGCAGTCGGGGATATTTACCTGGGAAAAGTGCGTAAGATCATGCCTGGTCTGAATGCAGCATTTGTTGATGTGGGATACGAGAAAGACGCTTTTCTGCATTACCTCGACCTCGGTCCACAGGTTCAGTCATTGAATAAACTTACAAAACTTACCCTGCAGGGGCGGTTGAAACCCATGTCGCTTTCTGATTTCAGGCTGGAAAAAGACATCGAAAAAACGGGTAAGATCACAGGTGTGCTTACGACGGGCCAGCAAATTTTGGTCCAGGTTGCAAAAGAACCCATATCAACAAAAGGACCCCGCGTCACCTCCGAACTGTCATTTGCTGGCAGGTATCTGGTACTGGTTCCTTTTTCGAGCAGGATTTCAATCTCCCAAAGGATCAAGAGTGCGGAAGAAAGGAATCGTCTTAAAAGGTTGATCCTAAGCATTAGACCGAATAATTTTGGAGTGATTATCCGAACTGTCGCCGAACATAAAAAAGTTGCCGATCTGGATAATGATCTGAAAAGCCTCGTCAGCAAATGGGAGAATTTGGTAACCCGACTGGTTAAAGCCAAACCCCCGATGAAGATCGTGAGTGAGATGGACCGTACCACGGCTATTTTACGAGATATCCTTAGCGAATCGTTTAATAATATTTTTGTTGATGACAACGACCTTTATGATGAAACAAAAAATTATATCAAATCCATAGCACCTGATAAAGTTGGGATTGTCAAACTTTACAAAGGTAAAGCGCACATTTTCGAAAATTTCGGTATAGATAAACAAATAAAAAGTTCATTTGGCCGGATTGTGACCATACGGAGTGGTATCTATCTTATCATCGAACATACCGAAGCCCTTCATGTAATTGATATTAACAGCGGTCATCGGATGAACAAGGAAAACAGCCAGGAAGAAAATGCACTGGCCGTGAACCTCGAAGCTGCTACCGAACTTGCACGGCAACTGAGGCTTAGGGATATGGGTGGAATTATTGTCATTGACTTCATTGATATGAAGGCAGCTTCCAACCGGCGTAAATTATACCAGAAACTCAAAGATGAGATGTCGAAAGACAGGGCAAAACATACCATTTTGCCACCAAGTAAATTCGGCCTGGTGCAAATTACACGGCAGCGGGTACGCCCGGAAATGAACCTGGAAAACACAGAAAGATGTCCTGTTTGTGCAGGTTCGGGAGAAATAAAACCGAGCATTCTTATCATTGACGAACTGGAGAATAACTTGAGATACCTGATTCAAGAACAAAACGAGAAGGAACTTAAAGTTGCCTTGCATCCTTATTTGCATGCATATTTAACAAAGGGTATATTGTCGAGAAGATATAGATGGTTCAGAAAATACAAACGCTGGATCAAGCTGAAACCCATGCCTTCCTATCACTTTCTTGAATATCGTTTCTTCAACGGTAACAATGACGAGATTAAGATATAACTTTTTGCATTTGGATATTATTGAGATATTTGCAGACTTTAAAGTACTGCTAATTAAGAATTAAAGTTTTATGGATATTGTTTTAAGCGGCATTCGACCAACCGGAAACCTGCATTTGGGAAATTATTTTGGAGCGCTACGGAATTTCACTAAAATGCAGTACGAAAACAATTGCTATTTTTTTATTGCTGATTACCACTCTCTTACGACCCATCCTACACCTGAAAACCTACAAGGAAATGTAAAACAGGTTCTCGTTGAATACCTTGCCTGTGGGCTGGATCCGGAAGCTGCAACAATATATGTTCAGAGCGACCTGCCGGAAACTGCCGAACTCTACCTTTTTCTCAATATGAATGCATATAAAGGGGAATTGGAAAGGGTTACCACATTCAAGGAAAAAGCCAAATCGCAACCCAATAATATCAATGCAGGATTACTCACCTATCCGACTTTGATGGCAGCAGATATTCTTATACACAGATCACACAAAGTACCGGTTGGAAAGGATCAGGAGCAACACCTTGAAATGACCCGGACTTTTGCCAATCGATTCAATCGACTATATAAAGTGGAATATTTCCCGGAACCAGTTGCTTATAATTTTGGGGATGACCTGGTTAAAATCCCCGGTCTTGATGGATCGGGGAAAATGGGAAAGTCAGAGGGTGAAGGTAATGCCGTATTCCTTGCAGATGAGCCCAACGTGATCCGTAAAAAAGTGATGCGTGCGGTAACTGATACCGGACCAGTAGAAAAAAATGCAAAAAAGTCGGACCCTGTCCAGAATTTATTTACCCTTATGCAGGCTGTTTCCACACCAGATACGGTAGACTATTTCAATGATAAATTCAACAGTTGTGAGATCCGGTATGGAGATATGAAAAAACAACTTTCCGAAGATATTATTAAATTTACCGACCCCATCAGGGAGAAAATCAAACAACTTTCAGCTGATGATGATTACATTAAAAAAGTGATGGAAATAGGTAAGGAAAAAGCCAGGGCAAGTGGTAGTAAAACCATACATGAGGTGAGGCAGATAATCGGTTTTAGGTAAAAGATGTAATTATCATACAGCTCCTTCGTTATTCTATTAAAATTTAAACGGAAATAGAAATTGCCAGAACTTATCGATACAAAAATTCGAAAAGAGACAGCCATTCTGATAGGTGTGATTACCCGCCATGAAACGGAAGAAAGAGTGACTGAGTATCTGAACGAATTGACTTTTCTGGTGGATACTGCCGGTGCTATTCCTGTAAAAAGATTTGTTCAGCGCCTCGAAATGCACGACTCCAAAACCTTTGTTGGCTCCGGGAAATTGACAGATATTAAAAATTATGTTCAGGAAAACGAAATCGATATCGCCATTTTCGATGATGAGTTGAATCCCTCCCAGATACGTAACCTGGAAAAAGCCTTAAGTTGCCGGATACTTGACCGCAACAACCTGATCCTGGATATTTTTGCCAGGCGGGCACGTACTGCCCATGCCAAAACACAGGTAGAACTGGCACAATATCAATATTTGCTACCCCGCCTGACCCGAATGTGGACCCACCTGGAAAGACAAAGAGGAGGTATCGGACTGCGTGGCCCCGGAGAGCGGGAAATTGAAACCGACCGTCGGATCATTCGTGACAGGATCGCCTTGTTGAAGCAAAAACTGGCGAAAATTGACAAACAGAAAGCTACACAGCGGGGAAATCGGGGAAATATGGTGCAGATTGCATTGGTTGGTTATACCAATGTTGGTAAATCTACAATCATGAACCTGCTAAGCAAGTCGGATGTATTTGCAGAGGATAAATTATTTGCCACCCTGGATACCACGGTCAGGAAAGTAGTTATTGGAAATTTACCATTTCTGTTGTCGGATACGGTCGGTTTCATCAGGAAACTGCCTCATGACCTCGTTGAATCATTTAAATCTACACTTGATGAGGTGCGCGAATCGGATATGCTGATCCATGTGGTGGATATTTCCCATCCCGATTTCGAGGACCAGATCAATACAGTGGAACAAACGTTGGGTGAGATTGGAGCCAATAACAAGCCTACAATCATCCTTTTCAATAAAATTGATGCTTATTCCCATGTGGAAAAAGAGCCGGATGACCTAACGCCTTCGGCCAAAGAAAACCTTACCCTGGATGATTTGAAAAAGACCTGGATGGCTAAATCGGATTATCCGGCTTTGTTCATCAGTGCTCTGGAAAAAAAGAATATAGATGAATTGAAGCAAATCATTTATAACAAAGTGAAAGAAATTCATATCAAACGTTACCCCTACAACAATTTTCTATTCGGATTACCTGCTTCTGATAACCACTAATGCAAGGACAGCGTTCTTGTAAATTAATAAAAAAATCATTTATCACTTTTCAATATCTTTGCCTTCTGGCATTTTTACCGGTTATGAAAAAAATACATCTTTTAATCCTCAGTGCACTTTCGGGTATTTTGTTTGCAATAGGTTGGCCGGTAAACGGTTTTCCTGCCTTTCTTTTTGTGGCATTGGTGCCCATGCTTATCATTGAACAACATATTGCTGAGAACCATAAAAATTTCAGCAAATTCAGTGTGTTTTTCTATACATATCCCGGTTTTTTCATCTGGAACCTCCTTACCTCCTGGTGGATTTGGAATTCCACTCCGGTAGCTACCCTGGCCTGGCTGTTCAATGCCATGTTCATGTCGATTGTATTTAATGTGTACCATATAGTCAGAAAGAATGTGTACGGTAAATACCAGGGATATTTTGTGTTGCCGTTTTTATGGATTACCTTTGAGTTTGTCCACATCAACTGGAAACTTACCTGGGCGTGGCTGAACCTGGGGCATGGTTTTGCCACCTATATCAAATGGATCCAGTGGTATGAATATTCCGGAATACTTGGTGGAACCCTATGGGTCCTGGTTATTAACATACTTTTCTTCAAGGTCTTAAAACCCGGTTCGAAATTAAAAAGGAATTTTATAATTCATGGTGGGCTTGCTTTTGGATTGATCCTTATTCCTATTTTGATTTCCTATTTGATTTATTTTGGTTATGAGGAAAAGCAAAATCCCATCAGGGTGATTGTTACTCAGCCTGACCTGGATCCATATTCAGAACAATACACCCTTCCACCGCTGGAAGTGATCAACCGGAATTTAAGCCTTGCAGAAGAATTAATGGATGATAAGGTCAGGTTTATCGTGGCTCCAGAATCGGCCATTCAGGAAGACATTTGGGAAGGAAACCTGGAGTGGTCGCCCAGTTTGACAAAACTAAATGCATATGCCGAGGAACACCCTAAATTAAATATTGTGATTGGTGCTTCAACATACAGGAGGATTTTAGAGGGTGAAAAAGTGCCATCATCAGCTCGGTATCACAAAAAAATGAATTTCTACTACGACAGATACAATACTGCTTTTTTGATCGATACATCAGGCCGGTTCCAACGACATCATAAATCAAAACTCACTCCTGGGGTTGAATACATGCCTTCCTGGGGGCCGTTGAGTTTCCTGGAAAACCTGGCCATTGACCTGGGTGGAACGGTCGGTTCATTGGGTATCGATCGGGATCAATATCCATTTATCACAACCGATTCCATTTATATTGCACCATTGATTTGTTATGAATCGGTTTATGGCGAGTTTACCGGCCAATTTATAAAAAAAGGGGCGGATGTGATATTCGTGATCACAAACGACGGCTGGTGGGGCAATACTCCCGGCCACAAACAGCACCTCTATTTTTCTCCCCTCCGGGCAGTTGAAACCCGAAGAAGTATTGCACGTTCAGCCAATACAGGTATATCATGTTTTGTCGATCAAAGGGGAGAGATTCATCAGGCGACCAATTATTGGGAACCGGACGTAATTAAACAGGACATTAACCTCAATTCGAAGATCACCTTTTATTCCCAAATGGGTGATTATATCGGCAGGATTTCCGCTTTCCTTTCGGTTATTTTCATTTTGTTGACGATTGTGTTTGGGATCAGAAAAAAGAAAAATTTGATCTGATGAAGCTTTTTTATAGAAAATTCGGTGAAGGCAAGCCTGTGATCATATTGCACGGGATTTTTGGCATATCGGATAACTGGGTAACTATTGGAAGAAGGCTTGCTGAAAAATTTGAAGTATATATTCCTGATCAGCGCAACCACGGGCAGTCCCCCCATAGTGCCGCCTTTAACTATTTTGCCCTGGTGGACGACCTGTTCGAATTGATCAATGACCACCAATTGATAAATCCAACACTAATTGGCCACTCCATGGGGGGCAAAGTAGCCATGAAATTTTGCCTGGAAAATCCGGGCAGGGTAGATAAACTCATCGTTGTCGACATCAGTACCCGGGCATATCCCGCACGTCAAGAGCACATGACGATCCTGAACGCTATGCTTTCTGTGGATTTCGACCAAGTGGAAACCCGTGAGGAGGTTGAGGAGATCATCGCCAAACAGATACAATCGAAACGGATCAGGATGTTCATCCTGAAAAATTTGTACCGGATCGGCAAGAACCGGCTGGCCTGGAGATTGAATGCTGAGGCCATTTACAACAACATAGAAAACGTATTTGAAGGGGTAGATACACCGTTTACTTTCGAGAAACCTACTCTTTTTGTGAAAGGCGGAGCATCTAAATACATCGATGAAAATGACCCCAAATTGATCTTGAAAAATTTTCCATCGGCGCGGTTCAAAACTGTTGAAAACGCTTCCCATTGGGTTCATGCCGACAACCCGGGAAAATTGTGTGAGATTTTTAGTGAGTTTTTAGAAAAAGAGTGCATTTTATAAAAATCCTTATCCTGCCAGGTTTGATTCCCTTTTTTTATAAACCCTTTTGGCAATGGAAATACTTATCTCATATAGGCCAAGCAGCGGAATACAAACTAATATTTGGCTAAAGACGTCCGGAGGTGTGATAATCGCTGAAATGATCAATACGATGACAAGCATATATTTCCGGTTTTTCTTTAAAAATGCAGGTGTCACCAATCCGACTTTCGTAAGGAAAAACACCAGGATCGGGAGCTCAAAAACAATACCCACCGCGATGGTTACCGAAATAATTGTGCTGATGAAGGAATTTAGCTGGATTTGGTTTGGAACATCCTCACTTACCTGGTAAGTACCCAGAAAATTAATAGTAAGCGGAACAATTAAAAAATAGGCAAAAAGAACTCCCAGCAGAAATAAGAGTGAACTAACAAATACCGCTCCCTGGGAATATTTTTTTTCCTTTGGATGCAAAGCGGGCATAATAAAACGCCATAATTCCCAAATGACGTAGGGTGCGGCTACAATCAATCCTGCAAACAACGAAACATACATATGGGTCATAAATTGACCTGACATGTTGATGTTCTGGATATTCAAATCCATCCGGCCGATACACAAGGCTTCAACCGATAATAAATCGCCAAGCTTACAAAGCAACCGGTTGGTGAGGAAATCGGCATCTTTGGGAGCCAGTATCACATAATCGAATATGTACTTTTTGGCTATGAAAGCAGCTATAGCAAAAACAAGAATAACAGCAAGCGACCTGAAAATATGACCGCGCAACTCTTCAAGGTGCTCCCAGAAGGACATTTCCTTTTCGGGTGGCGGCTGATTTTTTTTCTTATTGGAAATCGTCTCTTGCATGGCTTGCAAAGATACCTGAAAAATAATTTATGTTGATATTCCTCCCTTGACAGAATCTGGGAAAATCAAAGAAAGTAAAATATAGAGGAGCACAATTAGAGGTACTGCTGCGACATTCAACAAGATAAGTAAGATTAACAGAGTCCCGACAAAAGTGTAACGCAATTCATTTCCTTTCCACTGCATAGTTTTAAATTTTAATGACATTAATGGAATTTCAGAGATCAACAACCAGCAAAGCAAAACGACAAGTGAGATTAAAAAATATGAACTATTGATCAGTGATTTATAAAAAACCAGGTCTGTTCCTATCAGATTGGAATTCTGAATCAGGATCAATGGAAAGGAAGCGATCAACAAACCGTTCGCAGGTGTCGGCAGCCCCAGAAAAAAATAAGTTTGCCGCTGGTCGATATTGAATTTGGCCAAACGAATTGCTGAAAAAACAGGAATCAGCAACCCAATAAATGGAAAGATGTTGTTATCGGAAATAGTAATTTGGGGGGTACCCGGGTTCAGCCAAAGCATGCTATAAATGATTGTTCCTGGTAACAGTCCAAAAGAAATTACATCCGCCAGCGAGTCGAGTTCCTTGCCGATTTCAGATTTTACATTTAGCAACCTGGCTGCAAATCCATCCAGGAAATCAAAAATAGCAGCCAGCCCTACGAGCCACGAGGCTACTCTGAGTTCCCCATTGATGGCATAAACAATTCCTATGCTGCCACTGAGCAAATTTAAAAGTGTAATGGTATTGGGTATGTATTTTTTCAAGTTGTTATTACGAAACCGCATATTTTTCGTTTTCAAAATTAATCATATTGCGGTTAACAAATGAGATTATGGTTGAATTCCAAAAAGTAATGGAAAATATTTGTTTTAAGCCTAACGGTAAAGAGGATCAGTCGTTGGTTTTTTTCCTGATTTTACTACAGTTGTTAAACATGCAAATTCCAAAAATCATTACGGCAATTGCCAGTATTCCCATAATCACCTTTTGATAACCCAGGGAAGTAAGACCTGCACAACAACCGAATGCACTGGCGATTATCAGGAAAAGATAACCTACAAAACCGATAGCTCCAAAAAGAATTGCAAGATTAGCCAAAACCATTTTCATGACTTGTTCATTTTTAGGGATTTTGAAACAAATATATAAAAAATAGATGTATTATGCAATTAAATCTAAAGGTAAGCATATTAAAAAATTCGCTAAGAAATGTCTTTGATTATGTCTGATCGAAAAGATTTATCGAAATTCTTTGTGAAACCACTTTATGGAATCACATTATCCATAGAGGCTGATCCTTTCCAAGACACTAAAATCTATGATATTAATGGTTTTGCCATGTACATCAATCAGTTTTTCTTCTTTGAACTCCTTAAATATCCGGATCACGCTTTCGGGCGAAAGCCCTGTAAGGTCGGCCAGGTCGTTCCTGGATAATGCCAGGTTAAATTGTGCCGATTTGTATACGCCTTGAGATAAACATAGCAAAATATCAGCAACCCGGCCATGCGACTGCTTTCGGGTGAGGGAATAGAACCGGTGGTAAAGTTGCGCCGTATTTTCATTCAGGATGTTGATGATTTTGGCGGCAAATTTTGAATTTTTACGGATCAATTGTTTGAAAATATCGGCATCGATCAAGCTGGCTGTGGTATCCAAATATGTTGCGGCTGAATAGATAAAGGTATTGTTCCCTTCGTAAATGGAAGAGAGCGTGATCAGGTGGTTGGATGGAATGATCTTAATGATCAGGTCTTTTGGATTTCCTTCCAGGTAGATTTTCACCAGCCCTTCGTTCAGCAGGATTACGTGCGAGGCAAAAGAACCCTGTTTGGCAATGATTTCGCCCTTTTTATATTTTATGTTGACGGTATGTTCAGCAATTATCTTTTTTTCTTCATCAGTTAGCTGATCAAAACAATTAATATGCTGGTTTTCAACCACACAACTCGTATCAAGAGCAATTTTGTTCTCTGCCATTTTTAAAGTATTTATACAAAAATATGAAACATATTGATCTTTATCCTGATTTAAATCAAGTTTTTATAGATACATCTCAATCAGTTAGTTGAAGAATTTAACCTTATCTTGAATATTGAAAATTATCGCTTTTATATATTTGTTTTTTAACCTGAAAAATTCTTGAATTTTTCAGGTTAAATCCATGGACGGAATCTTTAACGACTTAAACAATACTTATATGCGGCCATCCAACAACTTCGGCAACTTACCTAAAAACGAGCAGATCTATCAACTTTTTAAGAACGGCAAGGAACTTTTTGGCAGACGAAGCCGGCAATACATGATTAAACTTTATAGCATCAATGGTATTTTTGTCGAACTTTGGTATTTGGATGAGAATAACCTGATCGAGCGAATTGAATTGATCGAAGAGGAAAAATTACTCGAAATATATAAGAACCAGATAAATATTCAGGATTTGATGAACCATTAATCTGAAAATTACTTTTCTTTGGGTATGAATTTTTTACCCGGTATTCATATTTCCGATTTTGACTATAACCTTCCTCCTGAAAGGATTGCACAATTTCCGTTGGATCGCAGAGATGAATCAAAACTGCTCATCTGGAAAGACAACAACGTTTCGGAAGATATCTTTAAAAATATATTTCACTACCTTCCTGAATCAGGAATAATGATTTACAATGAAACCAGGGTAATTCAGGCTCGGATATTGTTTCAAAAAAAAACCGGTGCTGAGATTGAGATTTTTTGTCTTGAACCGGTTTCGCCAACGCAGGAAATACAAACAGCTTTCTCGCAAAAATCAGGAGTTATCTGGAAATGCCTCATCGGTAATTCAAAAAAATGGAAGGATGGTAAGCTTATAAAAAGAACCGAAAGTAGAGAAGGCAAAATGATTGTTACTGCTGAAAGGGTTGAAACGCACCGCGATCATTCATTGATAAAATTTGAGTGGGAACCGGCAACAAAATCTTTTTCGGAAATTTTAGTGGCTTCGGGGATCATTCCTCTACCGCCTTATGTTCACCGTCCTGCTGTTGATTCGGATAAAAAAAGGTATCAAACCATTTATGCCCGGTCGGAAGGCTCGGTAGCAGCTCCAACGGCCGGGTTGCATTTTACTGAACAGGTTCTTGAATCGCTGAAAAAAAAGAATATTTCCTTTGAAGAAGTAACACTTCATGTGGGGGCAGGCACTTTCAGACCTGTATCGGAGGCAGTTATCAGCCGGCATGAAATGCATACTGAGAAAATTTTTATCAGTAAAGACACTGTTCTGAATTTACTTCAAAATCTGGATAAAAAGATCATTGTTGTTGGAACCACCACCACCCGCACCATTGAAAGCCTTTATTGGTTCGGGGTTAAATTATTGACCGAAAAAAGAATCAGCCAACATATTGACATTAAACAATGGGATCCTTATCAACCAAGCTATAATCAAGGAATCCCGGTAAACGAATCTTTGAGGAAAGTACTGGAGTTCATGGACGAAAATCGCGTTGAAAATATATCGGGGCAAACCCAGCTGATGATCGTACCCGGCTACAAATTTAAAATTGCAGATATTCTTATTACCAATTTTCATATGCCAAGAAGTACGTTATTGCTGTTGGTTTCAGCTTTTATCGGTGACGGATGGAAAGCTGCTTACCGTTACGCCCTCAACCACGATTTCAGGTTTTTGAGCTACGGGGATGCATGTTTGTTTTTTAGGCAAGATTCGATACAATGACCAACAATGTCTTCATCATAACGGGTACTCAGGGAAGCGGGAAAACTACTTTTCTTAATAAAATTATTGAGGAATTAGGGAAAAGAGATCTAAAAATGGGAGGGTTTTTAGCAGCAGGAAGTTGGAAAAATCATAAACGCGATAAATTTGAATTACAGGATATAAAATCGGGAAGGAGGATTATTTATTGTCAATCCGAACCGGTGGAGGGCTGGGAGAAAGCAATACATTTTTACATCAATCCCGATGGGCAAAGATTTGGAGATTGGTCACTGAATCCTGAAAATCTGAAGAATGTCGATTTAGTTGTGATCGATGAAGTAGGGCCATTTGAGTTGGAAGGCAGGGGATGGGCAGGTTCAATAACCAGGATTTTTGCAGAAACCAACTTACCGATGATTTGGACAGTGAGGGAAAGTGCCCTGTTTGATATTATTAAAAAATGGAATCCCGATTCCGTTAAAATTCTGCATATCGAAAAAACAGACGTTCAAGGTGCAGTAGGAATAATTTTGGAAACCATCGGGATGTAGGAATTATGAGGTATCTTTAAAATATTCCGGCTTGATAATGGCCTCGTCCAGCAACGATTTCATTACAATTTCAGTCATCTCACTCTTAAAAACAAACTCCTTGTCCAGGTTGGAAACGTAGGCTTTCAGCCGCATTTTCAAAACCAGTCGCCGATCGTGGATTTCATTAAAAAAGAGCACTACAATCGGTTTGTTCAAATAAATATATTTGGAAATCTGGGCTGCTTCGGTGGCAATTTGCCTCACCCGCTCTGTATCGATATCAATGGGTAGAAACATTTCAGCAACTACCTGGCAATTGTTTTCACCCGAATTGGAATTGGAAACATATTGGGTCATGAATTCACTGTTGGGAACGGTTACCGTCGAATCATCCGGTGTGACAATTTTTGTGGAACGTATCCCAATCTCGATGACCTCACCATAATATTTCCCCGCTTCAATTTTATCACCGATCTGAAATGGCCTGTCGAACATTACAACAAGTCCGCCAAATACATTTTTTAATAAATCCTGGGCTGCAAATCCCACCGCAACTCCTACGGAAGCAAAAAAAGCAAGCATGGTAGCTGCCGGTGGATTGAATATTCCTACAACAATAATGTAAATAATAAACGTCCAGGCCAGGATCCTGAAAATGGGGATAATTCTCTTTACTGTAAAATCGTATCTGGGATAACGCGATGATATTTTGTTGAGAACACCAATCAATAACCGAACCGTGAAATACCCGATGATTATAAAAATAATGGCCCAGATGATTTTTGAAACTGAAATTACATCCGTAACAGAAGGCGGTTGGAGCGGTTCGCCCGATTTTTTACTCATTTCGGTAGTATCCTTAATAATGGCTTTGGCAATACTCGTATCGACAAGTACTATGATCGAATCAGCGGATCCGATTTTTAAAGTGTCGAAACCGGTGTCCTGAGCTAAGGACACGTATCCGGCAAGTGATATCAAAACCACCAAAACCGTTAGAATTGTTGCCTTCATTCCGCCATGTGTTCTATAAATGATTTTTCTTCTTGTCATCAGTGTAAAAGGTTTAGGATATACATCTGGTCAATCACCTGTTTATAGATCATCGGGTTGATGTTGTAAGTATCGTGTTTTTTGATGATGATTCCATCGTCAAACATTTGCTGCAACTGCAATTGGCTTTTTTCGGGAGGTATCCTGAACAATTCTGCATGCTTACCTGAACTGATCCCATTGTGAATCAGAATATTCTTCAAAATTTCAAATTTCGACCTGGAGATAGATCGCACGAAATCAAGGTTGGTATCTCCCGGCATATTTATAAAGATGACATCTTCCGTGACTTCAGCAGCTGAACGTATCCAGTAAAGGAATGCTTGTGTAATGTTACCCCTGACAATTTTCTGTAGTCTTTCAAAATAGATCGTCTTTAACTCCTCCTGATCCATTTTATCGGATTGTTTTTTCAACGGTAAAATTGTTTTTTTACTGGAATCCGCCAGATACATCAGCCGGAAACCGCTGATATTATGGCGTTTTTCTATAATTGTAATGAGCTCCTCAGCCGAAAGGTCCTCCAACTCGATGTGATATCCAAAATAGTCAGAAAGATGAAAAGACTTCTCAAGGTAATTGTAAGAATATAAATGGCAGGCAACCACCCAAAATAGCTGATGATTAGTGCGTGAAATGAGCTGCATGATTTTAAAAATGGGTTCAAATCCATTGATCCTGGCTTCAAAAATTTTTTCGAGGCCATCAATTACTACAATCTTTTTAGGCAAATCGATTTCACTTTTTTCATCATCATTTATGTATTCGCCAAGGCTTTCAACTATTTTTTTGTATATGGTATCCGGGGAATGATATTCATGATGCAAATCAAAATAAACAATTTGTTCATTGATATTTTTTGAAGCCAGAAACCGGTTTATAAATGAAGTTTTGCCCGAACCTTTTTCCCCAATGATTATAGTTGGTGCATATTTCCCGTTTTTCCACCTTAAATAAGCCAGTTTGAATTTTTCCTGCGCATTTTTTCGCTCGATATACAGATCAAAGGTTGAAAGGGGTTCCAGCTTATACAATCTCTGGTAAACAAATGGTAGCCTGTTTACTGCTTGTTCAGTTTCTGCCAGGTAATCCGAAACATCTGTTGTGATGAAGGTCTTGTCTGTCTCTCCCTCTAATTGTTTTCTGATTTTTATTGATGACTTGATTATAAACTTATGGAATTCACGAATTTTATCCAATATCCCGGGCAGGAAATTTTTGATATTATTGATAATTTTATCACGAATTGCCTTAGATTGCTCAATAGCCTTGGCTTTTGTAACCCTGAACTTGATTTGAAGCGCACTTTCGTTATCGGTTATCTCAGATATTTTATCAACTAACTGGTTGATTTTTTTGTCGAGGAAATCCACTTCATTGGTATAAAACTCTTCTCTGAGTTCTTCCAGGTCATCCATTTTATTGATGGCACGCTGTATTCCATCCTTTCCAACCTTCAAAGCCTCTTTCAGGTCCTTTTTATCTTCAAAGAACCCGGTGGCAGATTCAATACTGAAATCAACAATCTCCGGAATTTCTTCCAGCCTTACCTGCAATTCCTGTAAATGCCTGATAAAAGCATTTTTCATGGAAGGGAAAACAGCCATAAACTCAGGCTGAATATCGTACGAAACGAGGTCGAGTGGAGAAATTTTATTCATTTCGGAAGCATCCGTGGGCTGGTCATAATGTGGCTCTTTGACGACATACCTCTTTTTTGACAAAGCATTAAATTGCCGTGTTGTGTTTTTTTCAAACTCATCAATGGCTGTGGGTATTTCACTGCTTTGAAGTACATTTTTAATGGAAGGAATTAATCTTAATAAATGTTTACGCCTATAATCTGTTTT
Organism: Bacteroidales bacterium; assembly: GCA_016933115.1. Taxonomy (GTDB): domain Bacteria; phylum Bacteroidota; class Bacteroidia; order Bacteroidales; family JAADJA01; genus JAADJA01. The sequence goes on along the minus strand of JAFGBL010000296.1, from coordinate 25,595 downwards.
GCTTTGATTTAATACATCGACTACATTTTCTTCATTTATTTTTTCCGATTGATTGAATGTCTCCAACAATGCTAAAGTACCCTCATACATAGAAGAAATTTTGTCATCCAGCACCAGTTTGAACTTACTATTGACAAAATGTGAGAAACTGAAATTTCCCTTGAGTATTTGGTATTTCAATATACTGATTTCAAGATCAAGCCCCCAATCATCTACAAGAGCGATAAGGGTATTTCCCCATTTGCCTCTCGATTCATGACCCTTTCTTTCGAGTCGTTTGGTTGCCCTCAGAACTTGATCGAAAGTGAATTTCTTTCTGTTGTCTTCGATGTTATCATTGGGTACCTCCGGTTCGTTCAGATAACTATCCCATGCTTTCTCAATGTCCTCGATAACAGATTGTATAAATTCTGCACCCTTGTCTGGATGGTTTTGAATTAAATTATTGGTGTCGTCAAAATCAATTTTCAGTTTAAAATCATTCTTGGCTTCTTTCAGATTATAATTGTGGCCAATGAGGACAGCCACATTCCTATCGATTATTTTACTCTTTTTCCAGAGATTTAATATGATGTCGGCCTTGCTTTTTTCAATGGCGTCCAATTTTTCAAGATGCAAATTGAAAATGTCATAAACCAGTAAAAAATAAAGATAACATTCTTTCATTTCGCTGATTTCCGGCTTTTTTTTAAAAATAGTCGTTAATTTTTTGCCGAGGTTCTTCATCATATCAGGCAGGTTAAATGCGTCATTTTCTGCCAGTGCAATTGGCTCTGTCGTTTGGATGTTTAACAATTTCAATACTTCTGCATTGAAATTTATCAGTTCGTCTGAAAAAATATCCTTTTCTGAAGTTTTTAAATATTCCCCCTGTAATTTTATTAAGCTTTCGGAAATACTAAATGCTTCGAATAAGAAACCCGTGGTGGTCGACTCTTCCAGTTTCTTTTCGAGGAGCTTCAGATGCTCCCCAATTTTTTCCTCCGCTGTTTTCGCCCAATTACAGAAATATTCAGCTTCTTCGGAAAAAACTTTACCGAGGATCTCATTTACTGTATGGATGAGTAAATCTTTAAAATTATTCGGTATTTCTGGTTTTTGATGGTTCTCCATTGACAGGTTCAATAGTCTTAATTAATGAGCTGAAATATCTACAAAATCAGATGCTAAAATTAACTATTTTTTATGAATTGTCTGATTGCCCTGTGACAGCGATTATATTTAGATCAAAGCTGTCAGTAACTTTGGGTGTTTTGAATGATAATATTATTTCTTTTTATTTTTTCCTGAAGCAGTGTCGATGATTTTTTCCACCGGATTTCGTGTATCAGGTACATCATCCTGTGGAATGGTCGATGCATTTCCATCTCGGTTGGCAACATATTTGGGTGAAAGGATTTCGACTCCTGCTGCATTAAATGAATCCAAAATATTTTGGTGGAGCTCAGAATAAATGAGCGCCATTTTATTTGCTTGTTTAGTATAAACGTTGAGCTCGTAATGCACATAATAATCGTCAAGACTTTTCTGAAGCACAAATGGTTTTGGCTCATTCCAAACCAATTTTGTGTTCTTAGCAGCTTTCAACAACAGGTCGTTCACCTTTTTCCAGGGCACATCGTAACCTATGGTAACAGAAGTATGAAGAATGAGTCCGATGTTTTCAGAATAAACCGAAAAATTTAATAGATGAGTATTGATAATGGTTGCGTTGGGGATTGTGACATCTTCATTTTTCAGGGTTTTTAGGCGGGTCACCAACAGGCTTTTTTCCACGACATCGCCTATTGAACCTGCGATCTGAACCCGGTCGCCGATTTTAAACGGACGCATGTAAGTGATTACAATACCGGCAACGATATTGGCAATGGCCGATGTGGATCCGAGGGAAAACAATACACCGAGAAAAATAGATACCCCCTGAAATGCAGGGGAATCGGATCCCGGAAGGTAAGGGAAAATAAATACCAGTGCAAAGGCATAAATAATGATTTTGACAATATTCAGGGTTGGCTTGGCCCAATCCTTATGAAATCCTTTGAGAACCAGTTTTTCTTTTTCTATTTCTCCTGAAATGAAGGTTAAAACCCTTACTACATACCTGGCAATAAAAAATATAACAAGTATAAAGAACAAACTGGGCAGGAAATTCAGGAATCCGTTTAAAACATATTTAACCGGTTCGGAAATATATGAATAAAATTGCTCCACTATACCTTTTGTCCAGGGCAGGAAACTAAATAACAACGGCAAATAAAAGAAAAGGAGGAGGATAATCAGGGCTATTTTAAGGATATTGGAAAGAAACACAAAAAAATATTGCGGTCCTTTTGGAGCCAGGTATCTGAAAACACTCATACGCTTTCTTTTCAGGCCTTTTTCATAATGCATTAGTTTTTCATTAAACCATTTAAAGAACCTATTCAATAGATAAAACAAAAGGATTAACCCTGCCAGTAATAAAATAGTGAATGCGATTCGTTTAAACCACCCTTTAATCCCGCTACTATTCTGGTTACTGATGGAAGCATATATTATTTCCTTGTAATTATCAGCGAGGTAATTTCGCGGATAACCGGCATGCCTGGCATCCTCGTCGCTCAGGCTCATAATTATCAGGCCTTTGTACATGATATTCGACAGGCCATTGTCATTCTGTACGTTAAATGAATCTTCAACCCGGATTTCTTTCCTTACCAGGTTTCTGATGCGTTTACTGATAGCTTCTGCGCGTTCGTCTGGTGTGAACGGCCCAATGGAAGCGCTGATGGGGAAAAGGGTGTCGTTATTAAAAATGACATAAGCAGTTTCTGGTGAATTTACTTTGGTATTTAGTTCCGGATTGGTTTTTATGGTATCCTGGGCAAAAAGGATAAATTGAAGCAGGCTGAGAATAGCGAGTATAATGAGATTTTTGTTCATAGATTGAAGAACTATTCAAACTTGAGCAAAATTAGTTTATTTTTTCCAGCTGGCTAATCAAGGAAGCGGCTGAGGGTTGTAAGCAAATCAATGCGGCTGAAGGGTTTCTTCAGGTAGGCATCGCATCCGGCGGCCCTGGCTTTAATTTCGTCTTCCGCCATCGCGTAAGCTGTTTGAGCAATGACAGGTAGATTTTTGTTAATGGATTTGATTTTCCGTGTTGCCATATAACCGTTCATTTCGGGAAGTTCAATATCCATTAGTACCAGGTCGATATCATTATTTTCATGGCTGCAAATTTCCACAGCCTCTTTGCCATTTGTTGATTCAATGATTTCAGCATTTGTTTTTAACAGGTAGTTTTTCAGCAGTAAAAGGCTGGATGGATTATCTTCAACAATCAGTATTTTTTTACCCTTCCAGATATAATTACTATCGGGTGCATTGATGTTGATTGTGCCTGGCTGCTGATCTTTAACCCTTTCGAAAGGGATAAAAAAGATAAAGATGCTTCCCTTGCCTAATTCCGATATAAATTCGACTTTACCACCGAGTAATTCCGCAAGTTTTTTAGAGATGGCCAATCCCAATCCGGTACCACCGTATTCCCTGGTATTCGATTCATCGATCTGACGAAATCGGCTGAAAATTAATTCTTTGTTATCGGGAGAAATACCAATACCCGTATCCTTTACTGTAAATTTAATATATACATCACCGGCTTCCCTTACCTCTTCGTAACCAATTTCAATCGACCCCTGGTGTGTGAATTTGATAGCATTGTCCACTAAATTCGAAAGTATTTGTTTCAGGCGGTTGGCATCAGTATATGTAACAATCTTTTTAGCCGTTTTTGGTTTTATCAGTTTTAGTCCGATTTGGTTCTTTTTTCGGGTTTCTTTGATTTTTTGGTAAGTCAGATAAATTTCTTCCATTATTTCGCCTATATCCACAACACTTTTATGGATTTTAATTTCATTGGACTCCACCTTTGATATATCAATAATATCATTGATTATATTGAGCAGTAAATTCCCTTTATTGGTAATGATATCGATATATTCTTGCACCATTTCCGGTGTGTTTCCAGGTTCGTTCAGCAGGCTCGAAAATCCTATTATGGCATTCATAGGAGTCCTTATCTCATGCGACATATTGGATAAAAACGCCGTTTTAAGACGATCGGATTCTTCCGCTTTTTCTTTTGCAATTTTAAGTTTCCTGTTGGTCTCTTCCAGTTCCTGGGTACGCTTTTTAACCATTTCTTCCAGGTTTTCCTTGTGTCGCATAAGTTGCTGTTCGGCGAGTTTTATTTCTTTATTCTGTTCGGTTATCATATCCCGTTGTTTGATCACGCGTTCCCGTTCTTCACGGTAATTATCAGTGATATAGGATGTAATAAATGCAATCAGGCCAACACAGAAAAAAGCGGTAAAATAGAGATCAAAAAATTTTGTTTTCGGATCGGAATAACCCATAATGATTTCCGGTTGAAAATTCTCCCAAAGAAATAAAACTGAAATTGTAATAATAACGACTGCAATGGCAATGATGCGATTGGCATCTTTTGTGATTACAATGTACACAATCAAAGCAGTTACGATCACATAAAATACAGGCCCTTCACTGCCTCCATTAATAAACCAACTATAAGATAAGGAAAGAAGCGAAATAAATATATAAGGCAGGACCAACGATTTATAAATTCTTTTTTTAAGTGAGATGTAATAAAACGAAGAATAAATTACGAAAATGAGGGAGGTGGTAATGGTGAGTGCAGGCTCGAATTTAAGGAAGATGTTGATGGTTGTTGAAAGTAAGCCGGCAATGGCACCTACCAGGCTTGAAGCAATAAAAAACCGGTGTTCCAATGTATATTCACTTTGGTTGCCGATAAGTATTCTGGTGAGGTACTTGATATTTTTCAAGTTGTTCTGCACAGCAATTTGGAAATAATTAGATTCAAATGCAGTTACAAGTTTAAGAAAAATATTTGGATAATAAAATATTTATGTCATCCTTAACAATCTATATTTTTGTCAAAAATTAAAAAATTTGAGTAATAACGATCAAATAACTGGAATCATCCTGTGTGGAGGCAAAAGCTCGCGAATGGGCAAGGATAAAGGTTTATGCCTCCTGAACAATGAACCGTTGGTGAAATATGTAATTCGAATTTTAAAAATAGCTTGCGATGCTTTATTGATCGGAACCAATGATAACAATTATGAAACATTTGGAATACCTGTAGTTCCTGACCATTTTAAAGGAATCGGGCCGATTGGCGGAATTTATTCGTGTTTGCAGGCAAGCTCAACCGATCGAAACATCGTCCTTTCCTGCGATATGCCTTTAATCACCGTTGAACTTGTGCGGTTTATTATTGAACAGCCGGGCAATCCTGATGCCATTGTGCCCCTCTTTGAAGGATTACCCGAACCGCTATGTGCTTTGTATCACAAAAGGACAATCCCGAAGATAAAGTACAGCATCGAAAAAGGAGATTACAAAATCCAGGATGTTTTAAATTTGCTGAATACCAGGTATGTCGTTATAGATTCAGAGCTCACATGGTCTCATAAAGACCTGTTTTATAACATCAATTCTGCGGATGACCTTGATCGAATTGAGCAAAGGTTGAGAAGCAAAAAGAAGCATGACTGAGCAAATGGATGGATATTTGAAATTAAATCCGGTTTGGTTGAAAGCTGCTGTTTTGGGTGGTTTATGGGCCTCGGTTGAGATCATTATCGGTAGTTTTTTTCACAACCTTCGGTTGCCATTTGCCGGCACAATCCTGGCTGCCAACGGCACCATCCTGATGATCGCCTTTTACCAGATGTGGCCCCAAAAAGGGCTGATATGGCGTGCCGGCCTCATCACTGCCCTGATGAAATCGGTTTCACCCAGTGCCATCATCCTGGGGCCTATGATCGGAATCATGATTGAAGCATTGTTGGTTGAATTCTTTATTCGGGCTTTCGGTAATAACCCGGTTTCCCTTTCCTTCGCCGGTGCATTGAGTGTTTCCAGTGCCTTCATCCACAAGGTGGTAAGCCTCATCATCCTATACGGATTTAACATTGTGAAACTTTATGTCGACATCTTCAACTGGTTGGCAAAACAGGTGCGGATCGAACATCCCAATCCCTGGATGTTGGTGATCGTGGTGGTCGCAGTTTACCTGTTCTTCGGGATCACAGCGGCATTGACGGGTTTTTATATCGGGAAAAAATCGAGAAACCGGGCTTATCAATCACATGGTTTTGCGCCTGAAATCGTCGATAAAATCAACCTCCTGGCCATCGACCCAAATCAACGGTTTTCGGTTGGGCTCTTTATCATACATATTATTCTTATCCCCACCGGTCTTCTCCTGCTGAACTACCTTCATCTGGTTTATGGCATGGTGTTTATCCTTGGTTATTCAGGGTTTTGTATCCTTCATTACAAGCGTTCGTTGCGGAGGCTGAAAAAACCGGTTTTCTGGGGACAATTGATTTTGCTGACCTTCCTGGCAGCCATTTTTTGGAACGGCTTCAGCAACCGTGAATCGTTATTCAATACCGAAGGGTTGCTGATCGGGCTGGAAATGAACCTGCGGGCTTTGTTTATCGTTATTGCTTTTTCTTCATTTAGTGTTGAGCTTCGTAATCCGGTGATCCGTGATTTCCTATTTAGGACAGGATTCGATAAAATTTATGCCACACTTGGTCTGGCCTTCACCGCCCTTCCCGTCATGATCGAAGCCATGCCCAAACCAAAAGTTTTTTTACGCCACCCGGTTATCAGTTTTTCTAACATGATGATCGAAGCCAGGGAATGGTTAGAAGTGTTTTCTAAACACTCTCAGAAAACTGAACCTCAATTTCAAAAAACTCAATGATCACCTGTTTGTCAGGGTCGAATTCTTTGCGGTTTCCACGATAGTTCCGGGATGTAGGTGTTATTTCTTTTCTTTCCTTCAATTCCTGGTAGTTGATACACTTGATGTACTTTTTTGATACAAGGATGAAATAGGTATTTTCTTAAGGGTAATCTTTGGGAATATCTTTTAACCTGAATTCACCACTTGCCCTGAACTTCGCCTCCACAAAATATACAGTTTTTTTTTCGGGTCCTGAATTACAAAATCGGGCATGCGGCGGATTTCATGCGCTGCATGCGAGCGTACTCCTTTTAACAGTTCCATAATGCCGGGAATGGTGTTCTCCATCCCATAACGAAAAACATATAGCCCAGGCTAAAAAATAATTCCTGTGTCAACGTTTCAGCAATCCGACCTTTGATCATGCCTACAGGTAATTCCTTTCTTTCTTACTCAATCCGTAATTCTCATTCTCTTCCGGTATTTCTTCTACTATGGTTTTCTTACCATTGTCTTTGTTTCCGTTTTGTTTTTAATAACAGTTATAACAGAGACCTCCATTATATTTTGTGAATCCTCCGCATTCGGCGCATTCAGGCATAAGCTCTTGTTTTTTGTTAATGGATTGTAATAATAAAGATTTTCAACTATTATTGAATAATAACTAAATTTGTATTCCTAATTTAAGAATGAAATTTATGCGGAACGAATTCACAGCAATTATCGAAAAAGATAACGATTGGTATATTTCCTGGTGTGCCGAAATTCCAGGTGCCAATGGGCAGGGTAAAACAAAGGAAGAGTCAATGAAAAGTTTGTCGCAAGCCATTGAGCTGATTTTGGAAGATCGCCGGGAGGACTCATTAAGGGGCATTTCAGACGAAGTATCCCGTGAAACACTGATCGTTGAGTGAAAAGAAAAGACCTCATTAAGCACCTTAGGAGGAATGGATGCTATCTAAAAAGAGAGGGAGCCGGCCATTCTTTGTGGTGCAATCCTAATACTGGTCATATTGAAGCCATTCCCCGCCATGTTGAAATTCCTAATATGTTGGTTAAAAAAATTTGTAAATCGCTGAACATCCCCATTATACCATAAATTCTTAATTAAACCCTTCTATTGGGTCGTCGAAATTATCTTTCATTTCAATGAGGCCCCGGACTTTTACGGCTTGCCTGGGATTGGTATTTTTCTGTAGTTCAACTTTCTCTCCAAGTTTAATCTCAAAAATCTTCTCACTTTTTAAAAACCCTACTTTTTGTTTAATGACAACTATTTCCAGATAATCAACCGATAATTCCGGATCATTTTTACTGTAGCCATTTCTGAAGTGAACGAAATCAAATTGCTTAAAACTGCCATCCTGTTCCATCAGCCGTTTGATCCAGTATGGTGGGTTATAAATTTTTCGATCTCGGTGCGGTTCGGTTTTACCTTCAGGAAGGCTTTATTAAGGGCATTACGCGGTTTCAGAAGTTTTGGCTCCATCCTTGAATTAATTAGTCCGTATTTCGGCTATGCTAAATTAGGGAAAAAGTTAAGTATTTAATATTGGAACTACTAAATTTTCCCTTAATATTTTCGGAATACAATATTTATTTGGCTTTAAAGTAGGATGACGAAGAAGGCACCAAGTCCGAAAGTTAATATGGATTCCAGTCAGGAAGGATGCATTTGTCGTTGATGGTTTCCAGGTAGGATTTAAATTCCCCATCCAGGCTTTTTAACATGATCTCCGAATTTTCATCATGACAGGAAAGACAGGCACCAACGCGCAATATCCTTCGCTGTTCTTCTTTTGTGAACGGCCTGAAATTGAGGCGGGTAGCACTCATTGTACTGTCCGATGACCGCAGTTCTTCGGATGAATAAGGATCAAATGCTATCCAGGCATCTTCCGGTAAACCATCATATTTATTGGCAGCATATTTCGGTTGGAAGGTCCAGTATCCTTTTTTTGCAGAATGTCCTGTTAGATTAGCTTTGGCTTCTGGCTGATGCAAACCTAAAAGGTCGATGCTGTAAATCAATTCACCGCGGCCATACCCGATGGCCAGCGGATCGTTGTGGCACGATTTGCAATCACGGCCTTTCGAATTTGTGGTATGTGGAGTTGCCGGTGCAAAAAGACGGTGAAAAATCATTTTTAATTCATCCGATATCTCAAAGTCATCAGAATAGGAGTTATTATCAATCGTAAGAATCATCCCCGGTATTGCCGGACTTATTTGATTCCGTTCTCCTTGCCAAACACCCAAAGTCGGTGGTTCAGCCAGAAATTTGCCTACATATTCAACCCAGGTACCGGTCAGCGGTTTATCTGTAAGCAGGTCATATCCGTCAGCCTTTTTATCATAAACATTATGACAACCGATGCATTGCGGTGCCCAGGCTGTATGACAAGCACTGCAGGTAAGGCTTTCATGGGCCACCCGAGTACAGATTGAAGGTGGAGGATTCATAATGTGCAATTTCCCGCTGTTTTTCCCAATCATAAAAGCGGTATCATTTTCATAAAAAGTATTGATCAAGGTTATCATCGATTCCTTTTCCCTAATCATAGGCTTATCCTGGTGTTCGAATTTTCTGAGATCGAATATTTTTCTGGATTCCGCATCCAGTTGATCGTAATTTGACATGTGTGGCCTTTCAGTTAAATGGCAATCTTCACAACGGATTTTTACAGCTTGTTCCTCATGCAGATAGATCGTTCCATCCCCCATAACCTCATAGGAATTGTGGCAATCGATACAATCCATTCCGGCTTTATGATGCACATCTTCAGCCACAAACTCAAACACTCTTTTATCTTCGAGTACCCTGTATCCTTCTTTCCCAACAACAACCTTTTCGTCCAGCAGTGTTTCGTGCCAACCTTGGTAATTGGTGGAAATCCTTCCTGAGCGGCTGTGGCAACCAAAACAGTGATCGTTGGAAATATTAATATCCAATGAAGCATGAACCTTAGGAAGTAATTTTTCATTTTTTAACCCTGAGATATAAGCCATGTGTTGTGTTGTAGCCGAGTTCGAATAATTGAGATGGCAGGCGATACAACCACCGCCTCTGGAAAGCTGGTTCACGGGACCGGGTTCTGTTTTTTCTTTCCCCAGGTGGCAATTTGCACATAAATTTCGGAGGTGTTGATCAGCAGCTGAGTGTCCAATATCCTTAATATGAGATTGGATATCGGGCGAACCGGTTTCTTCGAAAACAAATCGGTCAACACTCACAATGCCACTGTTAGATGTCATTAAAGAATTCATTACACGGGGTACAATTTCAGGATGGCATTGCACACTTCCACAGGTTTGACGGGCATTTGCAAGGTTACCCGGAATAAGAACCATATTGCGATGTGCCCGGTTTTTATTCAGGCTAAAGGGATCGCCCAAATGGCAGGAGGCACACCCGATTGCCTGGGGATCATGGGCTTTGGCAAATCCCAAAACATTTTTATGACAAGCCATACAGGCTTCCCTGCGTTCACCGGCTTGTGGCAAATCTTCTTTCGTTAAGGTATCTAAACTAATATCCGGAATATACAAACCGGTTCGGAAAGGATCTCCCTGGACGTACTTTCCTTCCCAGGGTTTTTCCCACGACCAGTTTTCACCCCTGAAAAAATAACCGATGACGGTTAAAAGGATATAGACATAAAAAAGATAAAGAAATCCCCTTTTTAATATTAACGATGATTTTTTACCTAGATAAATAAGGGCGTAAAAAGAAAGAATTAGAATCAATATAAATATCAGGACTATTCCCGTATTGCTGATCCAATGCAAAATTTCCTGCAAACCGACAAAGTACCAGGGACCTTTTACCACGGGACTTAATCCATTGTGAAGTGGGGCATGCAAAATAAGTCCCAAAACAGTAAGTACGGCCAGAATGATGATAAAGGTAGATAACCTGGTCCACAAAGTGTGGGCATGTTCCCAAATAACAATAGCCAAAAAAATTGTTGCAGTCGCAATGTGTTGTACATAAATGATTTGGTAATCCCCCTCAGATCCAAAAAGTCCGTAAGCCAGTGAATTTCCAAATAACGGTATTTTTGAAATCAGGGTTGAAATTATTCTTCGGGCTTGTATGCTATCAGGGTCGGCTTTCAGGATAAACCCCGAAATCATAACAAAGAAAATAACAGGTACAGAAAGACTTAGCCTGAACCAGATTCCTTTGGTTTGATTTTTTTCGGTTCTCATTTTTAAGTGATCCCAAATGTGCAGGACTGAGAACATGAGGAAAAACTGAGCACTCCAGTAGTGGATATTCCTGAAGAAATTGGCAGCAGGATTGGCAATTAAAATAATGGATATTGATTCATAAGGATTTTGAATATCGAATGGGATGGCAAGAACAATCCCTGAAATGGCACAAATTAAAAAAGATACGGTAGCAATCGCGCCATAGGTATCAAAAAAAATGAAAGATTTTATTTTGTTTAATAGTCTCAATTAATAGCCTTCCTGTTAAATAGTGCCATCAAAGTTCAATGACATATTCATCCCGAACTGAATCCAATTCAAATTTAAATTTTTTGAGCGGTTTATTCGCCGGCCCTTTAATGCAATTGCCTTCCAAATCGAACCTCGACCCGTGGCATGGACAAACAATTTCGTCATTTTCAAGGGAATTAATCCTGCAACCCAAATGGGTGCATCTGGATGAAAAAATATGGACCGAGGCATTGTTTTTTACAAGGATCACCTGCCCGGAAAAGGTTACCCCGGCGGCAATATTCGAAGAGGTTCGTACAGTTTTTTTTGAATTGATTTGATTATTCCTTTTAATGGATATACCCGTAATAAAAACATATGGAATTGCCATCAGCCAGCCCAGCCACTTTAAAAAATTCCTGCGTGATATTCCATTTTTATTTTCACTCATATCAAACAATTGGTTTTACAAATTTCAGATAATCTGCCAAAATGTAACTTGTTTTTTTCAGAATTATACTTTTTCAAGCAGAAAATCACCAAATTAAACTCTTTATCAGTTACTTAAAATGTTTATCATCAATTTGACGTAAAAAAAACTGATATAGAACAGTAATTATAATGAGCAATTCCCATTGTTAATTAAAAAACAGGTTGTATCTGCAGTATATATTTGCTTTTTTATATATAAAGAAATTTCGATGTATGAGTAATCGAAGGGATTTTATTAAAATATCGGCTCTGGGCTTGGGTGGTGCTGCTGTTGCGGCATCCTCCTATAACCTGATGGGAGGAAATAAATTATTCGCAGCAGACAAAAAACCCCTGGAATTTAGGGGCCATAACTTAAAACGTTTTCCAACATACTGTGAAATCTGCTTTTGGAAATGCGCCGGTTGGACATATGTAAATGAAAATAATGAGATTGTCAAGGTTGTTGGTAACGAAGAGGATCCTCATTGTAACGGTAGGTTATGCCCGAGGGGAACAGGCGGGCCGGGGATGTATTACGATCAGGATCGTTTAAAGACCCCATTAATCAGGGTTGAAAAAGATGGGAAACAAACTTTCAGGGAAGCCAGTTGGGATGAAGCGCTTGAATACACGGCCAAAAAATTAAAGGAAGTTGGTGAAAAGCACGGGCCTGAATGTATTGCCCTATTTAATCATGGATCAGGTGGAAAATATTTTGGTGATCTCCTGAAAGGGTTTGGATCAAACAATATTGCAGCACCATCGTTTGCGCAATGTCGCGGCCCAAGGGAAACCGCCTGGATTGCCACTTATGGAGAGGAAGTTGGATCTCCCGAACCTACCGATATCAGGGATACCCGTTGCCTGGTTTTGATCGGCTCACACATCGGTGAAAATATGCATAACGGGCAGGTTCAGGAAATGTCGGATGCCATTGACAAAGGGGCAACCATCATCACAGTTGATCCCAGATTTTCAACAGCAGCAAGCAAATCAAAATACTGGCTACCCATCAAACCGGCAACCGACCTGGCCTTGTTGCTTGCCTGGATCCATGTTCTGATTTATGAGGATATATACAACAAGTACTTTGTAGGACAATACACCTATGGTTTTGATTTATTGAAGGATCATGTAAAAAACATGACACCTGAATGGGCTTATGGCAAAACTACTATCAAACCGGATGTGATTAGAAAAACTGCCCGTGAAATGGCAGAAGCCGCACCCGCAGTCATTGTTCACCCCGGTCGTCATGTTACCTGGTACGGAGATGATACCCAAAGGGTGAGGGCAGCTGCAATTTTGAATGCCTTGTTGGGATCCTGGGGAAGCAGGGGAGGATTTTATTTGAAAGAAAGTGCTCATCTGCCCAGTATCGAGCATCCACCTTTCCCAAAACCAAGAAGAACCTGGAGAGATGCATATCCCGGGCAATTCAAACTGGCTACCCTGGCCCTTGCATCCGGAATATGCGATGCCACCATCCCAACCAGCAACAGGGACTGCTCTTTTAAGGCATGGATCGTATACGGCACCAATTTGCCATTAACCCTGCCGAATATGCAAAATACCCTCGAAGCAATTTCACACCTCGAATTTATGGTCGTGATTGATACCATGCCAATGGAAATAACCGGTTATGCCGATGTGATTTTTCCCGAATGTACTTACCTTGAGCGCTATGACCTGGTTCGTACTTCACCACATAGGGATCCATACCTGGCTTTGAGAATGCCGGCAGTTGAACCAAAATATAATTCCAAGCCCGGTTGGTGGATTGCCAAAAAACTGGCTGAGAAAATGGGACTTGGCGATTATTTCCCCTATAATGATATTACAGAATTACTCGATTGGCAGTTGAAACAGGTCGGGTCTTCGCTAGAGGAAATGCAAAAAATCGGTGTGAAAAAATTAGATAGGAAAGGCGGAAACCTTTATTACACCAGGGGCGAAGATGTTGAATTCAACACGCCATCAGGTAAAATAGAACTATTTTCCAATGAACTGGCCGCCGAGAATTTTGACCCGATGCCTGTGTTTAAGCAACATCCGGAACCTCCTGCAGGTTTTTACAGGCTGATCTATGGCCGCGCTCCGATGCATACTTTTAGCCGGACCGCCAATAATCCAAACCTGACTGACCTGATGAAGGAAAATTCTGTTTGGGTCAATCCCAAAGTAGCGAAATTGTGGGGTTTGAAAACAGGTCAAAATGTTTGGCTAAAAAACCAGGATGATGTGGTTACGACTTTTCCAATTAAAGTGAGGATAACTGAAAGGATCCGCTGGGATTCGGTTTATATGGTTCATGGTTTCGGACATTCTGATAAGTTACTATCAAGGGCTTACGGCAAAGGGGCCAGCGATAGTGAAATGATCACTCATGTGATGGTGGATCCGATTATGGGAGGAACAGGCATGAGAGGTAATTTTATTACATTTTTAACTGAAAAACCGGTGAAGGAGGTTGAGTCATGAGATATGCAATGGCAGTTGATACTAAAAAATGTGTAGGTTGCAGCGATTGTGTCGTCGCCTGTCAGACTGAAAATAATGTTCCAATTGGTTACTGCCGCGACTGGATTGTTGAAAACGTTGACGGAACTTACCCCAATGTTGAAATTGAATTGCGATCTGAAAGATGTAACCATTGCGATAATTCACCCTGTGTGCGTTGCTGTCCGACCGGTGCAAGCCATATCGTAGAAGGCGGGATTGTCCTGGTTACGCACGAAAAGTGTATCGGTTGCGGTGCCTGTATTCAATCTTGTCCGTACGATGCGCGTTACTCACATCCAGATGGATACGTGGATAAATGTACCTTTTGTGAACACAGGGTTAAAAAAGGGGATCAACCTGCCTGTGTGGCTGTTTGTCCGACTAAATGCCTCTATTTTGGCGACCTGGATGATCCTTATAGCGATGTTTCGCAGGTATTAAAACACAGGAAATTTAAGGTGCTTGCTCCGGAAGCAGGAACAAACCCGCAAATTTATTTTCTAACCTAATGCATCATTTATTGATATGAGAGAAGAATTATTCGTTAGCGGCAGGGATATCCCCAATATTGATCCTTACTTAAATATATGGCATTGGCAAATCCCGATTTACCTGTTCCTTGGCGGGTTGGCGGCCGGAATCCTCTTTTTTGCCGGATTGTTCACTGTGATGGGCAAGGAAAAGGAAATGGAAACCACTGTGAAATGGGCGACATTTTTAGTCCCCGGAGTTTTGATCCTGGGTTTGATTGCCTTGTTTCTCGACTTGAAACATAAACTTTTTTTCTGGCAGTTATATACTACCATCAGGCTTGAATCGCCAATGTCGTGGGGTGCATGGGTGTTGATGTTCATTACTCCCTTATCCATCATTTGGGTTGCTGCTTATATAAAAGATATTATCCCACAATGGAACTGGAAATTTGGTTATCTCAATTCTTTTGAAAAATGGGTGAATAGCAATCGCAGACCAATTGCCTGGGTAATGATGGTTTTTTCCTTGATTTTGGGGATTTATACCGGGATTTTGTTATCGGCATTTAATGCACGGCCATTGTGGAACAATGCAATACTCGGTCCGCTATTCCTGATTTCGGGAATGTCGACAGGTGTGGCAACCACCATGTGGATGTCGAAAAATCATACGGAAAGAAAAACCTTGGGTAAAATTGACCTTGTACTCATTGGCATAGAGCTTTTTCTGATCACTCATATGATCATGGGTTTCCTGGCAGGACCCACCGTTCAACTTGAAGCAGCCGGCTTGTTTCTTGGTGGAGATTTCACCGTTTCATTCTGGGTTTTCGTTATCATTTTAGGCCTTGTTTTCCCTGCTATTCTTGAAATCATGGAGTTGTCAGGATATAAGGTTCCGATTGCCATTCCAGCAATACTTATTTTAATGGGAGGATTGGTCTTCAGGTTTATTATGGTTGAAGCCGGACAGTTAACCAGGTATTTATATTGAAAATTTTACTAAACATGGATACGAATCACAAAGATCGCAGTAAGGTATATTTTAATCCCTATTTTGGAGGGGTACTTCTGGGTATGGTATTGCTTGCTACTTTTTATATAACAGGCAGGGGATTGGGGGCCAGTGGTGCAGCGAAAAGTACGGTTGTCGCTGTTGTTGACAGGTTTGCACCGGAACATGCTGAAAATTCAGGTTATTACAGTCAGTTTCTCAGCGATGATAACCATCCATTGAATACCTGGCTTGTTTTTGAAGTCATAGGAGTATTGGCCGGCGCATTTTTATCAGGAGCGATTTCAGGAAGGTTGAAACTCAAAACCGAACACAATCCTAAAATTACAAACAAAAGGCGGTTATTGTTTGCGGGAATTGGAGGTGTGCTATTTGGATTTGGTGCACAGGTGGCACGCGGTTGTACAAGTGGTGCAGCCCTGTCGGGTGCTGCTGTGTTATCGTTGGGGGGATTCCTGACAATGCTGGCTATATTCGGTTCAGCCTATGCTTTTGCATGGTTTTTCAGAAAATTATGGATTTAGGAAATTTAAACTTAATATTATGGGACCTTTAATTCCAATGGGTATCATTCCGGATCAATGGAACAGTGTAATGGCGGTTCTGATCGGAGTAGCATTTGGATTTGTTTTGGAAAGTTCAGGCTTTTCATCTTCAAGAAAGATTGTCGGATTGTTTTATGGTTATGATTTTACGGTATTAAGAGTTTTTTTTACTGCTGCCGTGACGACTGCAGTGGGACTGGCATACTTCAGTTATGTCGGATGGATTGACATGTCGCTTGCTTACATTCATCCAACTTATCTAACAGCTGCGATCGTAGGTGGTCTTATAATGGGATTGGGATTTATTACAGGAGGTTTTTGCCCAGGTACCAGTTTATGTGCAGTTGCCATTGGAAAAATTGATGGTATCATATTTACCATAGGATTGATGCTGGGAATTTTTATATTCAGTGAAGGTTATCCGGTTTGGGAAGGTTTATACAATGGAAATTACCTGGGCTCGGTAAAAGTTACTGAATCATTGGGAATTTCGGATAACTTATTTATTTTCCTTTTTGCGGTTATGGCATTGGCAGCATTTTATGTAACCAGTCTTATCGGACGAAGGATCAAGGAAGTTAACTATTAAAAAACGGAAAACACATGTCGAGGACATACATATTATTAACTATTGTTGCCATATTGGGTGCGGCGGTTCTTGTATTCCTGCCGGAAAAAAAGAATCAAAAAGAGTTGGATCCCGAAAAGCTTTTAATGGAAATAAATAATTCCTCAAGATATCTTAGCACTGACCTGGTAGCACACCGCTTAATTGAAAAGGATCCTTCCATTTTACTGGTAGATGTCAGGCCTGCTGCTCAGTACGGGGAATATGCCTTACCCGGAGCAATCAATATTCCATTGGAACAAGTGTTGTTAATTGACAATGAAGGGTATCTTAACAGGAATGATCTGGAGATTGTCCTTTATTCAAATGGTGACTTGTGGGCAGACCAGGCCTGGATTTTATGTGCCCGGAGGGGATATAAAAATCTGTATGTTTTGAAAGGTGGATTGAATCATTGGTTTGAATCCATCATGCAACCTAAATCTCCGTCCCCTGGATCCCCTTCACAGGATTTCGACATGTATTCATTCAGGTTGGCCGCCAGCCAGTATTTCGGGGGCGGAGCAAATATCGAAACCAATACTGAAAATTCAACAGAAAATGTGATTATCAAAAGACGTGAAAAAAAGTCAGTTACAGCAGGAGGCTGTTAATTTTAAAAAGATCAAGCATGAAAGATATTAACAGGACACACAGGCTAACCCGGGCTATTATAGTTTTCATCCTCATTATCGTTGTAGGATTTATAACCCTGAAACCGCCAAAATTTGAGTATGGTCTTTCTGAAAATGAGATGCTCAAGGAACTTCAAAATCCTGATAACACGGTTCTTCCAGAGCAAATGAAACAAATGCTTTCATCTGGTGGCAAGCAATACCTTTTGGTCGATTTGCGAAACCCTTACGACTTTAGCCGCGGACATTTGGAAAATGCAATCAATATTCCGGTTTCGGAGATTTTATCTGAGGATGGTTTTTCATTTTTCGAAGAAAGTGAAAAGAATTCTGTAAATGTTATACTTTATGGAAAAAATCAGTTGGAAGCAAATGGTCCATGGATGTTTCTAAGGCAATTGGGTTTCAATAATGTACAGGTCCTTGCTGGAGGGTATGATTTTTTTCATCAACTGGAACCTGGAAAAGCTGACTACATACATAAACCCAATTATATTGTTGAAGAGCCAGTCATGAATTTTTCAGAGTTTATTGACCAATCTACATCGGAGAATATAAAATCTGTAACAGAGCAAGTTAAACCTGAAAACGTTATACCCATCAAAAGGGAAAAAAAATCTGGGACGGCAGGAGGTTGCTGATTAAAATTTTTCACGATTGAATTTTTATTAATAAAACACATTAATTCAGCCTGAATTATAAGGTTATAGTAGAAAACTTCCTACGAAACCGGAGACAACCACTTCAACTTGTTTATCGCTAAAGTGCTGATAATTAGCAATTAGTTCAATTACCCCCATTAAAATTAGTTTTTTACTTCATCTTTTAGTTGGTATATGCTTTTATAAATAGCGAAAAATCAGTGTTTTATAAATTTTGGTATAAACATTGAAATTGCTTATTCCCAATTTAAATTTTGGGATTATATATGAATTGAATAGTCCAGAAATGAAAAGAAAGGACAAAAGATATAACATCATTTTTTTAATCGTATGGAACCTGGTTCTCATCGGATTGATTTTTCTTATCCAGAGTAAGTCTTTTGGTCAATACCATAAACCTCCATCTTTTTGGTCCAAACTGGCAAAGGATTGGTCGTTGGGTGTAAACGCAGGACAAACTGCCTTTTTTGGGGATGTCAGTCTATATGATGATGAGTTGAGTGAAAAATTGTCAAAAGAGGGAGCCTGGGCATATGGAGTCTCTTTAAACAGGCAAATTACTCCGGTTATTGGATTAAGCGGTCAATTGCTCGTTGGCAAGCTGGAAGGCAGTAATTCCCGATCGAAGTTTGTTGCCGATATCATGGATTACTCAGTTAATCTGACGTTGAATTTTGTCAACTTGCTTTTACCTGACAATGATGCACACTTTTTCTTATATGGTAAATTGGGTATGGGACAGTTTCAGTTTGAATCCCGGTTAATGTATGATGATCCTGATAAACAGGATTTACTGGTTCAACCGGAATCTCCTGAATTTCTATACCTGATTGGAGGTGGTGCTTCTTATATCATCAACCATGCGTTCGATGTAAATTTTGATGGAACAGCCAGGATGGTTAACAATGATCGTTTGGATGGCACTTCAAATAAAAAAGATAAAGATTATTATTCATATATCTCCCTGGGATTTACATATAAAATAAATAATCGACCCAGGGATACCCGATACTATAAAAAACTGGGGATGAAATCTCCTTTAATTAGAAGATATAAGAACTAACAAACTAGTGGATTTAACTATAAAATGAATGAAGCTTTAATATTGAAAAATAAAAAAACTATATAATCGTGAAAAGAGAATTAAAAATATTGGTTTTGTCGGTGATCATTTTTGGTATGGTAATGCCGGAATTGTCATCTGCACAAGGTTGGGGTGGCCGAAGAAAACCCGGATTTTGGGACGATTGGTCATTTAATGTAAATATGGGTTTATCTTCATTTTTTGGTGATCTTAGTATCTATGATACCGAAGTGATGGAAAAGCTTACACAGGAAAGCGGGCCAGCATTCGGAGGTATTCTGACTAAAAATATAAGCAGAAAAATCGGAGTTTCCGGTCAGTTACTATATGGTAACTTAAAGGGTGAAAATATGTCAGGCCAGTCTTTTGAATCCAGTTTTGTGGAATACAACTTCCATGTCAGGGTTAATTTCATCAACTTGTTTTCTCCCGATAATATTTCTAAACTTGGAATTGATGGATATGCCGGTATAGGACAATTCTTGTTTAAAACAACAAAATGGGATTTAAGCGATACAAATGCAGAATCTAATGTTCACAGTACCGGAATTCCTGAATTTGTTTATTTCTTTGGTTTGGGGATGTCCTATAAAATCACCGATAAGTTTGGAGCTACAGTTGACATGGCGATGAGGCAGGCGCAAAACGATAAATTGGATGATTTTAATAAAAATGAGAACAACGACTATTATTCATACCTGAGTGTAGGAGTTACTTATTACATTGAGAGCTTCAAAAAATCCAAAAGTTATGGTAAAGGCAAGAGCACCCGGGGACGAATGCCAGGATATTTACCTATGCGAAGAAGGAGATAAACCAATGACTCAAAATAAAATGTAAAACCAACCTTTGAGTTGGTTTTTTATATATACCAACTCCCCGGTATATCCCTTACTGATTCAGTTTGTTTTTTGGCCAGGTTCCGATGTATCATTAAAAATTTCTATAATTTAGAATTTATACCTGATTCCTGTAAACCAGGAAAAGTAATAGGGATGGTAATAAAACTGACTGTTGTTATTGATCGGGCTTAAGGAATATTTGAACGTAGGTTCGAAATTTACTGAAATCTTTTTTGAAATGGAGTAATCGAATCCCAAAGCCAATGTGGTATTAACAATCAGAGAGTTCAGGTTGGCCGAATTGCCGATGTTGTATTTATCACTGTTTACTTCAAGTATAGTATTGTTATTAAGTAAATAGGCAGGACTTAATCCCCCTGAAATGTTAATGCCGAATTGTTTGTTCAGGATTTTATATTTAATAACAACCGGAATTTCAAATAAATCAAAGTTTTGTACAACTTTAATATTATCAAGGCCAATGGCTTGAATCGTATCTTTCTGACTTTCAAATTTCTTTATATGGTCCGGAATTTTTTCAAACGAAATATTGATATCACCGGTTGAGGTATTAACAGCAAAAAGCAGGTATTGATTATTTTCCTGTTTGAAATTCAATGCCTGGTTATTTACCTGTCCTATCCTGGAATAATACATACCAGACTGGATGACCCACCGTTTGTTAATATTGTAATTCACATCAATTCCACCGGCATAGGCAAGAAGCGGGTCTTCGGCATGATTGAGTTGGGATTCGGTATCATTGATATTTCCGGTTTGCCCATCCTCGTATGAAATGCTAATATCACGGTATGAGATTACAGGGGCAAACTGTGCTCCTAAGGCCCATTTCACATCAGTCTTGCTTGTCTTTTCTTTATCATAGGGAATAAATATAAACGTTTCCTGATCCTTATTTCCCAGTTCTACCAGTGATTTTTCAGAATTAATGTTATCCTGAAGGTCGACATTTAAATCATCAATATTCTCATTGAATTTAATGTTAAGCGATTTTGCGGTAATATAACCAATATAGGAAATTTTATATTCATCAGTCGAAAGTCTAATAGTAGTCCTCTCTTCGTTTTTCGGCTCTTTAATGTTCCTGGAAAGGGCAATTTCACTTTGAATTTTCAACGGCTCAACGGCAATATTTTGACTTGTTGAAGGCTCAGGTATTAAAATCTCTTGCGCAGTTTCTTTTTGTAGGGTTTCGGAATTTACCTGATTAACCTCAGTAGGATCTGATTGTTTGGGAGAGGTTTGATCAGAGATATCTTTTACATTGTAAATACCATAAAAATATCCGGCTCCAAAAGCGATCAAAATGAGCAATGATGCGGCCACCAAACGGAAATAAAAGAATTTACGGCGTTTATCAAACCGCGATAAGTCTTCATCAATCCGGCTCCAGGCATTTACAGGCACGGTGTGCTTGTATCCCCTTAAACCGCCTTTGAAAAGTTTATCAATATTTTTTATTTCATCACTCATTTTGCATCTTTAAAATCAGATGTGTAAAAATATTTTTTAACCTTTTCCTGCAAAATATATCTTGCCCTGGCCAGGTTCGATTTGGAAGTCCCCTCTGAGATTCCGAGCATTTCACCAATTTCCTTATGTGAATATCCTTCAATGGCATATAAGTTAAAAACCATTCTGTACTGTGGTGATAATTCCCGGATAAGATTAATTAAATCTTGTGTTGAAATATCACTGGTGACTTTTTCCTCCTGTATGTCATCGATATAATCAGACTCATCCCCGAGGGCAAAAAGTTTGTGCTGCTTTCGAAATTTCTCAAGGGCAGTATTTATTATTACCCTTTTTATCCAACCTGCCAAAGAACCCTTATGACTAAATTGATCAATTTTTTGAAAAACCTTTATAAATCCTTCGTGAAGTGTATCTTCAGCTTCTGTATAATCTTTGGAGTAATAGAGACAAACACCATACATTTCGTCTGAATACAGTTTGAACAACTGTTCCTGTGCTTTCCTGCTGCCTTTAACACACCCTTTTAATATTTCCTCAATATCTATCTTAGCCACCGGTTTTTGCCAGATTTGAATATCAGTAAAACCACTAAGATAGAAAAAAATTGTATTCTCTCTCAAAAGGATCAACGTAATGTAGATGGATTTTTAATTTGAAGGGTTGCGTGCAATGTACAATGGATTTTTCTACGAAAAATTATACCGACGCAACCTAATCAATAAATTTAACATCTACCTATTGTTAGTTAATCTGAAAAAGAAGAAAAATGAATTTTATAAATAGATTGGTATTAAAAATGAAGCATTTCAGAATGATTAAGGTTAATCCGAATTTTATTTTACTATTGTTGGTAATTGCTTTTTTTGTGCTTTTACTGGCAGCCGAAAATGTTGTTAAACTTACGTTGATCCCATAACAAATAAATTTTTCAAGCCAGATATTAAGTCTTCTTCTGAAAAAGCCCTGATATCAGGGCTTTTTCATTTTTAATGCTCGTGGTCATGCCCTCCCTTTTTGCAGCAATCGGGCAGTTTTTCGTATGCCTTGGGATCGGCTGCTACGTCATCTGCATCATATCCAATTTTTGAAACAGCTTTTTTTAATTTTCCCGGATCGGTCTTATCAGACCTATACTTAATCGTAAGAACTTTGGTTTCCAGGTCAAGTACCACATCTTTAACACCTTTTTCAAATGCCATATTTTTTTCTATTCTTTCCTTACACATTTCACATTGGGCGGATGTCTTAATTTCAATTTCTTTGAATTTATCATCTTTCTCTTCCTGAGAATTAGCTATAAATCCCATTTGTAAAATGAATGTTATTAATAATATTTTCATTGTTTTCATCATCATATATTTTTTAGTTAATCCAATATTTTATTCCACCGTAAAATTTTCTTCCCATTATTGGCCCCCACACGATGGATGAATCAAAATGAGGTCCGAAGGGGTCGTCAGCAGCAATAACCGGATCATGCTGCTTAAAGTCGGTAAGGTTTTCAACTCCCAAATAAATATTCCATTTCCTGAAGTTTTTTGTTACCTGGACATTCATAATCGTATAAACAGGAGAATTTTCCGGTCGCTGATATATAGCAGGATTTTCCCTGGTATCCGGTAATCTTGCATCGCCATTGAGTTGTGTTGTAAAATCAAACTGCCATTTATCAAGGTTGGTTTTATAAGCGAGGCTGAACAACCCCTTATACCTGTTTACTAACGGCTCTCTTTCGAGCTTGTTACTAATTGTCATTTGTACATCGTTGTACCTGAAAGCCGCAACAACATCAAGTCGGGGTATTAATTCATATACAGCTTCGATCTGGTAACTATTGGAAAAGGATTTCCCATCCAGGTTATAGATGTTAATTTCTGAAACACTTTGATCCCGGTCAACAACTACCTGGTTGACAAAATCAGTACGATAAAATTCGATATTGATGTTCAGATCCCTATCATTGATATTAAAAATTTGTGTGAGGTTGATGCCATAATTCCAAGCCTCTTCCTGCTTTATCGTTGGTTTTACAATAATATTTCGCGAACTTGCAAGTAAATAACTGTTTTCAGCTATAATATTTGCCGACCTGTACCCTTTTCCAATTGAAGATCTCAGAATGGTATGCTCATTAAAATTATATTTCACATGTACCCGCGGAGTAATAAATGTTCCGTATAAATTGTGAAAATCACTTCGTACACCCAATAGTAAAGTCAGGTTTTTTTCATTAGAATAGGTGTACTGAAAAAATACACCGGGAACACTTTCCATACGATTAAAAATACTATCGTTGAGGCTTTCTTTATAAACATCGTATAAGTAACTTAATCCTGTACTGTACTTATGCTTATGAGATCCTATCTCTGATTGCAAGATCAAATTGGCATAGTAGGTATTTTCACTTCCGTTGTATCGGGTTAAACCAAAAAAGGATGACTGGTCATGATAAGTATAAGAGTTGATAAAACCCAGGCTTGTTTCAGAATTATTGTTAAAAATGTATCCGGTTTTACCCCAGGCCTGATACCGCTTGGTTCGGATGTTGATACCATAATAGCTGGAATTTTCAGGATTTTCAGTTTTATCAAATTCCACCTGTCCGGCAGTCCTGTCCTCATCCAGTAGCTGCACCCCAAATTGTGCCATATAGTTATTATGGGCGTATTTCCATCGGTTGAAAACATGGTATTGTTTTACCAATGGTTCATCCACAAATGAATCACCGTTGTGGTCGACTTTATTGTTCAGGTTTTCACCGTGAAGATAGAGCATGGTCGACCACCTGTTATTTAATTTAATGGAACCGTTAAAATTACCTTCAAGTTTACCTATATGGTTCACGTATGCGTTAAGAAACAACCTTTCTTCGGTATCCGGTTTTTTGTACTCAATGTTGATTTGACCGGTAATTGATTCATAGCCATTAACAACGGAAGATGTACCTTTTGAAACCTGAATCGACTCCATCCAGGTTCCGGGAATATAGCCAAGGCCATATGTTGTCGACAATCCCCGCAGGTTTGGTATATTTTCCGTCATCATCTGGCTGTATTTTCCATGCAATCCGAGAAGTTCTATCTTTTTTGCACCGGATACGGCATCGCTGTATGCAACATCCACTGAGGCATTGGTTTCGAAACTTTCAGAAAGGTTGCAGCAAGCGGCTCTTGAAAGTTCGGCACCCGTTATGGTTTGAACATATAAAGGATCAATTTGCGAAACAAAAGTGTTGGATTGTTTCCCTGTGACTACAAATTCATCCAGCGTTTTATTGTTGGAAAGTAATATTTCAACTGATTTTTCATTATTATTAATTTCCAAAGTATCATTCAGATAACCGACGAAGCTTGCTACCAGTAAATTCGAATTATTTAGTGCAGCGTTGAGTTCGAATTTCCCTTCCTCATCACTAATGGTTCCTTGTTGTGTACCCAGCCAGTATAGATTAACTCCTGGTAAGGGAACCTTTTTTTTCTGTTGGGTCATTTCATATACAATCCCTGATATTTTTTGACCGATAACATCGGATGAAATCAATATCAGAGCAATGAAAAGCCAAACAATATTTTTTATTTTCATTTTAATCTCCTCAATATTTGAATTAAGCATTAGGTGGAGAAAATAATTTACACCATTTGCTTATTAAATTAAATTTTATTGAAACTGGGCAATAATTTATGCCAGTGGAGACGCAATTTTCAATTGATGCATTTTGATAAGAAATTCCCTGCCGTATAATGGCGGCGGAAGATCATCAAATTCTTCCTTGTTTGTATATATTTCTTGATCCTCATTAATTTCACTGATATCAGTAATGTTAAAGTATATCTGAGGATTGAAACTGAAATGATTATTACTGACTTTATAATAAGAAAAATCTGTTTTTAATAATTTGAAATCTGTTTTACAGCAGTTGTGACTATTTTGGCAATAACCGTCTGTTGCCCCTTCAAGTTTTGATGTTGCTGAACAGCAGGAATTTTTTTGTTCTTGAAATTGAGTGACGCAAATATGATTTAT
>JAFGBL010000295.1 GCA_016933115.1 Bacteroidales bacterium | reverse complement strand
GTATTTTCTGATTTCGGACAAAGCGGATGTCATCTGGTTTTCAACGGTTTTAACCGAAATCCCCAATTGGCTGGCAATTTCGGCATTCGTGAAGTTTTTTTCGCGGCTCAGCAGGAAAACCTCTTTCCGTTTCGGGCTCAAATTTTCAACCGAGCGCCGGTACGCCCTCTCCAGTTCGTGAAAATCAAGCTCTTCGTCCAGCAAAACATCCTTTTGCGGGTGCAACTTCGTGTAGTCGAAATAAACCTCTTCGTATTTCGATTTTCGGATAGTATTCAGAATGGCATTTTTGGCAATGGTAAAAATGAACGATTCCAGCGATTTGGTTTCCGAAAGCTCTTCCCGCACCTTCCAAATTTTCAGGAAAACTTCCTGAACGATCTCTTCCGCTTCAAAGGGATTGTGCAGATATCCCATCGAAAAGCGGTGAATGCGGGGACCGTACATCTGAAACAGAACTTCAAAGGCTTCAGAAGATCCCTCATTCAACTGTTGAATAAGCGCTTGATTATTTTGCAGCAGGTTTTGTTTCAAGGTTCATATAGTTTAGCCTACAGTTCCCTGCAAAGATAATTTTTCTGTATGGCGAATTAATACCGGGAAGATTTTTTTAAAAGAGAAAGGAAGATACCTTAAACTTTGAGATCTCGTTAGGAAATTGCACTATTCTTAAGCTTTTGAACAAGTTTGAATCCACGAAATAAGCTGAATAAGGTGGGAGGGAAGTAATTCTAACAGAGCTACTAAGGAAAATAGTTTGTTTGGAAAAACAGTTGACCAGGCTAAAAACAGCCTCCTGAAACTTATTGATAAACAATACTCTATAAAGAGTTATATCGTAGTCCTGCTTCAGGTGATTCCAGGCTTTGGCCAAATTTTTCTCCACCGCTTTTTGAGAGATCCCCAACTCGTCGGCCACTTCCTGCTGCCGGCGTCCTTCGATTTTACATTTGACCAGGATCAGGTTCTGTCGTTCCGGGAGCTGGTCGATGGCACTTTTCAGGGCTTCAAACAATTGTTCTACCAATAAGCTATGGTTAGCAGGATAGATTCAATAAGGGGTAAAAAAACTTACCGTTACAAAGCGCACTTTATAATGGTAAGTTACTGATTTATTCAGTCCAATAATATCAGAAGTAATACTGGATGGACAAAAATTTAGAAGGAATTAATTAGACCAGCCCCGGTAAAGTCCTTCTCCAGATTGACTATACCCCACATTTTGTTCCAACAGCCCTTCGGAAAGGTCGATTTGGCTTTGGGGTATTGGGAAAAACCCTTTGGTTGCATCGTAACGGGAACTATAACCATCAGGATGCAAAGCTGAATGTGTAGCTTCAGTTCCAAAGTTATACACTTTAACACCTTCTTGGCTTTCGAGAGCCGTTTTTGCAAAACTATCGCCCCAGCGCCTCATGTCGTTCCATCTGATACCTTCGAATGCCAATTCGTAACGGCGTTCTTTCTGGATGTTTTCCAGCGAATAAGTAACAGGAGGCAAATCAGCCCGAGCCCTCACTTCGTTCATATAAGTTGCATCTTCTTTTAATTCAGACAGCATCAAAAGTACATCGGCAAAACGAATATAAACCAAATCATCGGTGTGAGACAACTGATTGTTATCGGACGTACCATACATGATGACACCATAGTCATTTTTCAGGCGTCCATCGCTCGCTCTTGCTGTAACTCCGTTGTATTTTTTACCCCAATAGTTACTTTCAAGAACAAAATCCCAGGCACCTCTTTGGTAACCCAATGGAATGACTTCTTCTTCAATATCCACTACCGAAGCCCAAAGTCTTGGGTCGTTGGGTTCATCCTCCTGCCATTGCTCAACAAAGGATTCAGGAACCGAGTTTCCTTGTCCCCAGCCGCCGGCAAAGGGGTAGGTGTTTTCAAGATTCTGAAGACCACGCAAAGCATAGAACAACTGATAGGTGTTTGAATACCCCCTTCTGATATCCCAGTTAGCAAAATTTGAGAATTGAAGAACAAATACAGATTCTGGATTTCTGGCTCCATTGTCACTTGCATATTTAAGGGTTTTACCTGTTTTGGCCATATAATCCTGAATATATTGATAGTCTCCGATAGTCAATGAATTGGTATAGGGCCACAGTTCGTGAAAATCATCTACCAGGTAATGACCGCTATTACCATAGCAATCTTCCAACCAAGTAATCACATTTTGCCTTGAAACGGTTCCCCCTTCAGGCAAAGCAATTTCAGTTTTGTTATAGAAACCTGTATAAAAAAGGAATACTCTTGCCATCAGCGCTTGTGCAGCCCATTTGGTTATTCTTCCCTGCTGAGTTTGAGTGTAAGGTACACTAGGTAGCAACTCTATAGCATTTTTCAAGTCTAATGCAATTTGTCCATAAATCTCATCCGCTGAAGCGGCAGGCAAATTCACGTTTTCGGTAGTAATTTTTAATGGAACTTCGTTGAAAATAGTATGCAATTGGAAAAAATACCAAGCCCTTAAAAATTTTGCTTCACCGGTAAACTGATCCTTCTTCGCTGGACTTACAACGTCGTCTCCCAGTAAAGGCATATTCTCAATCGCAAAGTTAGCTCTGTGTACTCCTTGATATAAAACACTCCAGGAGTGCAGCAACATTTCATTGTCAGTAAACTGAAAAGTTTCATAAGCTTGTGCCTGAATATCATTCATTCCACCACCACCAAGCTTATCGTCACTGGCAACTTCCCAAATGAAAAAAGGACTTCTGTCAACTTGATGTTGGGTGTTGTTCATGATTGTGTAAATACCGGCCATCATTTGTTCAGCATCAGCTGCTGTTTGCGGAAAATTGGCTGAGGTTTTATCGGTGAGAGGGTCTGTGTCAAGAAAGTCTTCGCACCCCCAAAGCAACAATCCAGCAAATAAATAATATATTAATTTCTTCATAATAATTCAGATTTATGGTTTTAAAATTTCAGATTGACACCAACCAGGTATGTACGTGGAGCGGGATAAAACCCTAAATCAATACCTGACACAAAAGGCTGTTCATCGCCATACCCAACTTCAGGATCCATTCCTGAATAATCAGTGAAAGTAAGTAAGTTCCGTGCTGTTAGATATAACCGAGCCTGTCCTAAAGGCAATCCTGGCATCAAATTCTTAAAATCATAGCCTATAGTGACATTTTGTATTTTTACAAAATCACCGTCTTCGATATAAATTTGTGAAACATTAATTCTGTTGGTCGTATTACCAGCAGACATACGCGGCAATTTGTTAGAAGTTCCTTCGCCATGCCAACGGTTTAAGATTTCAACCGTGTAGTTGTGATACTCATTGTCAGCAAAAGAACGATATGAATTCAGGATTTGATGGCCAAATGAACCTTTACCGGTTATGGCAAGGCTGAAGCCTTTATATTCGAAATCGAGACCAAACCCGATTCTAAAATCAGGATGCGGATTACCCATCATTGTTTTATCATCTGGAGTTACCGCGTTGTCGCCATTGGTATCAACAAATATTACATCGCCAGGCTCTGGATTTTCCTGTAAGAAACCTTTTGTCCAATTATCAATTTGCTGTTGATTTTGAAATACACCGGCTGTTTCATATCCATAAAAATATCCTACCGGAAATCCTGTTTCTACGCGCCATACAGGATCGGTGCCTTGAGAAATAATGCTTCCTGCACTTTGAATAAATCCGGCTGCATTACCTAACCGGGTAACTTCGTTGTCATTTTTTGAGATATTAAAATGCGCTCCGTAATTAAAATCATCGATGCGATCATTCCAACGAATAGCGAATTCAACACCCTTATTTTCAATATCTCCACCATTGTAGAAAGGAGCCTGTGCGCCAAAAATAGCAGGCAGGGGCTGACGAACCAACCAGTCCTTGGTTGTTTTATTATAATAGTCCAGCACAAATTGCAGCCGTGAGTCCAGGAAATAAGCATCCACACCTATATTCAATTGCTCCGAAGTTTCCCATGATACATCGGGATTAGGCAATATTGCGGGATATCCACCAAGTTGCATGACGCTTCTGTCGCTACCAAAACGGTAATTATTTTCAACGTCAAACCCAACAAGCGCTAAATATTGAAATGGATCAATGGCCGAATTTCCATTTTGCCCCCAACTCATCCGAAGCTTAAGAAAATCAACCACATTATTATCCTGCAGGAACATTTCCTCGCTCATTACCCAACCGGCTGAAACCGATGGAAAATATCCCCAACGATTACCCCTTGCAAAATTGGAAGAACCGTCGGCTCTCATTACCAGGGTTAATAGATACTTCTCATTGTAGTCATAGTTAACCCTGCCGAAGAAAGAAGCGAGCTGGCCTCTGTCAAGCGGACCTCCTGAGATACTGGTAACGCCGGTAGTTAAACCATCGGTATTGTCAAGGAAAGCATGTTCGAAGCCTATAAATGTAGGATTCGCATTTGTAGTACTCATGTTCGTTCCCAAGCCCCATTTTTCAATGGATTGGCCAACAAGCATATCAAGGCCGTGATCGCCTGAATTAAATTTGTAATTCAGGGTATTCTCGAAAGTCCAGCTATGGCCGGAGCCTGCTGATTGTTGAATACGTCCGGGACTCAAGGTAACATCTCCGGCAAGGTTGTAGGCCGGTTGATAACTACGATAGCTGTTGGCATTAACCCGGTATCCGTAACTACTTTTGTATACTAATCCTTTTAGCGGTTGAATTTGCAAATAGGCATTGCTGTTAATGTTATAGTTTCGACTTTCGTTCATCCCCCTGTTAAGGTGCATTTGTGCAATCGGGTTATAAAGTCGTGATGATAAGCTGCCCAGACCCGAGGCTGCCAGATTATCATAAGCATAATACTCTCCTGCATCGTTATATACCGGCACCAAGGGGTTTCCTACCAACATGTTACGGACGTCGTTCCAGTACATCCCACCAATGGCGATACCACCTTTTTCGCTATAGCTATAGTTGAAAGTTTGACCAACTTTCACTACTTCCAAACCATTTTTCTCAAAAATTACATGATCGCTATTTAAGCGTGCAGTGTATCGTTCATAGTTTGGTTCAACAGGTTTACCAAAAACTCCTTCTTGTGAAGAATAAGAAAAACCAATTGAAAAAACTGATTGGTTGGAACCTCCGCTAATATTCACAGCGTGGTTTTGGATAGGTGCATTTTTATTATAAGCTTCTTCCATCCAATTTGTTCCATTCCATTCTCCGCTTTGTATCTTTTGGTATAACTCGGGAATGGCAGCTGCAAAGTCAATAGGGTCCCTTCCGGAAACAGTTCTTTCTTCGTTATAGATTTCCATGAACTGAGATGCATTCAGCGGTTGTGCTATATTCTCAATTTGCTGAATACCATAATAACCGTCGTAGCTAACCTGCATTTTACCCACACGACCTTGCTTGGTGGTTACCAAGATAACACCGTTAGCCGCACGGGAACCATAAATTGCAGCCGAAGCTGCATCCTTAAGGATGTCGATCGATTCAATATCTGCAGGGCTGAGATTGTTAATATCCCCTCCGGCAACACCATCAATAACATATAATGGTTGAGAGTTGCCAATTGTTCCAAGTCCACGAATATTCACTTTGAACCCTTCACCGGGCATACCGGAATTTTGAACAATGTTTACCCCTGGAGACTGACTTTGAATTGCTTCAAGAGCCTCACTTGTACTTTGCTGAACAAGATCGTCTGCACCAACATTGATATTGGCACCTGTAGTTAGCTTCTTCTTCTGAGTTCCATACCCAATCGCTACAACCTCTTCGATTCCGATGGCATCTTCCTCCATCACCACATTGATCGTTGACTGATTGCCAACACCAATCTCCTGGCTCCGCATCCCCACAAAAGAAAACACCAAAATGCCATCAGCAGGAACATTTGAAATGGTATAATTTCCTTCGAAGTCAGTAATCGTTCCGGTAGTCGTTCCCTTTACCAAAACGGTAACTCCTGGCATGGGCTCTCCTGCCGGGTCGGTTACTTTTCCGCTCACCGGTTGGTTT
>JAFGBL010000294.1 GCA_016933115.1 Bacteroidales bacterium | reverse complement strand
TGATGACACCGAGCATGAGTTGACTTACCCGGCTCCGACACCAGCAGAATGGATTTCTTACGATATTCCTTTGTCGGATTTTGCCGGACTGGCAAGCACCGAGCATCTGGCGCAACTCATTATGGTAAAGGCTCCCCTGGGAACCATGTTCGTAGATAATGTTTTTTATTACAAGGAACCGGTTAAACTGGATTTGACCGTGGTGCTGGAAGGCCCGTTCAACGGTTTTAATATGAACAAAAACCTGAATCCAACCTATTTACCTTTAGATCAACCGTATGATGTATCACCATGGAATTACAACGGCGATGAAAATGTAGGTTCGATCCCGAATACAAATGTTGTTGACTGGGTATTGATTGAATTGCGTGATGCATCAAGCGCTGCTCAGGCTAACAGTGCAACCATGATAGGACAACAGGCTGCATTTCTTTTGAGAAACGGTAGTGTTGTCGGGCTTGATGGTATGAGTGATTTGATTTTTGATGTTACCATTTTAGAAGACCTTTTCGTAGTAATTTGGCACAGAAATCATTTAAGTGTTTTGTCG
Source organism: Bacteroidales bacterium (assembly GCA_016933115.1). Taxonomy (GTDB): domain Bacteria; phylum Bacteroidota; class Bacteroidia; order Bacteroidales; family JAADJA01; genus JAADJA01. Next base: position 3,105 of record JAFGBL010000294.1, on the reverse strand, counting down.
GCCAGTGCACTTGAAAGAACCAACGGTTTATATTCCTATAGTTTTGCAACCGGCGCTGATGCGGCCTATGGCGGTAATTTAAAAAGTCTCGGTGGTGGCGTTTGGGGTATGTATGGCGGTAATGGCCTGGCTGATCAGCAAATTGATGATCTGGATAAGACTACTGTTTGGGATTTAGAAACAGGCGAGTCAGGATATTTGCAAAGCGATTTCAATATGGACGGACAGGCTGACAATGCGGATAAAAATGAAGTCTGGCTGCTCAACAATGGTACGAATATAAGCGAGTATCAATTGATATGGGAAGATAACTTTGACATGGATGGCGTTCCGGATGCTGATAAATGAACTTTTGATATCGGCACCGGAAACAATGGTTGGGGAAATGGTGAATTGCAATACTACACCGATTTCCCGGCCAATGTGAAAGTTGAAAACGGCCATCTGTTAATTACAGCAAAGTATGAAAATTATGGCGGTTCGGAATATACATCCGGAAGAATTAAAACAGAAGGAAAGTTTTCCTTTCAATACGGCAGAGTGGATATTCGGACCAAACTGCCGGGAGGTGAAGGAATATGGCCTGCGAACTGGATGCTGGGGGATAACTTTTCGACCATTGGTTGGCCGGCATGCGGTGAAATAGATATTATGGAATACAGGGGGGCAAGCCCGACTATAATCCATGGTGCTATTCATACACCTTCGAGTTATGGCGGAACGGTAAATACCGGAACAACGATTGTTCCGACAGCCGAAACGGAATTCCATATCTATTCGATAGTTTGGGATGAAACAACCATCCGGTTTATGGTTGACGATGAGGAATATTATGTTTATGAACCGTCGGAATACAATGCTGATACCTGGCCGTTTGATGCTCCGTTTTTTATTTTGTTGAATGTAGCGGTGGGGGGATCTTTTGGAGGGCCGGTTAATAATTCAATATTTCCGCAATCCATGGAAGTTGACTATGTGAGGGTTTACCAACATGTTGAATGAAATGAAAGATTTTTTAAAACAAAAATTTATTATTTCTTTTGCATAATTGCAATCATGATAAATATGAATTCGAAATAATCGAAATCTTTTTACATCTTCGCAAATATTATCCAAATGGGAGCCCTGGAGTGATCCAGGGCTCTTTTTATTATTTCTCAAAACTCGAATAATATACAACCATTCTTTTACTCTCAAAAGCAGTCCGAATGTAATGACATTGACCCAACCAGCTCAGGATTAAAATGTTACAATTTTTATTTTCCAGGCAGCCTGATTCAGTGGTTTCAATATCAGCAATAAATGCAGGTTTTGAACAATCCCTTTTAACACTGTGTTTAGTATAGGTAAAACATATCGGCATGAAAACCTTAATCACCATTATCCTGTTTTTAGCATTTTCAGTTTTTTCATCGCAATCACAGGATTTCCAATTTCTTTGGGCCAATTCTTACGATGTTTCCAATTGCAACGAAGTAGGGGCTATTGCTGTTGATTCAAACCAAAATATCATAATATCCGGAGTGCATGAAGGTCCAGTATTTATCCCATACAAAGGCGATATTTATATTATAAAAACAGATCCGGACGGTGACACCATCTGGTCATCGAAAATGAACGGAGAGCTGATTCTTGGTGATATGATCGCAATGGGTAATAATATTATCATTGTCGGGCAGGGATATGGGACCTTTTCTTATAAAGGTATTGAATACGGGGGTGCAAGTTATTTCCTTTTCGCATTAATGCTGGATGCGGAGGGTGAGTTGGTTTGGTACTTCGATGATGAATCGAAATATGGAACTTATGCTAATTTATCAGCTGGAGAAAATGATAACTTCCTGTTGCATGCCCGGACTCAATCCAACCTGGGTGATTGGATAATGATTATTGATTTGGACGGAAATATTTTGAATGAAAAATTATTATCGCCAAATCATACCCTTATTAATCATGTGGTATATTACAACGAAAAAGTTTATATGAACGGGCAACTTTCAGGTTTTAGCGGGGTATTTATCGACACGGTATACATTCCCCAGTCGCCGTTGGAAAGTACTGCTTTTGTGCTTGCACTGGATGAATCCCTCACCGGCGAATGGGTTTCTATCGACACAACACTCACCAACGGTGATGGACGTATAGTAGCCAACGAAAACGGGCTATTTGCTTATCAGGAAACATTAACACCTCCTTTTAATCTTGTTAAGAACCTGAAGAAATTCGATTTCGACGGTGAATTGTTGAAAGAAATAGTGGTGCCTTCCTTTAATCCCAATGCACTCATTTTGCCCGAAATTGCCATATCTGATAACCGAATAGGATTATTCTGTAAAAACTCGTCCAACTCGGATAATTTTAAATTGTTGATCTTTGACGATGAACTGGAACTGATTGAGGAAAAGGTTGTTATCGGACCCAGCGATCAATATTCCAATCAAATGGCAAACCAGGGTCAGCATTTTATCATAAGTCATATTTATACAGGCGATCTGAACATGAATGATGAAATAACACTGCCTTACGGCGGATCGGGCAAAGTTCCCTATATTGCCAAAATAGAAGGTTCAACGGTAACCTATACAACTCAAAATTTCGAAAAGTTTGAAAAGTTGATGATCTATCCCAATCCGGCCATTGATAAGATTCATATAAAAACCAACTACGAATTTGAAGTGACAGGAATATCGGTAATGAATTTCTCCGGCCGGATTTTGCTTGAATCTGATGTAATCCCGGCTGATTCGAATTTTGATGTAAGTCAATTAGCTCCGGGCGTTTACGTGCTAAAATGCAATTTGGCAAATGGATCGGAATTAATTAAAAAATTAATCATCCGGTAAAAATCTTTTTACAGGGCCAAATGCCTTGTTATATTTTCTCATTATCATGCATTTTCTTGTGCGGATGACTTTTTAATTGAAATAAAAATGATCGAAATCTCTTTGAATAAGGTAAATAAATAACCTCGTGGCAGAGCCACGAGGTATTTATTAGGAATGGTATATTATTTTAATTGCTGCAAGCAGCGGGGAATATGACCCTGAGATCCCGATACACTGCGTTATCGGGATCAGTTCGACTTTGTTATTTCAGTTCACTATC
>JAFGBL010000293.1 GCA_016933115.1 Bacteroidales bacterium | reverse complement strand
TTGATTTCGTCAACATGGTTTTTTGTGGGCTAAAGTTAGCCCGCCGGAATCAGTGAGACAATATGTAGGTGGCCGTATGCTTACACTTGACAGGCCAGTGCTTCGAAATCGGCAACAAAAACATACCGCCAATCCGTTACCGCCAAGTGTAAGTGCGACATAGAAAGTTTTGAAAAGCAAACCATTGTGTATAGGAAGGAAGCGAAAAGTCATTGACAAGACAAGAAAGCCGAACCGCGAGCCAAACCAATGTTTTTTACATTTTTTCTACCGCACTATATAAAACAATTTTTTTACCAGCCCACAAGGCATATTTGTTTTTGCAAAACACACAGAGCCTAATCATTTGTCAAATTAAAAGAACCATTTTTCTCCAACCATATGTCTATTTAAAATGTTTTTTTGAGTAATAAAAACTCGATTGTGTGAATTATGTAACTCTTATCAAGTATTATGTAACACACACTTGTGCAGGAATTCGCACCTTTGATCTATTCGCTAAGGAATAAATACTTATAAAAAGACATTTCTGCCGAAAGCAATTCCGGTTTTTATTAGTAACGTGAAAATACAAGATAATGAAGGAAAATCCATTGAAAATAATTGAAAAATTGGGTCAGTCAGTCTGGCTCGATTACATCAGGCGTGATTTAATTACAAGCAATGAACTCAGGCGTTTAATTGATATGGATGGACTTCGAGGAATAACTTCGAATCCGGCTATATTTGAGAAGGCCATTGCCGAAAGTAATATTTACGACCACCAAATTCATGATCTTAACCTCAGGAAAAAAAATAGTAAGGAAATTTATGAATTGATTAGTCAGCAAGATGTTCAGAATGCTGCAGATGAATTCAGAAATGTTTATGACAAGACGAAAGGACAAGATGGATATGTCAGCCTGGAAGTGAACCCCCATCTTGCCCATGACACACATGGCACTATTGAAGAGGCCCGGCGCTTATGGACAGCCCTTAACAGGCCCAATGTATTTATAAAAATCCCGGCAACGGTCAACGGTTTGCCGGCAATCAGGCAGCTTATAAGTGAAGCCATTAACATAAATGTGACCCTTATTTTTGGTTTGCCCCGATATAGACAGGTTGTTGAAGCCTACATTTCTGGCCTTGAAGATAGAGTAAAACAAGGGAAGTCATTAAATCACATAGCTTCGGTTGCCAGCTTATTTTTAAGTCGTATTGACTCTCTTTTAGACCCTTTGTTTGAAAAAATCATTGAGTCGGGAAGTAAAACAGCGGTAAAGGCGGAAGAAGCACACGGGCAAATTGCTATATCGAGTGCTAAGGCAGCTTATCAAATTTATAAAGAGATTTTTGGCAGTGAAAGGTTCAAAATACTGGCAGAAAAAGGCGCTCATGCACAACGGTTGCTGTGGGCAAGTACAGGCACAAAAAATCCCGGCTACAGCGATATAAAATACATTGAGGCAATAATTGGCAGTAACACGGTAAACACAGTTCCGCCTGAAACCATCGATGCCTATCGCGACCATGGCAACCCGGAATTACGTCTCGAAGAAAATGTTGTAGAAGCCAACCGCATTTTGTTGTCATTGCCCGAACTTGGAATTGACATAGATAAAATGACCCAACAGTTGGAAGATGAAGGTGTTAAAAAGTTTAACGCACCATTTGACATGTTAATGGAAGCCATAACAAAAAAGTCATCTGCATAATTTAGAAAAGAACAAACTAAAGAAAAACAAAAAAAAAATGGATGAATCAAATAACCCTTTATCAACCGAACTTCTTCAAAGGATGAATGCCTATTGGCGGGCTGCAAATTATGTTTCGGTCGGGCAACTCTATCTACACGAAAATCCTCTGCTTCGGGAGCCTCTAAAGCGTTCGCATATTAAAAACATGTTGTTGGGGCATTGGGGTACCACTCCCGGACAAAATTTCATTTATGTTCATTTGAATCGTGTAATTAAAAAGTATGATTTGGATATGTTCTACATTGCAGGGCCCGGGCACGGTGGTCCGGCTTTGGTTGGTAATACATACCTCGAAGGCACATATAGTGAGATTTATCCTAATATTACCCAAGACGAATCGGGACTGAAAAAGTTGTTTACCCAGTTTTCTTTTCCGGGAGGGATCCCAAGTCATGTTTCGCCCGATTGTCCCGGTTCAATCCACGAAGGTGGAGAATTGGGTTATTCATTAAGTCATGCTTTTGGAGCTGCATTTGATAATCCTGAACTAATAGTAGCTTGTATTATCGGCGATGGTGAAGCAGAAACTGGGCCGTTAGCTACGTCGTGGCATTCCAACAAATTTCTAAACCCAGTTTCCGACGGAGCTGTATTGCCCATTTTGCATCTTAACGGGTACAAAATTGCCAATCCAACGATTCTGGCCCGTATCCCGCGCAAAGAACTGGACCAGTTGCTCCGTGGTTATGGATGGACTCCTTACTTTGTTGAAGGGGATGAACCCTTTGCCATGCATCAGCGCATGGCTGGTATTTTAGATACTGTAATTAAAGAGATCAAACAAATACAAAGCAATGCCAGAAACAAAAATGATGAAACCCGCCCAATCTGGCCAATGATTGTATTCGATTCACCAAAGGGCTGGACAGGTCCTAAAGAAGTTGATGGGCTCCAGATTGAGGGAACATTTCGGGCACATCAAATTCCCCTGCTCATCGATGCCGAACATCCGCATCATGTAAAGCTGCTCGAAAACTGGATGAAAAGCTATAAGCCCGAAGAACTTTTCGATGGGAATGGTAGCCTTTTGAACGAATTGGCCGAGCTTGCCCCAATAGGGGACCGAAGAATGGGAGCCAATCCACACGCTAACGGCGGTTTGTTACTGCAAGATTTAATTATGCCGGACTTTAGGCAGTATTCTGTTGATGTTCCTTCGCCCGGTTCGGTTCAGGCTTCCGACACGCATGTGCTTGGTGAGTTCCTTCGCGATGTAATCAACCAAAATGCCGGCCAAAAAAATTTCCGCATTTTCGGCCCCGATGAAATCCTTTCCAACCGTTTAAACGCCATATTTGAGGTGACCAACCGGCAATGGGAAGCTCAAACCCAAAACAATGATGAATTTCTTGATACCCGGGGACGGGCAATGGAGATGTTGAGCGAACATCAATGTGAAGGCTGGCTCGAAGGATACCTGCTCACCGGACGACACGGGCTGTTTACCAGCTACGAAGCATTTATTCATATTGTTGATTCCATGTTTAACCAACATGCCAAGTGGTTGAAAGTAAGTGCTAAATTACCATGGAGAAAGAAAATAGCATCACTTAATTACCTGCTTGCATCGCATGTGTGGCAACAAGCACATAATGGCGACACCCATCAGGACCCAGGATTTATCGATCATGTGGTAAACAAAAAGGCATCCATCGCGCGCGTTTACCTACCACCCGATGCCAACTGTTTATTATCGGTTGGCGACCATTGTTTACGAAGCCGCAATTATGTAAATGTTATGATTGCCGGTAAATATGTGGCACCCCAATGGCTAAACATGGAAGCAGCAATTGAGCATTGCACCCGTGGAATTAGCATATGGCAATGGGCAAGTAACGATCAGGGTTCACAGCCCGATGTAGTAATGGCTTGCTGTGGCGATGTGCCAACGCTCGAGACGCTGGCTGCTGTTTCCATACTTAGGGAGCATTTGCCCGACCTGAAAGTCAGGGTGGTGAACGTGGTCGATTTGATGAAACTGGAATCCGGCACCGAACACCCACATGGGTTAACCGATGCTGATTTCGATGCCTTGTTTACCAAAGATAAACCCATTGTTTTTGCCTTTCACGGGTATCCAAAACTAATACATCTTCTTACCTATCGCCGCACAAACCATGCAAACCTGCATGTTCGCGGTTATAAAGAAGAAGGTACCATAACTACTTTTTTTGACAACCTGGTACTCAATGACCTTGACCGGTTTCACCTGGTCATGGATGTCATAAACCGGCTTCCTCAATTAATAGGCAAAGGGGCTGAACTAAAACGTTTGATGGAAGAAAAACTAATTGAACACAGGGCATATATTAATATAAATGGCCAGGATATGCCCGAAATACGCGATTGGAAATGGAGCAATTCAAAATGAAACATCCATGATAAATAGATTTAACACACACGCACATGATTATTTCACATCCCGCAATTGGCGGGATGACCTTTAAGGAAATATATATAAACAGATGAAATTCATTGATTATTACCAGGTTTTAGGAATAGAAAAAAATGCCACCGCAATCGACATTAAAAATGCCTACCGAAAACTTGCCAGAAAATATCACCCTGATTTGAATCCTAATGATGCTGATGCAAAAAAGAACTTTCAGCAAATCAATGAAGCAAATGAAGTATTGAGCGACCCTGAAAAACGAAAAAAATACGATAAATATGGGAAAGATTGGCAACATGCCGGGCAGTTTGAAAATGCAAAACAAGATCAGGACCAGTCATCTGATTTTCGTGGACAAAAGTATTCCCGGGCACAATCCGGCGGTGATTTTTCAGATTTTTTCGAATCCATGTTTGGTGGTTCCGCAAATACTGGCAGAAACAGGCAGGTAAAATTCAGAGGCGAGGATTATAACGCACAATTACAGCTTAAGCTTATAGATGCTTATCAAACCCATAAACAAACACTTACTGTAAATGGAAAGAACATAAGGATAACTATCCCTGCCGGAATTGAAAACGGACAAACCATTAAAATTTCAGGGCATGGGGGTCCGGGAATAAATGGAGGTCCAAACGGTGATTTGTACATTACCTTTTCAATAGCCAATCATCCCGGAATGAAAAGACTTGGTAATGATTTGTATATACATGTCAGCATCGATTTATTCGCCGCCGTATTGGGAAGTGAAATTACCATCGATACCCTTAGCGGGAAAGTGAAGCTTAAAGTAAAACCCGAAACTCAAAATGGAACGAAGGTAAAACTAAAAGGAAAAGGATTCCCCGTTTACAAAACTGATGGGCAGTTTGGAGACTTATATATCACTTATGCGGTTAAAATTCCAACCAATTTAACCGAAAAGCAAAAAAGCTTATTTACTGAATTATCAAAATCATAAATTGTAAAATATGAAACAAAAAAATATAGATGATTTAATAGCAGTAAATGAATTCTGTGCTAATCACAATATCGAGATTTCATTTGTAAACCTTTTGCAGCAAAACGGATTAATTGAAATCAGCACCATAGAATCAATGCATTTTGTTGAAAAAGAGCAGTTGCCTCAGCTTGAAAAATTTGTCCGTTTCTATTATGAGCTGGATATTAACCTGGAAGGGATTGCGACGATAAGCTATTTATTGCAACGAATAGAAAACCTGCAGAATGAGAATATGAAACTCAAAAACAGGCTTCGTTTTTATGATGCTCAAGGATAAGCCCCAAAAACCAGCCAAGTGTAAATATTGAACAATGCCTAAAAATTTGAAATTAAAACCATTTATTATGACAAAAGCAGAAAAAAGGAACGGAACTGGACAGGGCAAAGGTCTTGGCAAGGGAGCTGGTCGCGGAAAAAACAAGGGCGGAGCCTTTGGTACAGGCGGACATTGTATATGCGCCAAATGTGGAACAAAAGTCACACATCAACAGGGTGTTAAATGCACTTCATTTAAATGTCCTGATTGCGGACATGCTATGGTCCGGGAAGAGTTGTTGGATGAAAAGCTTTCCAAAGAGAAAAAGGAATAGAAGAAGCAAAAAATGCCGGCAAACTTTTAAAAGCAAATTGTTTTACCTTCGATGTAGCTTACACTTCAATATTGAAAAGAGCCATTCATACCCTTTGGAATGTATTGGATGAAATGGACCTCGCGTGGATTCCTGTGTATCGTTCATGGAGGTTGAACGAAAAAAGTTACGGCAACCTGCAAGGTTTGAACAAAGCTGAAACTTCACGGAAATATGGAGAAGAACAAGTGTTGCTTTGGCGACGAAGTTACGATGTTCGTCCTCCGGAATTAAATTCTGCTGACGAAAGACATCCTGCTAATGAATGGAAATACAGCACAATAGATAACTCCTTATTACCTGCTACTGAATGCTTAAAAGATACAGTTGAACGGTTTTTACCCTATTGGAAAGAAACCATTCAACCGTCAATCCTCAATCAGCAGAAAGTATTAATTGTGGCGCATGGAAACAGTTTAAGGGCTTTGGTAAAATATCTCGACAATGTTTCTGAAAGTGACATTGTGAATTTGAATATTCCCCCAGGAATCCCGCTTATTTACGAATTAGATGATTCGCTTAAACCCATAGGCCATTATTACCTTGGAGATAAGGAACTAGTAAAGCAGGCCATTCATAAGGTGAAAGAGCAGGCAACACAAATGACCAAAGAAGTTGAATAACATGAATGATGACATTATATTATTACTTCATATACCAAAAAAAAAAATGGGAGTAAACTATACTTGAATATGTGAATAATGTAATTCCTTTCACTAATCATGTAACACTTCCTTCTTTACAATTAACGATTTTTGTTAAAATAAATGGGCTATAGAGCTACATTAAATGGAGACAGTACCAAAACATAATCACAATCTTATTAATCAAGGCAGAATTATTTCAGTCCGTGGTAGTGTTGTGGATGCATGTAAGCAGCAACTTACAATGCACAGAAAATGGCAAATAAGGATGTACAGGTTTTAGCAATTAAGCATGTCCATTTTTCCTGATTA
>JAFGBL010000037.1 GCA_016933115.1 Bacteroidales bacterium | reverse complement strand
TCATCGATGAATGTTGTTTGGGTCAGTTTTGTAATTTCATTTATTTACAATGTCGGCGGATTGTATTTCGCCGTTCAAGGGTTGCTCACACCGGTCATTGCCGCAATCCTGATGCCCATCAGCTCTGTATCGGTGGTTGCTTTTGCTACTTTTGCAATTTCTTTCCTGGCGCGCAGAAAGTTAGATCAGTAATTTTTAATGAATATATATTAATAACTAAATTTGTTAAAAATTTGTTAAATGCCGGGGAAAAGATATTTTTGTAACGAAATACCTGAATAGCAAATAATGTCAGTTGTCTTCTTTTTAATTGGTATTGGAATCATTGTGGCTGGCGGGTTTTTATTCGCTTTTATCTGGGCAGTGAGATCAGGTCAGTACGATGATGATTACGCACCTTCCGTTCGTATTCTTTTCGATGGTTACAAGGATGAGCCCAAACCTGAGGATCAAAAAAATACCAACTCCGGGAAAGAAAAAATTGATGAAGAAAAAACCGATAAATCCATTAATAATAAAAAATGACTTTATGGCAATTGAAAAATTTACTTACGACAACAAACTGGCGAAATCATTCGCTGTTGTGACCATTTTGTGGGGCGTGGTTGGCTTCCTGGTGGGATTGATTGCGGCCCTGGCGATTTTGTGGCCTTCGGTGAGTATGGAAATGCCTTTTCTGACATTCGGAAGGGTAAGGCCTTTGCATACCAATGCGGCTATTTTTGCTTTTGTAGGCAATGCCATTTTTACAGGCGTTTATTATTCGCTGCCCAGGTTGCTAAAAACCCCGATTTACAGCAAAATCCTCGGTTGGCTTCATTTCTGGGGCTGGCAACTGATCATTGTACTGGCCGCTGTTTCTTTGCTGGCTGGTATCACAACCGGTAAGGAATATGCCGAACTCGAATGGCCGATTGACATTCTGATCGCTGCAGTATGGGTAATTTTTGGTTGGAATATGATCGCTACGATCCTCAACCGGAGGACCAGGCACATTTACGTAGCCATTTGGTTCTACCTGGCAACATTTGTTACCGTAGCTGTTTTGCATATTGTAAATTCATTCGAATTACCGGTATCTTTGTTTAAGAGTTATCCGTTGTATGCAGGTGTGCAGGATGCCCTGGTTCAATGGTGGTACGGCCATAATGCCGTTGCATTTTTCCTCACCACACCCATCCTCGGCCTGATGTATTATTTTGTGCCTAAAGCAGCCAACAGGCCGATATATTCGTACAAACTTTCGATCATTCACTTTTGGGCTTTGATATTTATATATATCTGGGCAGGCCCGCACCATTTGTTGTATTCCAGTACACCCGACTGGGCCCAGGCACTGGGTGTCGTATTCTCAATTGCCTTGATTGCTCCTTCCTGGGGAGGTATGATCAACGGTTTATTGACCCTCCGGGGTGCATGGGATAAAGTTCGGCAGGATCCGGTTTTGAAAATGTTTGTTGTTGGTGTTACAGCTTATGGAATGTCGACTTTCGAAGGGCCATTGCTTTCACTGAAAAGTGTAAACGCCATCAGCCATTTCACCGATTGGACCATTGCCCATGTTCATATCGGAACCCTTGGATGGAACGGAATGTTAACCTTCGGGATGCTGTACTGGCTTTTCCCACGTTTTTATAAGGTTAAACTTTATTCAACTTCTCTGGCCAATACCCATTTTTGGCTGGCCACCCTGGGGATGTTGTTCTTTGCTATACCACTTTATTTTGCCGGATTTACCCAGGCTCTGATGTGGAAACAATTCACCCCGGAAGGATACTTGAAATATACCAACTTCCTTGAAACCTACACCCAGATCAGGACCATGCATTTGTTGCGTGCATTCGGTGGTGTTATGTATTTGACAGGTGCGGTACTTATGGTTATCAACTTGATTAAAACAGCACAAGCCGGTAAATTTGCAAGGTATGAGGAAGATCAGGCTGCTTCAAGAGAATCAGGGAACCATGGGGCAGAAACATTTCACCGTCGTTTGGAGAGAAAGCCGGTAACCTTCACAATTTTGGCTTTGGTTGCTATCTTGATTGGCGGTATTGTTGAGTTCCTGCCTATGTTCCTCATTAAATCCAATATCCCGACCATTGCCAGTGTTAAACCATATACCCCGCTGGAGCTTGAAGGACGTGATATTTATATCCGTGAGGGATGCTACAACTGCCACTCACAGATGATCCGCCCTTTCAGGTCGGAGGTTGAGCGATACGGTGAATATTCCAAGGCCGGAGAAAATGTTTACGACCATCCCTTTCAGTGGGGATCAAGAAGAACCGGCCCGGACCTGGCCAGGGAAGGGGTAAAAGGTAAAATGTACAAACCCGATTCGTGGCATTATGAGCATTTTGTCAACCCGCAAAAGACCAATATACAGTCCATCATGCCTCCATATCCCTGGCTGGCCAGCAACGACATAGATGTCGATAAAATTCCTGCCAAGCTCAGAGCAATGAAAAAGCTTGGGGTTCCTTATTCGGATGCAGAAATCGAAAATGCTGTTTCAGCCTTGCAAAAACAGGCACAAGGAATTGCCGAAGGTTTAAGGCAGTCAGGAATAGAGGTGGAAGATCAACGCGAAATTATTGCATTGATCGCTTACATGCAACGCCTTGGAACGGATATCGGAAAAGCTTCTGCTTCAGGAATGACTTCAAAATAATCAAAAGATATGTCGAAAATTGTATCGAGAATCCTGGAAAATGTCGGCTGGCTGCATGACCTGTCAGCGATATTGACCTTGTTTTTCATACTGATTTTTATTGTTATTGTCATTCGGGTCCTAAAATGGAAAAAAGAGCAAGTTGAAGAATTTAAAAATATGCCTTTATCCGATGATGACTCGGATGATTTGTAAAAAAAATAAAACAAAATGACAACAGACGAAATTTCAAAAAATAAGGATCAGGAACAATACGAAATTGATACCCTGACCAATGATCGTTTGATCAAAGACCACGAGTACGATGGCATCAAGGAGTTGGATAATGACCTGCCACCCTGGTGGAAATGGTTGTTTTATATTTCCATTGCTTTTGGAATTATTTACCTGGTGCGACTTTGGGTTTTCCAATCCGAGGATTTATACCAGGTTCAGGAATATCAAAAAGATATGGAAGAAGCTGCATCAATTGTTACAAAACCTGCGGCTGATTTTGAGATCAAAGTGCTGGATGATCCGGCTTCATTGGCCAATGGCAAAGACACCTATGATAAGATTTGCCAGGTTTGTCATTTGATTGACGGAGGTGGATTGGTTGGCCCAAACTTCACTGACAACTATTGGATCCATGGCAATACCATGGAGGACATGTATCAAATCGTTACCGATGGAGTGATCGAAAAGGGAATGATCCCTTACAAGGATCAGTTATCTCCAACTCAACGTTTGGAGGTGTTGAGCTATATCATTAAAGATCTTCACGGAACCACTCCTGCCAATCCAAAGGCACCTCAAGGAGAAGAATTGGAATGGCCTTACTAAAAAACAGGATTAACATTGATTTGGCTATAGAACACTATAGCCAAATTTTTTGATTTAACAGATTATATAGGTTGTATATAGATATATTGAAGATGAGTGAATTAAAAGAATCCACGAAAGTAAGTTTTCGCGACAAACTCACGACCGTGAGTGAAGAGGGAAAAAGGGTGTGGGTTTACCCTAAAAAGCCCAAAGGCAGGCTATATAATTACCGAAGCATCGTGGCTGTTATATTAATGATGTTTTTTTTTATTACCCCTTTTATTAAATATAAAGGCGACCCGATCCTGTTGCTAAACGTTATCGAGCGAAAGTTCATCATTTATGGTGTTATTTTCTGGCCACAGGATTTTCACCTCATCGTGTTGTCCATCATTTCGCTGGTGGTATTTATTATTTTGTTCACTGTGGTCTTCGGAAGATTGTTTTGCGGTTGGGTTTGCCCACAAACAATATTCATGGAATTTGTCTTTCGGCAGATCGAATACCTGATCGAAGGGGATTACCACAAACAGAAGAAACTGGCCCGGCAGGAATGGAACTTTGAAAAAATCTGGAAAAAAAGCCTCAAACAAATCATCTTTTTCGGAATCGCTTTTATTGTAGCCAATACTTTCCTGGCATACCTCATTGGGATCGATCAACTTGAATTGCTTATTCAGGACAGCCCCATGCATCATGCCTACAGTTTTGCAGCCATCGTATTATTTTCGGGTGTTTTCTATTTTATTTTCGCATTTTTCCGCGAACAGGTTTGTACAATTGTGTGTCCATACGGCCGTCTTCAGGGGGTTTTACTCGATGATAAATCAGTAGTGGTGGCTTACGATTACAAAAGGGGAGAACCCAAGGGAAAATACAATCCTTTGGAGGATCGGGAATCGTCAGGAAAAGGCGATTGTATTGATTGTTTGAGTTGTGTGGTGGTTTGTCCGACAAACATTGATATCCGAAACGGGACCCAGCTGGAATGTATCAATTGCACCGCCTGCATGGATGCCTGTGATGCAGTTATGGACAGGGTCAAGCGGCCGAGGGGGTTGATCCGGTATGACTCAGAGAAAGGAATTTCAAAAGGAAAAAGGTCGGTCTTTACACCCAGATCAATTGCCTATTCTACCTTCCTTACGGCATTGTTCATTTTAGTGGGAACACTTTTTAACTTCCGGACTGATTTTGAAACGACCATACTGAGGCAACGGGGAACACTTTTTCAGGAATACGGTGAAAACAGTTACAGTAACATTTACCAGGTTGAAGTGGTGAACAAAACCAGAACACCTCACCATGTTGAGGTAAAGATGCTTGAACCGAAAGGGGAGGTCTTTACTATGGGCGATCCCATAATAGTGGAAAAGGGAGAAGCAAAATCGGGAACTTTCCTGGCTGTATTGAACAAGGATCAATTGAGTTCATCAAATACGAAAATCACATTTGGAGTTTTTTCGGATGGTCTGGAAATTGAAAAATATACGGTTACCTTTATTGGGCCGAATTCATTGGATAAAAAATAAACAAACATGAATATAAAATGGAATTGGGGTACGGGCATTCTTGTTGCGATCATTGCATTTATGGTTTTCATTATTGGGCTTGTTTATTTTACAACATTGCAGAAATACGATTTGGTTGAAAAGGATTATTATCCCAAAGCCATAGAATACCAGCAACATATTGATAAGGAACAAAATTCCAAAAATTTACAGGCAAAAGTAAAAGTAGAAAACAAGGGTGATTTTATTGAGGTTTGTTTTCAGCCGTTTTTTAAGTACAGTGATATTAGTGGACAAATAGCCTTTTATAGACCATCGGATCAAAAGGGCGATGTTGTTGGCAACATTAGTTTGGACACGGCCAATTGCCAGCGTTTTCCGGTTAATGTCCTGCAAAAGGGAAAATACATCGTTAAAATCGATTATGAGGTAAACGGAAAGAAGTATTTTCAGGAAGAGACAGTTTACATTAAAATGTTTTAAAGCTCCATCATGGATTTAATTACAGCATTTACCATCGGGTTGGTCGGAAGTTTACATTGTTTGGGAATGTGCGGCCCTATTGCCGTTGCATTGCCGCTTTCAAAACGAAGTTGGTCGATGAAGGTGGCTGGCGGATTACTTTATAATATTGGCCGGATCATTACTTATGGCATTATGGGTGGGTTGTTCGGATTGCTGGGCAGAGGCATTCAACTGGCCGGTTTACAGCAATGGGCATCCATTGGGTTGGGTATCATCATGATCGTTTCCGTTTTATTTCCGGTCGTATTCAGGGAAAAGATCAGGATCGGACAGTTATTTTCCGGTTATGCAAGCCGCCTCATCGGCCGGTTCAGAAAGTTATTTACGCAACATTCGCTTCAGTCATTGCTGGTCATCGGTTTACTCAACGGGTTGTTGCCTTGCGGATTGGTATATATGGCTCTGGCAGGTGCGATCAATACCAATGACGTGTTATTCGGTATCGTTTTTATGATCGTATTTGGAATAGGGACTACGCCTGCACTGCTGCTATTGTCAATGGCCGGGAATGTGGTTAGCTCAGGTTTAAGGAGAAAGGTAAGTAAGGTTGTCCCTGTTTTTATTGTTATTCTTGGAATTATATTTATTCTTAGAGGTATGAGCCTTGGAATTCCCTATATCAGCCCAAAAGCTGAAAAGCTGGAATTGAAACAGGAGATGAAAACAGACGATGGCTGTTGTCAGTGATAAATCAACTATTAATTTTTCAGGCTAATATCATTAATAAAAATTTATTTATATTTGCTCAGTCAAATACAGGAATGAGATTTAATATTCAAATAGTAAATAATTGGTGGTGGCGTTACGGACAATACAAAGTGACGTGACCGGATAATTATAGATAGAGCTGAAATAATAAGAGTAATGAGAGGCGTGCCGGAAACGGCACGCCTTTTTTTGTTTGTTTAACCCTAATAATTTTAAATCTATGTCGAAGTTCAAAAAAATTAACCTGAGCGAACAAGAAATGCCTGAAAAATGGTATAATATTCAGGCTGACATGCCGAATAAGGTGCTTCCGCCTTTGCATCCG
Organism: Bacteroidales bacterium; assembly: GCA_016933115.1. Taxonomy (GTDB): domain Bacteria; phylum Bacteroidota; class Bacteroidia; order Bacteroidales; family JAADJA01; genus JAADJA01. The sequence continues at coordinate 18,497 of JAFGBL010000037.1, read as the reverse complement.
TTAACAAAACAACCGGTTGGCCCTGATGACCTTGCTCCTTTATTTCCCATGGAGTTGATAAAACAGGAAGTTTCACGGGAAAAGTGGATCGAAATACCCGAACGGGTTCAGGATATATATAAAATCTGGCGCCCAAGTCCTTTGATCCGTGCAACCAATTTTGAAAAAATGTTAGACGCACCGGTTAAAATTTATTATAAAAACGAAAGTGTGAGCCCTCCCGGATCACACAAACCGAACACTGCAGTTCCACAAGCCTATTATAATTTCAGGGAAGGAGTCAAAAAGCTCACGACCGAAACCGGAGCCGGGCAATGGGGCAGTGCCCTGAGTTTTGCATGTGGATTTTTCGGCATCGAACTACAGGTGTTTATGGTGAAAGTGAGTTTTAACCAGAAGCCGTATCGCAAATCGATGATGAATACCTGGGGAGCCAATGTGGTAGCATCACCCAGCAACCTCACCGAGTCGGGCAGAAAAATCCTGGCCCTGGATCCCGATTCTCCGGGCAGCCTGGGTATTGCCATATCAGAAGCCATTGAAGCTGCCGTGATGGACCCCGGAACTAAATATTCTTTAGGTAGCGTTTTGAACCATGTACTGCTGCATCAAACCATCATCGGACTGGAAGCTGAAAAGCAGTTTGCCAAAACGGATGATTATCCCGATGTGGTTATCGGGTGCTTTGGCGGCGGATCTAATTTTTCCGGAATTTCTTTCCCTTTTATCAAAGAGAACCTGACCCAGGGTAAAAATATCCGGATTGTGGCTGTGGAACCTGAATCATGTCCGAAGTTGACCAGGGGAGTTTTTAAATATGATTTTGGCGATACCGTAGGTTTGACCCCATTGATACCGATGTACACTTTAGGACATAATTTCATGCCCCCGAAAATCCATGCCGGAGGACTGAGGTATCATGGCGCAGGCCCCATCGTCAGTCAACTCCTGAAAGACGGATTGATCGAGGCTACAGCTGTACATCAGAATGAGTGCTTCGAAGCGGGTGTGAAGTTTGCCAGGAGTGAAGGGATTATTCCTGCCCCTGAAACTACCCATGCCATCGCCCAGGTCATCAGGGAAGCAAACAGGGCCAGGCTGGAAGGAAAACAAAAAACGATCCTTTTTAATCTTTCTGGCCACGGATTGGTTGATCTGGCATCGTATGATCAGTATTTTTCGAATGAGTTGGAGGATTATTCGGTGACGGAAGATCAGATCAGGCAGAGCGTTGCCGGGTTGGAAACACTGTCAGTTGAATGATTTGAATATTAATTGCTCAAAATAACATTTAGTTAAACGGATCGTTAAATAGGAAGTTTAGATTATCTGAAACGTAGTGTAGTCGGGTCCTTTTGGATCCGGCACATTACGTTTTTAATTTATCCAGGGCGCTGAGCCGCTCCAGCAATGGCGGATGGGAATAATAAAAGAATACATAAGCGGGATGAGGCTTCAGGTTACTGAGGTGGTTGACCGATAGTTTTATAAGTGCCGATTTTAAAGGCTCCGGTTTAAAATTCAAACCTGCATAACGGTCGGCTGCAAACTCATTTTTCCTCGAAAGAATATTCATCAATAAACCAAGAACTAAGGAAATTGGTCCATATAATAAGCCGAAGGCCAGGATACTCATATGGAAATTCGCTTCCTCTGCACCCAGAGCATGCGCGAATACTGGGTATTTAAGAAAAATGGAAAGGATAAAAAATATCACTCCCCAATGAATCAGACCAAGAATTGTAAAAATAAGGGTATGTTTCATTTTATAGTGGCCAATTTCATGAGCTAAAACAGCAGTCACTTCTTGATTTATATGTTTCTCAAGTAAAGTATCATATAATAATACTTTTTTCTTTGGACCTAATCCAGTAAAGGCTGCATTCTCTTTTGTTGTTCTTTTAGAACCATCAATAATTTTAATGTTTTTTAAATTGTATCCTGTTTTATTGACAAGATCTTTAATAGAAGATTCTAATTCCTCATTCTTGAGAGGTGTTAGTTTATTAAATAACGGAATGAATATTTCTGCTCCAAACATTTGTGTTATTATGGTAAAACTACTAATTGCGCCCCATGCAATCAGCCAGAACCATTCGCCGGTCGATTCGTAAATCCATACGATCAGGGCCAAAAGACCACCTCCGATGATGGCAGCCAGCAGCCATCCTTTCAACTTATCGAGGATAAAGGTTTTGACGGTCATTTTATTGAACCCGAATTTTTGCTCGATGACAAATGTGCTGTAAACGGAAAACGGAGTGGTCAATATATCGGCAGCCAGGCCGAGGATGCCAAAGAACAACAATGCCATTAAAATGGGATTTGTCGTATAACTGCGAACAAAATCATCAAGCCAGGCGAACCCGCCAAAAAAAAGCATCCCCAACATTGCCAGCAGGCTCAGTGTGCCGGTCAGGATGGAAAACCGTGTAGTTACCTTTTCATAATCCTGCGATTTCTTGTACTTTTCAGCCTCATAAATTCCTTTCAGCTCGGCGGGTAGTTCGTCGCTCCAGTAGGTGCTGTTCAGGTAGTCGAGCACCCTTTCGAGGATGTAATCAAAAAGGATGATCGCAATTATGATATAGAATAATGTCTGAGCCATTTTTCGTTGCATTAAAGAGATGCAAAATTATAAATAATCTATTAAGGGGATATTTTTCCGATCCTTCACTTTGGTGGACGTTAAATTGACCACGTCAGTTTATAATTTATATCTTTGTTAGCCTTAAATCTTGATTATATGTTAAAGTCCATGACCGGTTTTGGCAGGGCTGAATGTGAATGCCGGAATAATAAAATCGTAATCGAAGTTAAATCACTCAACAGCAAGCAACTTGATATTAATTTACGGATTCCAAACGGCTACCGGGAACGGGAACTGGATTTCCGGACACTCATTTCGAACCGACTGCTCAGGGGAAAGGTCGATTTTATCTTCACCGTTGAAAATGCCGGGGATGCCTCCGGTTATTCAATCAATAAAGTATTGGCCGGCAAATATTACCGTCAGTTGAAAGAACTTTCTTCGGATTTCGACCAGGGGGATAAAACCGATTTTCTTTATGTAATCATGCGTATGCCGGATGTTTTGATGCCCGAAAAAGAGGTTATTTCAGAAGAGGAATGGAAGGGAATATTCAGCGCACTGGAAAGTGCTTTGGATCAGGTTGACAAGTTCCGGCTGGAGGAAGGCAAGACATTGGAAAATGACCTGCATAAAAGGACAAACAATATTATTGAGTTGCTCAGTCAAGTGAATCCTTTTGAAAAGGAACGGTTCGATAACCTGAAGAAAAAAATCAGGAAGGATTTGTATGAACTGGCCGACAAAGAAGATATCGATAAAAACAGGTTTGAGCAGGAACTGGTATATTACCAGGATAAACTGGATATAACCGAGGAAAAAGTCAGATTGAAAAAACATTGTGAATATTTCCTGGAAACCCTGATAGAACCCGAGTCTCAAGGGAAAAAACTGATGTTCATTTCACAGGAAATGGGCAGGGAGATCAATACCCTGGGATCAAAGGCCAGCGAAGCCAACATACAAAAACTGGTCGTTCAGATGAAGGATGAACTGGAGAAAATTAAAGAACAACTTTTTAATATTCTTTAGCCTCATATCGCAATGGAAACCAAACAAGGCAAAGTTGTAATATTTTCGGCGCCTTCGGGAGCAGGTAAAACAACCATCGTTAAACATTTGCTAAGTCTTAACCTGGGCCTTGAATTTTCCGTTTCAGCTACAACCCGGATCATCAGGGATGAAGAAACCCATGGAAAGGACTATTATTTTTTATCTTTGGAGGAATTCAAACGAGGAATTGAAAACAGGGATTTCCTCGAATGGCAGGAAGTTTATAAAGATCATTATTACGGGACCCTGAAATCGGAGGTAGACCGCATATGGCAAAAGGGTAAGCATGTGATTTTCGATGTGGATGTGGTTGGCGGGTTAAATATAAAGAAGATTTATGGTGAAAAGGCGTTGGCCGTTTTTGTTCAGCCTCCCAGCCCGGATATGCTGGAAGAACGTCTAAGAAATCGTTCGACTGAAAGTGAGGATAACCTGCACAAGCGAATTGACAAAGCGGCTCACGAATTAACATTTGCAAGCCGGTTCGACAGGGTCATTATCAATGATGATCTGCAAAAAGCACTCAACGAAGCTGAAATAATGGTTTCAGATTTCTTAAAAAAATAAGCTATGAAAAAGATCGGATTAATCGGTGGAACCACGTGGGAGTCGACAGTTGATTATTACAGGATTATAAATAAAGAGGTCAATCGCAGGCTGCAAGGTTCCCATTCGGCGGAAATTATCATGTATTCGTTTGATTTTGAAATGATCAAACCCTTGTTGGATAAGAATGATTTTGAAAGCGTGGGAAAACTCATGGTTGAAAAGGCCAGGCTGGTTGAATCCGCAGGAGCGGAATGCCTCGTCCTTTGTGCAAACACGGCTCACAAATGGGCGGATCAAATCAGGCAGAATATCAATATTCCGTTGATACATATTGCTGACGCAACAGGCCGTGAGATTCAAAAAAGCAGCGTTAAAAAGCTGGCCCTGTTGGGGACAAAATTTACAATGGCCGGAGATTTCATAACCAAAAAACTTGAAAAGGATTATGGTCTTGAGGTAGTGGTCCCTGATCAAAAAAGCTGTGAGACCGTTCACCGGATTATTTTCGATGAGTTGACAAAAAGCATTTTTACAACATCCTCAAAACAAAAATTGATTGAAATCATCCATGAAATAGAACATATTGACGGTGTGATCCTGGCCTGTACCGAGTTACCTTTGATTGTCAAACCTGAGGATACTCACTTAAAATTATTCGATACCACGGAAATTCACGCAAGGGCTGTGGTTGATTTTTCATTAAGCTAAAATTTAAAATTATGGAACTACCAGTAAAAAGCAAATCCGTTATACTTTCCTCATATAATGACAATCTGGTAAGAGCAATCGTCGGAATAAAACTGGGGGAGACAACTATTGAACTTCTGAATCCCGATGAAGTTTTGATCAAAATGGAGGCTGCTCCTTGCAATCCTTCCGACATTGCGTTTATCCGGGGCGGTTATAATATTCAAAAATCATTGCCCGCGGTTCCCGGTTTCGAAGGTGCCGGGATCATTGTAGAAGCCGGACAAGATGTCAAAGACAGGATTGGCGATATAGTCAGTTGCTTCACACAACACGAGAATTCGGGTACCTGGTCGCAATATTTCATTGCCAGAGCCAGGGACTGTATCTCGCTGAAATCGGGTATGGAGATTGACCAGGCAGCCTGCCTTTCCATCAATCCACTAACCGCTTACGGATTGCTTGAACTTGCAGTTAAGAAAAATGCAAAAGCGATCGTCCTGAATGCTGCAGGTGGCCAGGTGCCGTCTTTTATCAGGATTTTAGCAGCGAAGAAGGGTTTGCGGGTCATCAATATTGTCCGCAAACAGGAGCATGTGGATGCATTAAAAGAAAAAGGAGCAAGGGACATTTTGTGTTCGGCATCCGAAAATTTTGAAAGCGAGTTTAAGGGACTCGCCAATAAACGCAAAGCTTCAGTTGCCTTTGATGCGGTGGGAGGGGAACAGACCGGCCTTCTTCTGAACAACATGCCCGACGGTTCCGAAGTGGTGGTTTATGGTGGATTATCGGGCCAGGATTGTACCGGAATTGACCCATTAGGAATTATTTTCAAAGGTAAAACCCTTAGCGGGTTCAACCTGGGTGACTGGACCGACGGTAAAAGAAAGGATGAATTTCTCAAAATAACCGACGAGTTGCAGGATATGATTATTAAGGGTGAAATTCAAACTGAAATCCAGGCCTCCTTTAAATTGAGGCGGGTCGTTGAAGGGATCAAAAGCTACATCAAGTCAATGTCATCGGGAAAAGTGTTGTTTAAACCATAAAATAAATTTCAGCCAAACAAATAGAATTTCAATGAAAAAAACCGTAGCGTTCATTTTAATATGCAGTTTGGTCTTTATTTCCTGTTCAAAAGAGAAAATAAATCCGCCTTCAGGGGAAATTATTTTTAAGGTACCAATTTATAAGGAAGGGAAAATGGAATATTCCGATCTGACCGTTTTCCCGAATCCATTTTTGAATGAATTATATGTTTACAGTTCGCTGCCGGAGGGTACATCGGCTGAAGTTCAATTCAGTGATGGCAATGGTGATTTTAGCTGGAAAATGACCGTTACTTCCGGTTTTTATAAATATGAAACCCAGGATCTGCCCAAAGGTGTTTATTACGTTGAAGTGAAGAGGGATAGTTATGTGGACCGGGCTAAATTATTAAAGCTGGATGACTAGTGAGATGAAAAGATTTATTGTTTTACTTTTGATTGTAATAACATTGCCGGCTTTGGCACAAAAATATCAAGCAGGAGTTTATGCCGGACCCAACTTCTCTTTTTTATCCGTGAACAGTGATTTCAGCTTTTCCTGGTCGGATCGTTACAAACCCGGGTTTGGATTTGAGGCCGGCGGTTTTGGGAGCTTGAAGTTATCCGGCAAGCTTTCATTTGACCATTCGTTATCTTTTCAGTTTATTACCCACCGTGATAAAAAAACCATCCATTTTACGGATGAAGTCGGAAATACCATTGCGAATTCTGATCTGAATGTGATCAATAACGGTTATGTCACACTTTCTCCACAGCTTTCTTTTAAAATCATCAAATCGATGTATTTTGGGACAGGTGTCAATGTGAATTTTCTGGTTTTCTCAAAAAGCAATTTCAAGGAAATTGAAAATGTGTCCAGGTTAAAGAATACCTTTTATAAATTTTTAAACTTTTCCATCCCTTTAGTTGCAGGATATGACATTCGTGATTTTTTCATCAGGCTTAAATTTGATTTTGGATTATCCAACCTGATGAAAGACCCGGACAGCTATTTTGTCGAAAAGGAGCGTACACTCTCCCTGAGCTTAGGATATTTCCTGTTCAACGGATCATCAGCTTCAACTGACTGATGGTTTGATCGTCCCTGATTACCAAAATGTAAGTGCCTGCCGGTAACCCGGAGATGTCAATTTCCTGATCAGTTAATATATCTAAATGATTAATCCGGTTTTCATAAACTTTAATACCCGCCAGGTTTACAACAGCGATTTCAAGATCAGAATTTACGTTTTGTGAGGAGCTCAGATGAAATCTTCCTGATGAAGGATTTGGATATGCCTTAAACCGGCCTTCAGTGCCTGAAATATCGTTCACCCCATAGGGGTCCAGGTCGATAAAACTGACCGTATGCGAACCCCAGTTGCAAACTGCCAGATGATTGTCTTTACCGATACACATCCCGAAAGGGCGGTTATGCCCGGTGGAAATTTCAATATGCCAGTCAAGCGCATTATTTGCCTTGTAAACCGATTCGTCCCCGAATTCATTGTCATTACCCCAACTGCTGATAAAAAAATCACCGGTCTCTTTCATGATGACACCATTCATGCGTCGCTGCATATAAAAAATATTGGTTACGGCGCCGCCTTCCGTACTTACCGATCTCAGGAATGAAATGTTCGGCCCGCTTTCCACAAAAATAATCCGGTCGTTGATGAAATCATAGCTAACGCCATAAGGCCGTGTGGTTTGTGTAACAATATTTGTGAGTTCCTGGGCTGCAATGTTGTATTTGTGCACCTTACCGGCGTTCAGGCCGTTGGTGCTGTTGCCAATATATAAATTGCCGTTGTTGTCGGTTGTCATCAGGTCGAGGTATGTATTGGCAGAAGCTACCACGAAATTCAACACCTCGTTTCCGGTTGCAAGGTCAATGCCAATAATGTAAGAGGGCTGATTTTCGCCCCAAATGCCATAATTATCTCCCACATAAAGAATATCATCCACGATGCACATACCACCCGTATAATGCAAGCCTGTGTAAAACGGCTCCAGGATATTTCCGTTGGCATCAAGCTTAAGGATATAACCGCTTCCTTCAGCCGAATTGGAAACATAATAATTTTCAGTGGCTTCGACATAAACGATATCGACAGGGTAATATAAACTATCCTGTGCAGCAAGGTTTAAAGAAAAGGCGACTGAAAGGAAAAAAAGTAAATTTTTGTAACGCATTTTTTGAAATTTTTTAATCCTCAAATTTATATTATTCTCACAACCCTCATCATGAACAAATCAAAAGAATTATCAACGGCAGTATTGCCTCCTGATTTTACCAGCCTGTTTCGATCCCAGTTCTTCTGCTTTTTCCCAATCGGTGCAGGCTTTTTCGGGCTCTCCCAGGTAATAATAAACATTTCCCCGGTTATAGCGGGCGTCGGCGTAATTTGGTTCAAGATCCACTGCCGCGCTGAAATCGGAAAGAGCGCCTTTATAATCCTGTACCGATCCCCGGATGATCCCGCGGTTGTTATATGCCATGGTGTAGTAAGGATTCAACTCAATGGCTTTGCTGAAATCGTCTACAGCACTTTGATAGTCCTGCTGCCTGTCGCGAAGGTTCCCCCTAAAAAAATAACCGATGGCCACATCATTGTCCGACCGGTTTTTGTCGATCACATCATTCACCAGCGATTCGGTGTTTCCCCAAACCTTATTTCTTTGAAAAGTTGTAATAGACAGGAAAAGAAGGTAAATAACAAATCCAATGAACAGGTAGGTTTTGTTTTTCTGAAAAAATGCCCGTTTACTTTCGGCCATACTTTTATATAATATTCCAAAAATGTAAAAAATCCCAAGGTAAGGAATATAGGTGTATCGGTCCGCCAGCATCAGCATCCTTGACCAGACAACCGGCAACACCACGCTGATGGTGATTAAAAAAAACAACAATCCGAAAAGGATATCTTTTTTTAGTTTTCCTGCTTTGACCGCATTAAAAATCAAAACTGCAAAAAGGATTAAACCGAAGTAGTACTCCCAGGGCAGGAATCCGCCTGTTTTGGCCGGATAAGCGTAAACCGCCGACAGGTCCACCGGTGCAACTGCCTTCACCAGGTAAAAGATGACCGAATAGATCAAAATGACAATCCGGTCGATGATGTTAAAATCCAGGTTGAGGTTCTTGATATGGCCGTATTCACCGGCAGCTTTAATCGTCAATAAACCGAAAATCAATGATACGATGAAAAAAGGTATTTTCTCCAGGATTCTATTCCAACCGATCTTTTTATCTTTGAAATAATCGAATAATAAAAGAGTCACGGGCAGGGTTATTGCCATGGATTTCGAAAAACAGGATAGTACAAAAAATGAAAATGAAAATGAAATTGCAATTAATTTGAAAGCCTTGTTGTCGAGGTATTTCAGGTAAAAAATGAGGCTCGCCAGGTAAAACATTGAATACAATCCGTTGCTACGTGTGGCGATCCACGATACCGCCTCCACATGCATGGGATGGATGGCAAACAGCAGGGTTACAATAACAATGATTTCAAACCTTTTGGTGATTTTTAAAAACAGCAGGAACACCAGCACCACATTGATGAGGTGGATCATTAAATTGGCAAGGTGATAGCCTGTAGGATTGAGTTCTGAAAGTTGATAATTTATTGATAATGTTGTAACTGCCAGGGGCTGATACATGCCGAGATAATAATTTGTAAAAAATTCCTTGACCTTGAAATCCTGAATGTCTGCATTTTCGATGTATTCCCCGTCGTCCCAGCCGAACAGAATTTCATTATTAATTGATGAGGAGAATAATATGACTGTGAATAACAGGATGGCCGATAATGCAATCAACCCGGTTTTTTGAGGCTGCTTCTTTTTTGTATTGATTTTTGAACCCACGTTGTCCTGCTTATTGTAAGTCTCAAAAATATACAACTTTCCGAAACTTAAAAATCAACACCCTTCAGGTTATCAACAGAGTTTTGAATAGGTCAGATAAAATTCCGGACCAATTCCGCCCATAAAATATATCCGTTTTCGTTGAGGTGGACACCGTCGTAAGTAAGGTCGGCATTCAATTGTCCGGTTTGATTCAGAAAATCGGGATAAAGATCAATGAAAGTGAAACCGCTGCGTTTACAATGTTTTTGGATCTGCTCGTTCACACTATAGATCAATGTATTCAGCCTGTCATAGGCCAACAATTTAGTTTCGTTTACCGGCAGGATACTTTGAACGAAAATTTCTGTTTGGGGCGAATTTGATGCAATTTGTTGTATAATTTTTTGAATGTTTAATAAAACGGTATCTGCATCCACACCTTGATAAATATCATTTATCCCTATCATCAGGAATAATTTCGTCGGTTTGGCAAGGAGTATCTCCTCCATCCGGTAAAGCACATGATCGGTCATATCACCGCTCATGCCCCTGTTCACCAGGTTTTCCTGCCCAAAATGCTTTACCAGATCGAAACTTTCGGTAAGGCTGTCGCCTAAAAAAACAATATCATTTGAAGTTATCGGCCCGGATTGCCACATAAATTACGCGTTAAGTTATTATAACCAAATATTTTATCTGGACTTTAAAGTAGATAAATTCATTTTAAAAGATTGACTTCAAATGGTATAAGCACAATCTATTTTTTCTCAGCAGCAAAGAAATCGCTTACATTTGCGAATACCCTTTTGAACAGTCCGGCTTTCTCACCGCTGAATTTTGAATCAGGCAAAACCGAGGAGGTGATCACATATTTGTTGAGCGAATCCGCCGGGAATGCCTTGATCTCCGTTGGTGGGAAATTATTTCCTTCAATCGTGACCATGTATTCGGGCACCTTGGTTTCAGGTTCAACATCATCAATGAAATTGGAACTGGTTACCCGGGAAATTTTATTCAGATATCCTACTGTTTTCATTGAGTCGGTAGGCATTCCGTTCAAAAACCATTTGTTGTCCATTTTTGTCAATGCGAAATTCTTATTCTCCGGATAATTGAAAGATATTTTGGTAATATCGTCTTTATTGGCTTTGAACAAATTTTTATCCCGGTAAGTATCGATGTTGGCCTGTATGCTCATTTTTAGAAATCCTTCAACAACATAAACTTCCTGGTCTTCTGCGGGCCGGACATAGGTCGACATGCTGCCCCGGTTTTGCTGGTAAGGATTTTGTTCCTGCGACTGAACGTAGTTGAATTTTCCTACATACAGGTCGGCCAATACTTTTTTGCCATCATAAAGCCTGATCCTCGTACCGGTTGAATCCGTCACTTCAAATTCGGCCCATTTCGATTCATCGGTAGCGGCCACCTGTTTTGATTTCATTTTGGTAAGCTCGGTAAATATGTTTTTTACAGCTTCCTTATCGGGTTTGTAAAATTTACCTGCTGATTCCAGTTTCCAGTCTATTCCGGTTTTGGTGAACACAACTTCATTTCCCTCTCCACTCAATTTTGGTGAGATTACTATTTTCGTCACTTTTGAGGTATCAACAGCTACCAGTTCACTTTTAAAAGTACGGTCACCCCTTTCTGTATATTTGGAAATCAGGTAAATCCCTAAAAGAATCACCAGCAGGATGATCAAGGTTTTGGTATTTAAAAATTTCGAAAGCATTTTTTACGATTTTTTCAGTTTTTAATTCCAGTTCTATTTCCAAAAGTTTAAATATAACCCTCTTGCATTCGTTTGATCCGCAGATTCCTCCTCCGTTGCATACGTACGATTCCGTAAATCAGGATCAGGATGATCGGAAGCAGGAAGTTGACCCATTTCAGCATTGCTTTTTTGGCATCTTCAATTTGATCCAGCGGCCTGGAAGTTACTCCCTTTGTCCTCAGGTCGATCAAACCGGTGTCATCCGAAAGCCAGTCGATGGAATTGACCATCAGGCTGACATTGTCCTGCGACAATTGCTGTGCGCGTTGCCCTTCTCCATTAATGGCAAACTGTCCATCGGAAAATAAAACAATGCCGGAGGCCGCATTTCCAACCAAATTGCCCTTCAGAACAGCTCCAACTGCCAGGTTCGACATAGGGAAGTCGCTGTCGGTCCAGCGTTTGTTTATATCAAAATAGACAGGTGTCGTTTGTGTTCCTGCCTTTGTGGATGACATGGCAATTGGGGTAAATGTATTGGTTGTATCACCGGTATAAACAATTGAACTTGCAAATGGCATAATAACCTGTTCGAGCCCTTTGGTGATCGGGTGATCGGCAAAGTTGGTGATGATCGGGAGATAAGGAAATTTTACCGGGGTTGTGAAGTTGAACATTCCCTGCCTTTGCTGAACTCCAACAGTACCGCAATTGGCATCTACCAGGAAACTGTTTTCAACCACCAGGCCCTTTCCGCTCAACCATTTTTCAAGACCGGTACCAACTGAATTACCTTGAGCTTTGGATAGGTCCCCCTCAACGCGGTCCATGGCGATGAATAAATTTCCACCCATCCCAAGATATTGATCAAGCATATGCAGGTCATAATCCGGGAAAGTATCCCTCGGGCTTACGATTGCAATGGTTTTATATTTTTTAAGATCGATGGTGGAATCGTTCAGGTTGACAGGCTCCACATTATAAAGTACCGACATGGATTGTACCACCTGGCTCATGGCATTCAACGAAGGCTCGCCCTGTCCCTGTAAAACACCAATAACCGGTTTATCAGTTACCGACAGTTTTTTAATGCTGGTTGAAAGAGCATATTCCATAGCGGCACCCGGTTGCATAAATGGGATTACCTCTTTTTCATTGCCCATTTGAACCAGGGCTCCCATAAATACCTTTTTCTGTGTAGCTTCGTCTTTTTCTCGGGTGCTAACCAGTACCGGTTGTATTCCTGATTGAAAGGCCTGTTGCTCGGTCTCCGTATCTTTGTTCGGATTCACGAATTCATATAAAACCTTCCCTGCTGAAACATTGGCATACTCCACCAATAAATCCTTGAAATCGCGGCGGGTAACGGCCAGGTCAGGAGGAAGGTCTTCGGTAAAATAAGCTGTGATGGTTACCGGGTTTTCCAGGCCCTTCAATATATTTTTGGTGGCCTTACTCAAGGTGTAACGTTGATCGGAAGTAAAATCCAACCTAAAGAAAAAACGGTCGGATAAAACATTGATCACTACTAAAACAGCCAGGATTAATAAAATCTGTGTTGTTATTGATTTCTGAATTTTCATCTTAAATTATTTTTTTCTTTTGCACACCAGGTTATAGACGTTTTTTTGCAAGGTTTGCCTCGGTCAGGATCAAACCGAAAAATATCAGCGAAAGGAAAAACAGCAGATCTTTCGAATCGATTACACCCCTTGAGATGGAATCGAAGTGCGAAGAAACGCTCAGGAAGTTGAGTGCTTCGCCCAGGAATCCGCTGAAATTGCTTGCCAGCAGTGAAAAAATAATCTGGAAAAAGATACCGATGAACAATGCCAGCAGGTAACTCACGATCTGGTTGGTGGAAACGCTGCTCGTAAATATCCCGATTGCGATATAAGCAGAACTCATCAGGATGAGGCCAAGGTATCCCGTCCAAACGGCACCATGGTCGATGGGGCCGAGGTTGGAAACCGTGATGTAGTAAGGCAATGTTAAAGCCAGCGCGATCAGGATCAGTAACAGCGTGGATAAAAACTTACCCAATACTACCTGCCAGTCGCTTACCGGCTTGGTCAGCAACAATTCCAGTGTTCCCGATTTGTTCTCTTCGGCAAATTGCCGCATTGTCAACGCAGGTATAAAAAAGAACAATGTCCAGTAAGCAATACTAAAAAACGACTGCAAACTGGCTTGTTTAACAAAAAAGATGTCGGACCCAAACAACCATGTGAAAAATCCGCTGAAGCCCAGGAATGCGATGAGCATGATATACGCCATCAGCGAATCGAAAAACGATTGGAGTTCGCGCCGGGTTATTGTCCAAATTGCTCTCATATTTTTTTGATTTTCTTGATTTTAATCTTCCTAATTCATGGTCAGTTCGCGGAAAATATCTTCCAGCTTGGTTTCAACCGGGGTCATCTCCGTGAGGATCCATTTTTTCTGAACACACAAGTTAAATATTTTCTTACGGGATGACAGGTCGGGTTTGCTCTGTATTTCAAACATGCTATGGTCATCCTTGTCAAAGTCAACCGAACCTACCGTGTCGATTTCCTGCAGGGCTTTGAAAATCTCATTTTTTTCACCCTCTTCTATCCTCACTTTCAGGATTTCTTTTCCTTCCGATTGTTTACGCAGGTCGCGTGAAGTGCCGTCGGCTACGATTTTGCCTTTGTTGATGATGAGGATGCGGTCGCAGGTTGCTTCCACCTCGGCCAGTATGTGTGAACTCAGGATTACGGTTTTTTCTCTTCCGATCTTTTTGATCAATTCCCTGATCTCGACGATCTGGTTGGGGTCGAGTCCGGAGGTCGGCTCATCAAGGATGAGAACCTGTGGATCGTTGATCAGCGCCTGTGCCAGTCCGACGCGCTGTTTGTAGCCCTTGGACAGCTCCCCGATCTTTTTGTGTTTTTCTCCTTCCAGTCCGCAAATGTGGATCATTTCAAGGATCTTTTCCCGGATCTTCGATTTATCAATTCCCTGCAACTCTGCCACGAACTTCAGGTAATCGATCACCGGCATATCAACATAAAGCGGATTGTTCTCGGGAAGGTAACCGATGCTTTTTTTCACGTCATCCGGTTCTGAATGAACTGAAAAATTACCCACATGTATCTCCCCCTCATTGGGTGTGAGGTAAGTGGTGATGGCCTTCATGGTGGTTGTCTTTCCTGCTCCGTTGGGCCCTAAAAACCCTAGAATTTCCCCGGTTTTTACCGTAAAGGAAATATTATCGACAGCGCGCTGGGCGCCATACTTTTTGGTTAGATTTTGAACAACTATATCCATTCTTTAAAATTTTCTGCAAAAAAAATACACCCTGACAACAATTACAAATCAATAAAATACATTTAACAAAATTTAACAGGCTAAATAACTTGTAATCAATTGCTGATAATGTAGAGATATTAAAAATGATCACTTCTGTCGAGTTGGCGTCTGGTATCTTTTTCTTTGATCGAATCCCGCTTATCGTATAGCTTTTTCCCTTTTGCCAGGGAAATTTCAAGTTTGGCAAGTCCCTTCTCATTGATAAAAAGGAATGTCGGGATGATCGTAAATCCACGCTCCTTGGTTTTTGTAGCCAGTTTTTTTAATTCCCTTTTAGAGAGCAGCAGTTTACGATCCCGTTTTGGTTCGTGGTTGTAGTGGGTTCCGTACAGGTATTCGGTGATGTGCATATTGATCACATACAGTTCGTCCCCTTTAAAAGTGCAGTACGCTTCGGTGAGGCTGGCTTTTCCCTCCCTGATCGATTTGATCTCTGTTCCAAGCAAGGCAATTCCGGCGGTATATTTTTCGATGAGAAAATATTCGTATGCCGCTTTCCGGTTTTTTATTTTAACCTGGTTTTGCATTGGAACTGAAGATTGTTTTTTAGTTAGTACTCAATATATTTGGAACTGTAATTTTATATCCAATAACAACGGGCAAAGGTAAAAAAAGATTGGCAGAATCATTTGCCGGGGAAGAAAAAGAAAACAGCATAAATGTATGCAATGGTCTCTTCCAATACATCCCTGAAACCATGGCTCGATTTCCACCATTTGTCCGGATCGTAACTTTTATTGCGGATGGCATGGATTCCGATTTCGGTTTTTTTGTCAAATGCCAATCGGTAAAGATAGCGGCTTCTTCTTGAGTGGCAGCCAATGGATACGACATCCAGCGAATCAAGACGCAATCCATTTTGGTTCAACCAGTCTTTTACAGCCAAGGCCGATGCATAGGTCCGGTCTCTTCGGACATCATTTTCCAGTGCGATCACTTGTAACATATCCGGGTCGAATCCCATTTTGACCAAGGTGGCAGCAGCATAATCACCGTCGTTTCGGTATTGATCCAGTTGTGATCCGTGGGTCCGTTGCTTGCCCGTAACTATCATCAACCGATAATTGCCACGTTGAAAAATTTTGATGGATTCCTTCAGTGCATAATCGGGTATGAATCCTTCAACGACAAGGATATCCGAAAGTAAGGGCCGGTCAGGAGCAAGAAAAGGATAGATGGTCCGGGAAAAGATAAAAATAAAGAAAATGAATAAGGCAATTTTAAGTGAGTTTCCCAACCATGTTGCAGTCCACCTTTCTTTTTTGCGCATCAGGGCAAACCTTCTCATAAAAAAATTGTTTAATTTCAGGAATTCAAAAGTATAAATTTTGAACCTATGAATTTGGATCAGTTCAGGAAAGAATACAGGCTGGGTGAATTGAAGGATGATTCGCTGGAACCTGACCCGATTCTTCAGTTTGCGGGATGGTTCAAACATGCCGCCGAAATATTGCATGAAGAAGTCACCACCATGATCCTTGCCACTGCCACTGCAGAGGGCAAACCTTCCGCCAGAATCGTTTTATTAAAGGATTTTGATGAGCGGGGGTTTACATTTATTACCAATTATCAGGGCCGGAAAGGGAGAGAACTGGAAGAAAATCCGTATGCAGCCATTCTGTTTTATTGGAATGAACTTGAAAGGCAGGTGCGAATCGAAGGGAAGGTAGAACACGTTTCGGATGCTGAATCGGATGATTATTTCAACAAGCGCCCGACAGAGAGCAAGATCAGTGCTGTCATTTCACCGCAAAGCCAACCGGTTGAATCACGGCAGGTGCTGGAGGATAAATGGGTTAATTTTCTGAAGGATAATTTTGGTAAAGAAATTCAAAGGCCTCACTATTGGGGCGGATTCCGTTTGGTTCCTGATAGGGTTGAATTCTGGCAGGGCCGGATCAACCGGTTGCACGACCGTTTTTTATACACCCGTACAAAAAATGGATGGAAAATTGAAAGGCTTGCGCCTTGATTGTTCCAATGATTATTTTCTGAAATATTAAACCTCCCTGCGTTGTTTCTTTTTATTTACCACAAGTAATAAAACAAAGCCGGTGATCAGGTAATAAAGGGTGATGATCATCCAGACCATCCCGAAAAATGAATCCTTTTGGGTCAGAAAATCGATAGCCACTACCAGGGCCACAAGTGCAAATAAAAAGTTAAGTACCACAAAAAATAAGTTCGAGGTTTTGACAGTTACGAGTGAATACACTATATTCATTACACCTGCAGCCAGCAGTACAATTCCTATGATGTTGTTTCCGTTCGACAGGTATATAATCCCGGTAATGCCAAACAACAAAGTATTAATGATAATGGAAATTTTTGTGTACAGGCTAAGCCCTTTTTTTTCTGTTTGTGCCATATCGGTCATCAGTTAAATATCGGCGGTAAAAGTAACTAAAATCAAGCAAACAATTCAATATTTAATTTTGAAATGAATTGTCTTCACCTGACAAATAAATAAAGATTTAAACCGCATTTGACATACCGATTTATTTAACAATTGCAGGTGAAAATGTCATTATGACACGCTCATTACTCACATGGCTCAATCCTTTACCTTTAAAATTCCAATGGCATGTAAATTGATACGCCCGGATAAAAAATTTAAACATGAAAATTGCAGAAGTCAATTCATTCGATGACCTGATGGAAAAGATCAAAGAGCAAGACAGATCTGTACTGCTGTTGTTCAAAAAAGGTTCGGAACAGAGCGAATGCTCCCTTAAAAATTTGCAGGAGTTGAAAGATCAGGAAATAGGCATCAGCGTTTTTACCGCAGATGTCTCTCACGTGCGGGATATCCACGAAAAGTACCATATTACATCGGTACCTGTGATGCTTGAGTTCGAAAAGGGTCGTTTTATCAACGTTCTGAAAGGTTGTCATAAACCGGATTTCTACAAGTCGTTTTTTGAAAATGCGGTTTACTCAGCCAGGGCAGGCAGGGAAGGGGAGATACCCCAGAAAAGGGTTACCGTTTATTCAACACCTACCTGCAGTTGGTGTAATACACTGAAAACGCACCTGAAGAAAAACGGCATCCGTTATACCGATATTGATGTTTCGAGAGATCAGAATGCAGCACAGGAAATGCAGCGCAAGAGCGGGCAAATGGGAGTGCCGCAGACCGACATCAATGGCGAGGTCATCGTTGGGTTCGATAAAACCAGGATCAATAACCTGTTGGGGATTCAGCAAGCTTAAAATAAATTAATAACAATATAAAATCGATTAAAAATGAAAGAATTGCAACCATTGAATGAGAATGTACTCCTGGAACTGAGCGAGGAGTTTACCGAAACTAAAACTTCGGCAGGAATCATTATCCCCGACACCGCCAGGGAAAAACCGCAAATGGCACGCGTCGTTGCCCTGGGTAATATTGAAAATCCGGGCGTTTCCGCAGGCGATGTGGTGATCTACAAAAAATATTCAGGGACAGAGATGAAATTTGAAGGTAAAAATTATCTTTTTGTTCCTTACGCCGATTTGCTGGCGAAGATCGTTGAGACAGAGGCGATTTAAATCAGTGAGACTGATATTTCAGAAACGATAGTGAACTGAAATAACAAAGTCGAATTGATCCCGATAACGCAGTGTATCGGGATCTCAAGGTCATATTCCCCGCTGCTTGCAGCGATTAAAATAATATACCATTCCTAATAAATAACCT
>JAFGBL010000292.1 GCA_016933115.1 Bacteroidales bacterium | reverse complement strand
CGGGATGATCTTGTTTTTGATCAGTTCGGTAAGTGTGGTAGAAAGGGCATAATAGGTATCTTCTATTTGGTGGCCCCGTTTAATATTTCCCAGGTCGGCAATTTTTACATTAAAATTACCACGGTACAACCCGTATAAGGAATTTCTGATATAATCGGGGGCAAATGAACAACCCTGGTTGTTCACCGAACCTCTGTCTTCTTTCACACCAATTAATGCAATATCAACGTCGCTTAATTTGGGGAACTTCTCAGGGTCGATATGACTCCTTATCAGGTCACCCATTAAGTTTGAACTGTTTTCGGCCTCTATTGAAGGTAAATCTATTGGTTCAAAATAAATTGATATATCCATTGATAGTTAACTTTATTACTGGCAAATTACCCTATTTATACCATCTTAGTCATAAAAAGTTATACCAAATATTATAAAGATAACGGAAAAGGCGACTCGAAATATATTTTAAATTGTTAAGAATTAAATGATTTCAACAACAGCCGGCCAGCTAAAAATATTACTTCTTTTTTCGTGTCGTTTTTTTATCCGCACTGTTTTCGATGATGCTCAAACACTCTTCCAGCGTGAGTTTCTCAGGATTTTTTCCTTTCGGTATCCGGTAATTCTTTTTGTCGGAAGCAATGTAGGCACCGTATTTTCCCTTCAGCACTTGTACCGGTGGATCATGTTTAAACTGCTGGATAATTTTTTCCTTTTCTTTTTTTCTTTTAGCCTCTATCAATTCAATGGCTCGTTCTTCTGATACCGAAACCGGATCATCGTCTTTGCCAAGTGAATAAAACTGGCTACTATGGCGAATATAAGGCCCGAACCTTCCGATCGCAGCTACCATTTTCTCTCCTTCGTACGAACCGATTGTCCGTGGCAGTTTAAAAAAATCGAGCGCTTCTTCCAGGGTCACCGTTTCAATACTTTGCCCTTTCTTCATTCCTGCAAATTTCGGTTTATCTTCATCGTTGGATTCACCTATTTGAACAATGGGGCCATATTTTCCGATTTTTGCATAAACGTTTTTACCGGTATCAGGGTCCTCTCCCAGCAGCCTTTCACCGCTTTGTTTTTTCGATTTTTCAAGTGTATCTTCGATCCTGTTGTGGAAAGGCCCATAAAATTCCTTGATCATTTCGTTCCATATTTTTTTACCTTCTGCAATTTCGTCGAATTCCTTTTCCACATTAGCAGTAAAATTGTAGTCCAAAACGTTATCAAAATACTGCACCAGAAAATTGTTGACGATTGTACCAATATCGGTCGGAAAAAGCTTGTTTTTTTCATAACCTGTTTTCTCTTTTTTCTCCTCTCCCTTGATAGTTCCATTCAGCAGGTACAAAGCGGTATATTTCCTTTCAAATCCCTGTTTGTCTGTTTTTTCAACATACTCCCTCTTTTGAATTGTTGAGATTGTCGGTGCGTATGTAGAGGGGCGGCCGATACCCAGTTCTTCCAGTTTTTTAACCAGGCTGGCCTCGGTATAACGTGGGGGTGGCATGGTAAATTTTTGAATGGCATTGATCTCACGACGCAGTAATGAATCCCCTTGTTTTACAGGTGGAAGGACATCCTTTGTCGCTTCGTTTTCATCATCATCCGTCGATTCAAGATAAACTTTCAGGAATCCGTCGAATTTGATTACCTCACCCCTGGCAATAAATTTCTCCGGGGATGTAGAGATTTCAATGTTTACGTTTGTTCGTTCAAGCTGAGCATCTGCCATTTGCGAAGCGATGGTCCGTTTCCAGATCAATTCGTACAATCTTTTCTGGGATTGATCACCATTTATTTCCTGGTTTTCCATGTTTGTCGGACGAATGGCCTCGTGCGCTTCCTGTGCCGATTTTGATTTGGTGACATATTGCCTCGTCTTCACATACTCCTCTCCGAAATATTTTCCAATAACTGTTTTGGCCATTGACAAAGCCAGGTTCGAGAGGTTGTATGAGTCGGTTCGCATATAAGTGATATATCCCGATTCGTAAAGTTGTTGGGCAACAAGCATTGTTTTTGCTACTGAAAACCCAAGCTTACGGCTGGCTTCTTGTTGCAGGGTAGAAGTTGTAAATGGCGGAGCAGGTGATTTTTTTGCCGGCTTTTTTTCAACCGAGTTTATAACAAATTTTGCGGGGATACATGCTTTGAAAAACTCAGTTGATTCTTCTTTTGTTTTGAATTTTTTCGACAGCTCTGCTTGCAGGGTACCTGAATTTTTATCTTTTTCCAGGTCAAAAATACCGGTAACCCTGAAAGAGGATTCGGGAACAAATGCCTTGATTTCCTCTTCGCGCTCGACAATCAATCTGACAGCCACGGATTGAACCCGGCCGGCCGAAAGTGCAGGCTTCACCTTTTTCCATAAAACCGGCGAAAGCTCATACCCCACCAAACGGTCAAGTACGCGCCTTGCCTGCTGGGCATCAACAAGGTGTTTGTCAAGCTTTCTCGGTTTTTCGATGGCTTCCAGGATAGCATTTTTGGTAATTTCATGGAAGACAATTCGTTTGGTCTTTTTTTCATCCAGACCCAACGTTTCCACAAGGTGCCACGAAATGGCCTCGCCTTCCCGGTCCTCATCAGTTGCCAGCCAGATGATTTCCGCATCTTTTGCCGATTTTTTCAGTTCGGCAATGGTTTTCTTTTTATCGGCCGGGATTTCATAATATGGAATAAAATCATTTTTAATATCAACACTCAGGTCTTTCTTCGAAAGGTCTCTAACATGTCCGAAACTTGATTTGACTGTAAAGTCCTTTCCAAGAAACTTCTCAATTGTTTTCGCTTTTGCAGGAGACTCAACTATAACAAGGTTTTTAGCCATTATTTCAGTTTATTAGTTAGAAAACAGTATTTTAAAAAATGCTGCAAATGTAAAATAATTAACAGGGTTAAATCCAAAAGGTTTTTGAAAATTCTGGAAAAAAAGCCCGTAAGTCCAATACAATTAATTAGCTATCAACCACTATTGCAACCATCCTGTATAAGGAATTGTCTTATTTTTGCTTCTTACAAAAAAATAATATGAAAAAGTATTTTACGCTCTTATTAGCAATTTGTATTTTATCTGGTAGTTCATTTTCTCAAAAAGGGCAATACAACCAGGAATCATTGCCACGACTTTCTGTTGCAGATTCAATTGGTTTGTCAAATCTTCCGGAACTTAAATTGCCTGAATTTTTAAAAGGGCCCAATGCCCCGCTGCTTCCAACAATTGTTGATAATTCGGCAAATATTTACTGGAGGCCAGTTTTTGCCCAGGTAGCGCTGGAATGCGGACAGGCCAGCGGAGTCGGATTGGGATTTACTTATGCCATTAACCGGCTGCGTGATTTGCCCAGTGATGTGCCGGAAAATCAATACCCAACCCATTTTGTTTGGAATTTTGGTCAAAACGGTGACGGATATTATGGAGTGAGCTATTTTCATAGTTTTGAAATTATCAGGGCAGAGGGAACTCCCACTGTTGAAACCTATGGAGGCATGTCTGCCGGAGGTTCAGCACGTTGGATGACCGGATACGACAATTATTATGAAGCAATGCACAACCGGTTGACCGAAATTTATAAAATCGATGTTTCCACCGAAGAAGGCATCCATACAGCTAAAAACTGGATACACAATAACCTGGAAGGAGCTGATGTTGGTGGGGTTGCCAATTTTTATACCAATGCGCCCTATGGCATGCAAACCCTGCCTCCGGGAACTCCCGAAGCCGGAAAATATGTAGTCACCAGCTGGAGTTATGCCAACCATGGTTTGACCATTTCCGGATACCACGACTCCATTTGCTGGGATTATAACAACAACGGGCAATACACAAACAATGTCGATATTAATGGAGATGGCGTTGTAAATGTGAGGGACTGGGAGATAGGTGGTTTTAGGTTTGCAAACACTTATAGTGGTGGTCCCAGTTTTGGGAATAACGGATTTAGTTATATGACCTATAAATCCTGTGCCGATCCTTATGGAAGCGGTGGTATTTGGGACAATGCAATTCATGTTATTTATGCAAAAGAAAATCATGAACCTTTGCTGACGGCTAAAATTAAGATGACATATACCTGCCGGAACAGGATCAGGGTCAGGATTGGAGCTTCCACCAACGTGAATGCAGACTCGCCGGAATATGTTCTTACCTTCCCGTTATTTAATTACCAGGGTGGATGTAATTATATGCAGGGCGGTACAAGTACCGGTGATCAAACAATCGAATTTGGCCTGGATATCACTCCCCTGCTCAACATGCTAGGTACAGGATTACCTGCCAGGTATTTTCTGCTGGTTGACGAAGCCGATCCTGAAGGATGGGGATGGGGAACGGTGGATAATTTTTCAATTATCGATTATACCGAAGGTGTCCTGGAAATGCCCAGTGCTCAAACAAATGTTTCGATAGTTGAAAATGGAACTACTACACTTTGGGTAAATCATACTGTTGATTTTGATCCTATAAGCGTAGATACGGACGATTTGCCTCCGGCTTCCCTTTACGAGCCTTACAATTGCCAGCTTTATGCCGCCGGGGGTTCTCCGTCATATTACTGGGATTTTGACCTGAATTATACCGAAACAAACTATACCGAAACATTCCCCATGGTCACTGCCCAGCAGTTGAACCCGGGAGGCAGTTATACAACCAAACAGCTTGATTTTTCATTTCCCTTTGCTGAAAATGAATATGAACAGGTGAGGATTTACACCGATGGATATATCATGTTTGAAAATGAATTTACCTGGCCATACCAGGTTTATGACTTTTTTAATTTTACCAAGAACAAGCTCATTTCACCATTCCAGGCCGATTTAACCCTTAATTCTATCGATAATGACGGGGTTTGGTATGAAGGCGATGAAAGCTCTGCCACCTTCAGGTGGAAGGCATCTGTTACCGGGCAGCAAAATACCACGGAGTTGAACTTTGCAGTGAGGCTGTTCAGCAATGGCGATATCCGGTTTTATTACGGCAACACCAATGAATTTGAAAACCTCGAATGGATTTCCGGTATTTCTGCCGGCAATAATAAATATTATCAGTTTACTCAGGTTTCGAACAAACCGGAAATCCCAGCCAATTTTGTATGTGACTTAAAATCATTCGGACGGCCAGAGGGCTTTTCAATAACTCCCGCTGGTATCTTTAATGGCATACCCGAACAGATTCTTGATAATTTTGAAATCAAATTCAGGGTAATGGATGAAAGCAATCTGACCGATTCAAAAGTTTTGTATTTATCAACCGATGGATCGGATTATCTGGTGATTGATGATTATGAAGTGCAAGCCGGCGATGACAATATTATCGAATACGGGGAAACCGTCTACCTGACGGTATCCGTTAAAAGCCTTGGGCAAAATCCGATCAACGGTGTAAACATGGTAATCGCTTCGGAAGATGAGTTCATAACGCTTACCGACGGGGATGAAAACCTGGGTAATTTTGCTGCCGGCGAAACCAAAACTTTCACCAATGCTTTCACCTTTGATGTCAGTTATGAGGTGCCGGATGATCACACCATTGATTTTGCGACTTTGATCACGGATGACAGCGGAGGTGAATGGTCGGGACATATTTACCTGGATGCCTACTCCCCTGAATTGCATTTTTCGGGAGTTGAGGTGGATGATGGCGGGAATGGTATTTTAGATCCCGGTGAATCGGCCGATTTGATTGTGACCATATTGAATTCAGGCGGGGCTACGGCTACAAATGTTGAAGCGGTATTGAGTTCAACCGATCCGTTTGTCACGATAAATACAAATACTGGGAACCTGGAGGAAATTGACGGGTATTCATCAGGTAATGTCACATATAATATATATGTTTCAGAAGAAATACCCGTGGGATATAACATTGGTTTTGAACTGGAAATTACTGCTGATAATGACATCACCGGTTATGGAAGTTTTACTGTAATTGCCGGCCAGTTACCCGTATTGATAATCGATATGGATGACAATCTCAGTTCCGGTCCGGAAATACAAGCAGCCATGGAAAATATTGGGCTGTCAGTTGATTATGTTACCTTCTTTCCTACGGATATCAGTTTGTATTCATCGGTATTTCTCTGCCTGGGTATTTACGGTGATAATTATGTGCTCTCTTCTTCGGAGGGAACTTTTTTAGCCGAGTATCTCGAAAACGGAGGAAAATTATTCATGGAAGGCGGCGATACCTGGGCATATGATACACAAACACAAGTACATTCCATGTTCAATATTAATGGTGAAGGGGATGGATCTAATGATTTGGGAACTGTTCTGGGTCAGAGCGGTACTTTCACCGAAGGAATGTCATTTTACTATGGCGGAGAAAATGCCTGGATCGATCATATCAGCCCGATTGGTGATGCCTTTTTGATTTTTGAAAATTCATCACCCAATTATGGAGTTGCTGTAGCTTTTGATGAAGGTTCTTACAAAACGATCGGAACCTCTTTCGAATTTGGTGGCCTTTCCGATGGAGCTTCACCCTCGACAAAGGTTGAATTGATGACTGAGATACTCGACTTTTTCGGGATTTCATCTGTCGATCTGATTGCCAACTTTGTTTCCGATATTACTGAAGTTTGTGAAGAAGATACGGTGAATTTTTACGATGCTTCTTCAGGAAATATCGTTTCATGGTTTTGGCAGTTCCAGGGAGGTGATCCGGCCACTTCGAATGAGCAGAATCCAACGGTTACCTATCATGATGCCGGTGAGTACGATGTAACCCTCACCGTATCGGACGGATCGAACATCAATTCTATGTTTTTATCAAATTATATTACCGTTAATCCCAATCCCGTTATACCTGATATGCCACAAGGCGATGAGCTGGTTTGTACGAACAATACCTATTATACAGCCTATACCACAAATGCAAATCCGAATAATCAAACCTTTAACTGGGAAATTGAGCCTTCGGAAGCCGGGTCAATTAGTGGTTCTGGCATAACCGGAACCGTTGCCTGGACTTTAAATTGGGAAGGTGCTGCCATTATCAGGGTGAAAGGATCCAATACCTTTTGCGGCGAAAGTGAATTTTCAGAAGGATTTGAAGTTACCTGCCAGGTATGTACCGGCATTGAAGGTTTGTTAAATAATACAACAATCAATATTTATCCGAATCCATCCGATGGCAAGTTCTATTTGAAAACCAATCATGATTTGCCTTCAACCAAAATTACGGTCGTCAATGTGATCAACGAACATGTGTGGGAAACAAATACCGATATTATAAAGAATCAAACCCTGCTCATTGATTTGCAGGGTCGGCAAAAAGGCCTATATTTATTGAAGGCAGAAAACCAGGATTTTATTTATACAGAAAAACTGTTGTTGAAATAATTGTTATTGAAGAAGTTTGCCTTGTTGCTCTTTTATCATTTTTTCAGCTTCAATCTGAAGCATTTCTTCGTAGGTCATGAAGTATTGATCGGCCATTGTTTGGGTTTCCAAAGATAATATGCTGTCGTTTCTGATTGAGTTTTTGTTCTTTTTTATTAAACTATAAATTTTGTAAGCATCAGGCTGATACGTTTTAAAAGCATAATCGGCTTCACGCAGAATCATTGCGTCCAGGTCGATCCCTTCTTTCTCTGATTTTGATTTGACCAGTTCCCACCATTCAGGTACTTTCCTTATTTGATCAATATAGTGATCCAGTCCGTATTGAATGAAATATTTTTCCGGCTCCCTTTGTTCAAAAACATACTTTGCTTCCAGGTCTAACATTTCTTTGACTGAAATTCTCCTGTTTTTAGCTTTATCAATAATGGAGCTGAACCAGGGATCATAATTCCAGATTTCACTTTTGTAATTAAAAATTTGGTTATATTCAGATGAAGGAGCGTAGGTACGGTAAGCTTTTTCAACAAATGACCAACCGAATTTATACAGGAAGCGCTCGGTAACCATCACCAAAATAACATCCTGTTTTTCAATTTCTTCCCGCAGGTTCATTTCATTTACGCTTTTTGGAGCAGAGAATGATTCAGGATATGCTTGTGAGAAGAAATACCAGAAAGCTTCATTTTTGAAAAGGTTTTGTGGTATATGGGCATTGTAAATACTCCAATAATAACTGTCTCCGATAACCGCTACCATCGGCCTTACTTTTCCGGGCCCATCAATGAATTTAAATTGGGGATAGGCAAGCAACCGGCTTTCGCGATAACGCCAAAGCAGGTTCATGGCTTTTTCCACATCATAATCTGGCCATTGCGGAAGGCGATGAACGAGTAAAGTATCTACAACTACTTCAGGCAGGTCGATTTGCCTGGCTGATTCCATATATTTGATCAGGGTATCCACGGCGAATGTCATACCGTATGCACTCCAATGGATTCCATGCTCGGGGTACAAGGGATAGGGTTTTGTCCCTTTAAGTTGTTTGAAGTATTCATTGAGATCAAGGAAATTGATTTGATAAGCTTCAGCCTTTTTGTGATAACATTCGTAGTTTGAATTTTTCGATTGTTTATTTAAATAATGATTTGGAATATTTTCGGGATAAAAAGAAGTTTTTCCGGGTTCAAAAACCAGCACCAGGTCGATGTTTGATTTTTGTTTTAAGTAAACCTGCAGGTATTTGAACATCCGGATATATTTATCGATATTTTCTTCTCCAACGAAATCGTGCCCGGTATAAGCCCGGATGTAATCATATTCGAAAAACTGGTTGTTTTTTCCGATCACCACCCCTTCGGCATGCGGAATCCTGAACAAGGAATAATCCAGTTGGTTATAAATCCTGATCAGCACTCCATGAAAACCCGCATGATCATTCAGGTACTGGTTATAATTTGACTGGAAATCACCCGTCTTCCAGGATGACCAGTTGAATTCCGGCTTTTCTGCAGAAATGAAATCCCCATCCGGTTTCCATTCAGGAAAAATGGAAAACTCCTTTTGAATGGCCGGTATCACAAGAAAAGCCAAAAGTAAAAAGACCAATATTTTCTCAAGCACCTTCACAATTAAAATCTAAAATAAATAAACGGGTTAAAACCCGAAGAAACAATTGATCCAAGGCTGATTATAAAAATTGTAACAGCAACCAGGAACATCAGAATCAAGACACTTGATTTTTTTGTCGGTTCAAAAAGCCGGTTTTGCCAGGATTCATTTTTTTTGAATCCGCCCCAAAATGAAAAAATAAATCCGATGATTAAGATCGTATAAAATTTACTGCTGAAGTAATAAGTATCACCTGCACCCTGAAAGGAAAACATTTTTTCGAGATATGCCCAGGCTAAATAAATGTTGTCGGCCCGGAACAAAACCCAGCCGACGAGAGAAATTAAAAATGTGATCGCAATCCCGGGGATTTTCCCGATCTTACTATAAAATTTCAACAGGATAATCTTATCCGCCACCAGGAACAAGCCATGAAATGCACCCCAAATAACGAAATTCCAGGCGGCTCCGTGCCACAGACCCGATAACAGGAAAACAACCCAGAGGTTGAAATACAACCGACTTTGGCTAACCCGGTTACCTCCCAATGGAATATACAGGTAGTCGCGCATAAATTTTCCCAGCGTTATATGCCACCTGCGCCAGAATTCGGTGATGCTTTGCGAAATATACGGATTGTTGAAGTTTTCCGGAAATTTGAATCCGATCATGCGGCCCAACCCGATGGCCATATCGGAATACCCCGAAAAATCATAATAAATTTGAAATGCATAAGCCAGTATTCCCAGCCAGGCAGTGAGACTTCCGAATTCAAGGTTCTCATTTGCAAAAATCAAATCCACTTGCTCTCCCAGTACATTTGCAATCAGCACTTTTTTCCCCAATCCGATGGAAAACCTGAAGAAGCCCGTTATCCGGTTGTTGTTGTTTTCGTTTTTTCTGCGATCCTCAATCTGGTCGGCAATTTCATTGAACCTGACAATGGGGCCGGCGATTAGTTGCGGAAACATCAGGATGTACAGTGCGTAATCGGTCACTTTTTTGAGCGGACTGTGAACGCCCCGGAAAACATCCACCGAATAAGTCAGTTTTTGGAAGGTAAAAAATGAAATCCCTATGGGAAGGGCGATTCTTATCCAATCCACATGGTTAAAGCCTATCCAGCCCAGGATTTCATTAAAATTCTCCACAAAAAAGTTGGCATATTTAAAGTAGATCAAAAGTCCCAGATTCAGTATGACTGAGAAAAAAAGCAGGATTTTTTTTTGGTTTCCCGATTTCCGGTTCATCCAACCGACCAGGTAAAAGTCGATGATAATTGAACCCAGCACAATGAAGATAAAATCGGGGGCACCGCAGGCATAGAAGAAAATACTTGCAACCAGGGCAAAATAATTTTTCAGATATACGGGAAGGAGGAAGTATATGATGAGAAATCCGGGTAAAAAGTATAATAAAAATAAACCACTGCTAAAAACCATAACGCTGTATGATCTGAAATGAAAATATTATTTTCAGGCTTGTAAAAGTAGGGGTATTTTTGAATTAAAAGAATAAATAATTAACCACCCTATTGATTAAATTTGCCGAATGAAAAGAAAATTTAACCGAAAGCTGCTCTTCAATATTTTGGTTTACATTTCGCTCCTGTTTCTTTTTCTATTTCTTTACAGGCAGGGATATTTTTCCTTTAAATCAGTAACTTTTAACCCGAAATATCTAATAATTTCAACTGTGTTTTTATGGGGCGGATATTTTTTCAGTTCAGTAAGTTGGTGGAATATATTACGAAGGCATCAGGTCAGCATTACGTTGCGACAGGCAGTCATTTCGCATGGATTATTCATATTTGCCAAATATATTCCAGGAAAAATCTGGGTCATTCTGGGCCGTGCCGGTTATGTTTCCGGATCAAAATATTCATTGAAAACCACCTCATTTATTTCGATGAAAGAACAGCTCATATATGTCTGGGAAGGTTTGCTCATCAGCCTGATCCCGACGCTGATCATATACAGCTTGAGTTTGTTTTCGGTTATTGTGATTTTACTGGTTGTTTTAATGACGATCTTTCTATTCTCCCGTAAAATACACCATCGAATTTTAAAGGTTCTGAAAAGAATTACGCGCAAGGAATGGGAAATACCATACATCCGTTTCAGGGAAAGTTATGGCGTTTTACTTTATGTCCTTATTTACTGGATATTTTGGTTGGCGGGTTTTTGGTTATTTGTGCAGGCCTTCTATCAAGTTACAGATCCAATTATTGCATTTGCTTTTCCATTGAGCGTTGTATTGGGATTGCTTGTGGTTATTTTTCCGGGAGGAATTGGGGTGAGGGAAAGCATTTTAACAAGTTACCTGGCACATGCAGGAGTTGCAATGACAAGCGCTACCGTAATTTCAATCTTTGCAAGGATTTGGTTTATAGCCGGCGAGGTGTTTATTTTCCTTTTGGCACTTTATCTGAAAATATCTTTGAAATCAGGAAAAGGTTAAACATTATTTTTCCAGCCTTTCATTGTCCTGAATGTCCATCCACATGGCAAAAAATAACGATTGTAAGCCGGTAATGGTGAGGAAAACGAAAAATATCACAATTTGCTCGGTCGAAACCACTCCCACCTTAAACATATTGATCAGCAATTTCACCAGAAATGGAATTGAAGTAAGCAGTAAAACAAACCCGAGGTGATATAACAGGAATAAAGGGTGAAAATCCTTGATCAGGTATTTGATCCACAACCGTTTGAAAAAGGATTTGAACAACAAAAAGCTGATGGGCAGAATTATTCTGAAAATCTTCATTTTCGACTTTTCTCCTACATTATAGACCGGCTTGATGGTAACTTCCTTCAAGGTACAAAATGCGATATTCAGCTTCACCAGCAGGTCGTTGGGCATTCCATAGGATGAATAGATTTTATAGAGTCTAATCGAATTCAGCGCATTCAGGGAAATTGCAGTAAAGCCGGTTTGTGTATCGGAAACGTGCCAGTAACCTGAAGCAATTTTTGTCAGAATAGAAAGAATAGAATTGCCTAAAAATCTGGTTTTGGGTATCACCTCGAAAGCGCTTCCATGTTTTAACCTGTTGCCTTTGACATAGTCGATATTTTCTTTCACTACCGGATTGCAAATCGATTCCAGTTCTTCCGGGTCCATCTGTCCGTCGCCCGCCATCACCGCCGTACAATCTATTTCATGATCTTTACACCACTTATAACCCCTGGCAATAGCAGCGCCGACACCACTGTTCTTTTGAAGGGAGATCAGGATGATCCGGTCATTTTCTGGATCTGTATTTTCAATGGCCGATGGTGCAAAATACCGGATTTCTTCCCTGTTTTTGTTGATGAGTATTTCTTCTGCAGCACTATAAAGACCATGCTTTTTTTTGTGAATTGGCACTGTCCTTAAGGATTTTGATTTAAATTCATTGAAAGTCGATGTCCGGTAATTTTTAACAATTAGCGGAGTTTCATCCCTGGAGCAATCATTCACAACGATGATCCTGTCAACAAAATCGGGCATGGTTTCAATGACCCTTCCTATTTGCTCGGCTTCATTAAAAGCCGGAACCACAACAGCTATAGATTTATTGTTGAGCATTTATTCTTTTTTGCTTTGTTCTTTCATCCATTCTGCATCTTTTCTGAGCATTTCCTCCAGTGGTATTTTCTTTTTACGGGCTTTTTCCTTTACGAAATTATAAAAAACAGAATCGCTTTTAATTTTATTAATGAAATACTCGATGGGCTGATATTTTTCTTTTTGTTTTATTTGCTCCTGTTCATAAAGCCAGGTTGCATCATATTCAATCATTTGTTCCAGGGAAATACTTCTTTCGATGGCTTTTTGTTTTACCTGGTTAAGCAGGTTGGTATCTTTTTTAATTTGTATTTTGAAGTATTGAATGGAATCTTCCCTGTTTTCCAGTGTATCTGCCAATAATCTCCATTTTTCGCCGATCGTCATTTCGCTTGATGGATAGTATTTTCCAATTTTAGCGCTGTCATAATCAGGCCAAACCAATTGTTTATAATACTTCTGCGTTGGATGAAATTTCATAAACGACGACCAGTAACTTTCCTTCGTCATTGCCATGTAATGAATGGCATTGTTGTAATATTGAATCGTCTGGAATATATTGAAGAAAACTAAAACTACCACAATCGCAGCCAAAAGATATTTTATCAGTTTCTTTTTGTCAACTGACCAGGCGATTGCCGCAGCCCAACCCAATGCCATGATTCCGTATTGGTCGACGAAGGCTCTTTGGCTGAAACTGCCGCCATACCACCAGCACCACCAGGAAGAAACTACATAAATATTGACTAAGGTGTAAATCAAAAGAGGAATCAGAGATTTAGGAACGAATTTATTTACTTTAATAAATCCGGCAAATGCCAAAATAACGATGGGAGTATATACAATCCATCCTTTGCGGTAGCTGAACAAAACACTCCAAATTTGCGGATTATCAAAAAAGAAACCGGCGTCATTGGCCCCATAGGTATTGAAAAAATAGCTCCCCGATATGTATTTCCAGTAAATAAACTGAGGGATCCAAACCAAAAAGAAGGAAATGATCATGGTTATAACCAATGGATAGGATTTTATAAAATACCAAATCCTCATTTTTATTTCCTTCCATGATGAAACCTGCCAAAGAAGGAAAACGATAACCACTATGAAATTCGACGGCCTGATAAGTGTGATCAATCCAAGTAGCAATCCGGTGATGATCGAATTGAGGAAGGTTGGGTGTTCATGCCAACGTATTGCGAAATACAAAAAAATGCAGATAAACGAAAAGCTGTAAACATGCGACATAGTCGCTTCAACAGTTGAATAGTGTAATAGGTTGGTTCCGAAAACAACCAGTAACAGCGTAAAAGCAGTTACACGTGGGTTAAAATATTTTTGCAGCAGAAGTTTCAGAAAATAAAGTCCGGTGACCAGGTAAAACAGGCTGCTCATCAGCAAAGCAAACTTATAGGGCGGAGAATAACCATCGGCATCAAATCCCAATATTGGAGCGAACACGTGGGCCAAAAGAAAAAACGGTGTCCACAACAAGGACAACCCCATTGTGGTCATCACCGCTATTTTATTATCCCCTGTTTCGAACAGCCAGAATTTATATTTGTATTTTTCAAAATCACCCCCGGTAAATGAAAATGAAAGGTCTTTATAAACGAATGTTGCCGGTAAATAGGAATAATATGACAATACGTCTGAAGCAATGACCCTGTGTGGTTTGTTCCAGAAATGAAGGTTGAAATGAACGCTCAATATGATGATAGCAGTCAAAAGAATTGCTAAAAAAGGTAGTCGTCTTTGATCGGATGAAAAAATCATACGTAGTAATCTTTTTAGTCTGTTTGCCAAGAGCATTCTTTAATACTGAAACTTAGAACAAAAGGTGATGATATAACAGGATGTAAAAATACAATACTTTAGAAACCTGGTGAAGCATTGGGCGAATGACTAAAATGAAAGTCCATTAGAATTCATCTTCATCATAATCGGGCTTTGTCACATTTGTATTTTCATCGGCTTTGTCACAATCGATTTCAACTCCTATTGGATTCAGCGGTTTTTCAAAATCCTCCATCGAAACATTCAGGGTTGAATCGGCATAAATCTTTTGCATATACAAGGCCCAGACGGGAAGTGCCATGTTGGCCCCCTGCCCGAGAGACAATGACCGGAAATGGGCAGCCCGGTCTTCACATCCAACCCAAACACCGGTTGTCAGGTCGGGTGTGATGCCCATGAACCACCCGTCGGAATGGTTGTTAGTGGTTCCGGTTTTACCGGCGATCGGATTTTCGAATTTATACTTCAACCGCAATCGGATGCCGGTACCGTATTGTACCACGCCTTCCATCAATTCAAGCATCAGGTATGCAGTTTCCTCACTCATGGCTTCCTGTTGATTCGGTACGAATGTTTCAAGCACATTACCGTTTTTATCTTCAATACGTGTCACAAATATGGGTTCAATATAAACCCCTTTATTGGCAAAGGTATTCATGGCACCTACCATTTCATAAAGCGATAAATCCGATGAACCCAAAACAATGGCAGGAACAGGATCAAGGAAGCTTGTTACTCCCATTTTACGGGCAATTTTTACAACCGATTGAGGTGAGAATCTTTTGATCAGCCATCCGGATATCCAGTTGTTGGAGGTTGCCAGGGCGTATTTTAGTGTGATTTCAGTTCCAATATCCTTTGAAGAGGAGTTTTGAGGTTCCCAGGTATCACCATTATCGAGGTAGATGATCGGCTGGATATTGGCAAATTTGGTACAGGGTGACAACCCGTTTTCCATTGCCAATGTATATAAAAATGGTTTAAATGTTGATCCCACCTGCCGTGCTCCCTGGGTAACATGGTCGTACTGGAAATGTTTGTAATTGACCCCGCCCACATAAGCTTTCACATAGCCCGTTTGTGGTTCCATTGACATCAAACCTGCCTGCAGGAAAAATTTGTAATACCGGATCGAATCCATAGGTGTCATCACGGTATCGATCTCTCCATTCCATGAAAATACGGTCATTTCAACCGGCGTGTTGAAACTTAATATTATAGAATCGTTGGGAACGCCGGCCTGTTTTAATTTCCGGTATCTTTCCGAACGCCGCATGGCCTGGTTCATCAGGTTTTTAATCTCCGCAGATGCATTGTTTTCAAAATAAAAAGGCGCGTTCGTATATCCTGCCCAGTGTTTATAAAATGTAGGTTGAAGGTCCTGGCTCAGATGCTCGGTTACTGCTTCTTCAGCGTATTCCTGCATTTTGGAATCGATTGTAGTATAAATCTTCAGTCCATCTTTGTAAAGGTTATAGGGAGTGCCATCGGGTTTGAAGTGTTCGTTGCACCAATCCTTAAGCTGGCTTCGCAAATATTCCCTGAAGTAGGTGGCTTTGCCCGTGATGTGATCCTGCCTTCCGAACTTCGACATATCCAACGGAATTTGGGTTACAGAATCGTAAAGGGTCTCGCTGATGAATCTGTATTTCAACATTTGGCCCAAAACAACATTGCGTCTGGCCTCCACCATTTCGGGCCGGCGAACCGGATTGTAAAGGGATGAATTTTTTAACATTCCAACAAGTGTAGCCGATTCCTCCAGCTTGAGGGAGTCGGGCGAGGTGTTAAAATATATTTTGGCTGCCGATTTAATGCCAACGGCATTATTTACAAAGTCGAACTTATTGAGGTACATGGCGATGATCTCATCTTTTGAATACCTTTGTTCGAGGCGGGCTGCAATGACCCATTCATTGAGTTTCTGAAATACACGCTTAACCTTTGATCCCGGGATTTCATGAAACAACAATTTGGCAAACTGCTGGGTGATGGTACTTCCGCCTCCGCTGTAATTACCTGTTGCAGCGCCAACAAAAGCCCTGGCCAGTGCACGGAAGTCAATCCCCGAATGTTGGTAAAACCGGATATCTTCGGTAGCCACCAACGCATTTACCAAATTGGTGTCCAACTCAGCGAAACGGGTATCGGAGCGGTTTTCGATGTAAAATTTTCCCAGTAACACATCATCGGAGGAATATATTTCCGAAGCCAAGTTGCTTTTGGGATTTTCCAATTCTTCAAAGGTGGGGATATAGCCCAACTTACCAATAGAAATTAGCCAAAACAGGCCAATTATTAACAGGACTATCAAAGTAAAGAAAGACCAGTAAATTATAAAATATTTTTTAAATCCGGTTTTTCGGGACTTCGGTTTTTGTTCCGAAGGGTGGTTGTTTACTGATTGTTTTTCCATTTAATACGATCAAATCCTGAACTTATCCATTAAACTTCAAAAGTAAATATTTATTATACAGCTAATCGGTTGAAATTTCTTTTCTCAGCATGTTCAGTGCAGTTTGGGCTGTTTTGATAATGTTTCTTTCGCGATGCTCACCAAAACTAAAAATTTTAGCAAAAGTCTTTTCAGGAGTTGAAATGGCTATCCAGGTTGTACCAACCGGTTTTTCCGGAGTTCCGCCAGAAGGACCGGCAATACCTGAGGTTGCAATTGAATAATCGGTTTGAAACCGGTTTTTAACACCTTCAGCCATCTGAATGACCACTTCTTCGCTGACGGCACCAAAATTTTCCAGGTCTTTCCCGGAAACACCCAACATGTTTTCCTTTATTTCATTGGCGTAAGCTACAACCGATCCCTTGTAGTAAGCGGAGCTTCCTGTAATGGAAGTGATCAGGTGAGCAATGTAGCCACCGGTACAACTTTCTGCAGTTGAAATGGTTTGACCCCGATTTCTCAATAACCAGCCAACAACTTCGCCCAATTCGTCATCATCAAATCCGAAGATGGCTTTGGGAATTATTTTTTTGAGTTTTTTAATTTCTGAATCGATTTGGGCTTCGAGTTCCGGCTTGCTTTTTCCGATAGCCGATAGCCTTAACCTCACAATACCTGGCTTGGGCAAATATGCCAGTTTGATATTTTGTGGAAGGTTATCTTCCCAGTCTTCAATTAATTTAGCCAACCGCGATTCAGGAATTCCTTGGGTCAATACTGTCCGGTGAATGATGGCCTGCCCGGAAAATTTTTTTGAAATCTCGGGAATTACAAAGTCAGCAATCATCGGTTCCATTTCATAAGGAACACCGGGTAAGCTAACCACGATTTTTCCATTTTGTTCGAACCACATACCCGGAGCGGTTCCATTCTTATTGCGGATAGGAATACAGTTATCCGGCACTTCAGCTTGTTTTCTGTTCAGTTCGTTCAAATCCAAACCACGGCCTCCGAACAATTTATGAATATCGCTGAGGACATCGTCGTTCAGAACCAACCGAGATTTAAAAAATTCACAGAGCGTCAGCTTGGTGATGTCATCTCGGGTCGGTCCCAGTCCGCCCGTAAAAATTACCAGGTCAACATGTTTCAAAGCCTCCTCAAGAGAAGTCACAATGCGTTCTTTTTGATCAGGAATTACGGTGATTTGATGAATGGGGATGCCAGCATCATTCAGTTTTTTTGCCATCCAGCTGGCATTGGTATTTACAACCTGCCCAATGAGCAGTTCATCACCAATCGAAATAATTTCAGCCTTCATTTTTTCCTATCTTTGCGTTCTGAAACAAAATTAGGATTATTCACCATGCCGTCTGAAAAAAAAATACCTGCTTCGGAATTGATATTGAACAGCGACGGAAGTATCTATCATTTAAATCTGAAACCCGAACATTTAGCCGGAACCATTATTTTGGTGGGTGATCCGGCCCGTGTGGATTTAGTTTCAGGATATTTCGATAAAATTGAATTCAAAGGTCAAAACCGTGAAATTCATACCCAAACCGGCATCATCAGCAACATGAGATTGACAGTTATGTCAACCGGAATGGGGACAGATAACATCGATATTGTTCTCAATGAGTTGGATGCCTTGGTAAATATTGATTTAAAAACCCGAACAATCAAACCAAAACATACATCCTTAAATATCATCAGGATGGGAACATCCGGAGCCATTCAACAGGATATCCCTGTAAATTCCATTGTAATGTCAGAATTCGGTCTGGGCTTGGATGGCTTGCTCAATTTTTATAAATTTAAGGAGAGTCCTGAGGAAAATGCAATCGCAAAGGCCTTCGTTGAATATGCACAATGGAACAATAGATTATCATATCCATATATTGTTGCTGCTTCATCAGCGCTTGCAAATGCATTGGGAAAAGATTTGATAAAAGGAATAACTGCCACTGCGCCCGGTTTCTATGGACCCCAGGGTAGGGTGTTGAGGTTGCAAGTAGCCAACCCCGGTTTGAACGAAAAATTGAAAAAATTTCGTTATCAGAACAAAAGAATTGTTAATTTTGAAATGGAAACGTCGGCATTATACGGATTAGGGAGACTACTTGGACATAAAACCTTAACTGTTTGTTGTGCCATAGCGAATCGGGAAAGTAATAATTACAACCAAAACTATCATAGTGCAATTATTGATATGATTGAATTGATGCTTGGGAGAATAACCCAAAGCAAATTTGAAGACTTTTGATTTGATTGGTAATTGAAATTTTTATTACATTGCAGAACCAATTAGGATTTTTGTGAAAAAATATTTCAACTTCGAACAACTTGTCAGGATTTCAGTCCTCCTTTTTTTTACGTGGATAAATGCGGTGGTTTTTTCACAGGATTCAAGTATTGAGCAATCAAAATTTATTTTGGATGAAAGCCTTCCTTCTGAAATCAAAATCGATTCAATAATTGTTTTTGCAAATAAATCACTTAAAAATAATCCTGCATTAGCTTCAGAATATGCGGCTGAAGCTTATAAACTCATAGATGAAACCATTGATCCTGAATCCAAATCTAAAATTCTTTTTCTAATCGGAAAATCACAAGCCAATCTTTTAAATTTCGACAGCGCGATGGTCGCTTTTGAACAATCACTTCATGTTGAACAAACACTGGGTAATGATACCGTCATCTCAGATATTTTGTTTGAATTGGGTAAGGTTAATATTGCACGTGGTGAAAATCAGCAGGCCCGAAAATACCTGAGACAATCCGTTGAATTTGAGAATGAATTGGATCGAAAGGAAATTTTAATAGAAAGAATGAGAAGCCTGGGTTCTGTCAACCATTCATTGGGTGATTTTCATACAGCTTTGGAAAATTTTAATAGGGCACTGGTTCTTGCGGAAAAATTAAAAGACAAACAAAAGTTTGCCGATATTAAAAACAACATCGGAGTGGTATATTTCGACCTTGGAGATTATGAAAAAGCCCTTGATAATTACATGGAATCACTACGAATGGTTGAAGAACTGGACAATCTTAAGGGTATGGCCTCTGCCTTGAACAACATTGGTATTGTTTATTACGATTGGGGTAATAAAGAAAAGGCATTGGAGTACTATCAAAAATCCTTGAAAATTGAAGAAAAACTTGAAAGCAGGAAAGGCTTAGCCGATTCCTTTAATAATATAGGGATCATATACAGCGACTGGGATCAGAACAGCCTGGCCATTGATTATTACGAAAAGGCGCTTGAAATATACCGTGAAATAAAAGACTTGCAAGGCATATCCAGAATATTGAACAATATTGGAGAGAGTTATTTTGCTTTGGGAGATCATCAAAATGCACTTGTCAGCCTTCAGGAATCCCTTGAGATGGAAAAACAACTCGGTAACAGGCTGGGTGTTGCACAATCGTACCAAACAATTGGTAATGTGTATTTTCAATTGAATGATTTTGATGCGGCATTGACGTATAATAATTTAAGCCATCAGATTGCAGATTCCTGTAATATTTCATCAGTTTTGCTACTGAATTATGAATTGTATTACAAAATCTACAAAGGGAAAAATCAGTATCAGAAAGCTCTGGTGTACTATCAGAATTATTCACGGCAAAAGGATTCCATTTACAATAAACAATTTCATGACAACATAGCTGAACTGGAGACCAAGTATGAAATTGACAAGATGGAGAAAGAAAGAGTAGCATTGATCAATGATTTCCTGAAGCAGGAGAATGAAATTAAAAACAGGGAAAGAGAAGCCTTTGTTCAAAGAATTTATCTCATTATCATTTTTATCCTGATGCTCATCTTTGGAGTTTTGGTTTACTTCGACATCAAATCAAAAATCCGGGCCAATAACAAACTCAGGGTAATTAACGATGAAATTACCGAACAAAAAGAAAAGCTTTCGGAAGCACTGGATGAATTAAGCAAGAGCGAGACAAAATATAAAAACCTCGTAAAATATAGTCCGACTGGAATTATTTATATTGATAACAAGGGGAAAATTCTGGAGGTTAATCAAAAAATACTTCAAATCCTGGGTTCTCCAAGCGAGGAAGCTACCAAAGAAATTAACTGCCTTGATTACCCTCCCTTGAAAAGAGTCGGACTTTCCAAAGATATTATTACCTGCCAAAAGACCGGAAAAGTCATATACAACGAAAACTGGTATGAGTCGAAATGGGGCAAAAGGGTTTATCTGAGATATTATGTAACTCCGGTGGTAACCAGAAAGGGCAATGTTTCCAGTATGATAGTCAATGTGGAGGATATTACCCGGTCAAAGGAAGCCGAAGCCTCCCGTGAACAATCCGAAATGAAATACAGAATGCTGGTCGAAAATTCGTTGCAGGCCATGTTGATCATTCAATCCGGGAAGTTGATATTTGCCAATTCGAGGGTAGAAGACCTTACACAATATAGCACCAAGGAATTGGAAGAGAAAGGGAAAAACTGGTTAAAGTTGCTGATCCATCGGGATGACTATATTAGAGCGCAGCAAAGTGTGAGGGATTCCCTGAATGGAATTGTGACCCCTGCCAAAAATGAATACAGGTATATCCGAAAAGATGGTAAAGTGCGGTGGATCGAATCGCTGGGCTCCATTGTTCAATATCATGGAAAACGAGCTATATTGGTTGTTGCTATTGATATTTCTGATAGAAAAGAAGCAGAGGACATTCTCATTGAATCAAGGGAAAAACTAAGGAAAGCAAATGCCATGAAGGATAAGTTTTTCTCTATCATTGCCCACGATCTGAAAAATCCATTCAACATCATCCTGGGTTCATCCAATTTACTGTATGAGGCATATGAAAATCTAACTGAAAATGAACGAAAAACATTCATCAGGAATATTTGCGAAGCTTCTGAAAATACCTATAAACTTTTACAAAACCTACTTGATTGGTCAGGGACGCAGACCGGCACAATTGATTTCAGCCCGGCTGAAATAAGTATTGCCGATTTGGTTAAAGAAAATGTCAGTGTTTTAAAGCCCATTGCCGAGAATAAGGAGATAAAATTAACCATCGGTCCAATTTCTGCATCACACGCTTTTGCTGATAAAAACATGATCAATACAGTGATCAGGAACCTGCTATCGAATGCCATAAAATTTACACCCAGGAAGGGGCAGGTTAAGATTTCGGTTTTAAATGCAACCGACAAGGTTGAAGTGCGCATTGAAGACAACGGGATTGGAATAGAAAAGAAAAACCTGAAACGGCTTTTCCGAATAGATGACCAATATAAATCAGTAGGAACCGAAAAGGAAGAAGGCAGCGGCCTGGGATTAATTTTATGCAGGGAGTTCATCGGGAAAAATAATGGAGCCATTTGGGCCGAGAGTGAAAAAGGTATTGGCTCAAAATTTATATTTACAATTCCCAGGTATACTTAGGCAATGCCTATTTTGTAATTTCTATTAATTTTGCCCATATTTGCATGATCAATACAAATCATTGAATATTGGTGAATTCTGAAGTAAATAATGAATTAAACGCACTGATGAGTTTGCTGGATGAGCCCAGTAACAAGGTGTACGACCAGATTCGTGAAAAGATACTTTATTACGGAATAGAGGCCATACCATTTTTGGAAAAAGCCTGGGACAACTCTTTTGATAATGCCATCCAGGGCAGGATCGAAGAGCTTATCCACATCATTCAATTCAACTCTCTCATCAATGATCTAAAAAACTGGAAAGAACACAGCCACCTTGATTTATTAGCCGGATTTATTATTGTTTCCAGGTACCAGTATCCCGATTTATCGGAAAAAGATATCTTAAAGAAAGTAGATAAAATTGAACGCGATATCTGGCTTGAATTGAATGAAAATCTGACAGCCCTTGAAAAAGTAAAGGTATTGAACCATATCTTATTTGATATTCACCGGTTCAGTGGCAACAAAACCAATATCGACGCTCCGAATAATTTATTTATTAATAAT